>JAXDRN010000010.1:0-25562 GCA_034090985.1 Rothia sp. (in: high G+C Gram-positive bacteria) | reverse complement strand
GACAAGTACCTCAACGACCCCGTCGAAGTGCGCGTCAAGTCAAAGACCACCACCAGCGCCAACATCCGCCAGCGCTACATGCAGGTCATGCACTCCCACAAGCTCGAAGCCATGACCCGCGTGCTTGAGGTTGAGGACTACGACGGCGTCATCGCCTTCGTCCGTACCAAGAAGGAAACCGAAGAGGTCGCCGATAAGCTCAAGGCTCGCGGCTACCAGGCTGCCGCCATTAACGGTGACATCCCCCAGAACCAGCGTGAACGCACCGTCGAAGCCCTGCGTGACGGCCGAATCGACATCCTGGTCGCTACCGACGTCGCCGCCCGAGGCCTGGACGTTGAGCGTATCTCCCTGGTCGTTAACTTCGATATCCCCCACGACACCGAATCCTACGTGCACCGCATTGGACGTACCGGCCGCGCAGGCCGCGAGGGCGAAGCTATTCTCTTCATGACCCCCCGCGAAAAGTACATGCTCCGCCAAATCGAAAAGGCAACCCGCCAGCAGGTCGAGCAAATGCACATGCCCACCGTGGACGACGTGAACAGCAACCGCAAGCAGAAGTTCGCCCAGCAGATCACCGACACTATCGAAACCGAAGACCTCACCTTCTTCCGCGAACTCATCGACGCCTACGCCCTAGAGCACGATATTGAGGGCGAAGAAATCGCAGCAGCCCTGGCCGTCATCGCCCAGCAGGGCCGCCCCTTCCTTGCTGAAGAAATGCCCGAACCCAAGAGCAAGAAGCGCGACCGCGACTTCGACCGCGACGACAAGCCCCGCGGCGGCCGCCGCCACTCAGAAGAAGGCATGGTTGACTACAAGCTCAACGTCGGCCGCTCTTCCCGCGTGTCCCCGGCAGCGATCGTCGGTGCCCTCACCAACGAAGGCGGCCTCAAGGGCAATCAGGTGGGCGCTATCGACATCCGCCAGCACTTCACCATCGTCTCCCTGCCCGAAGCAGAACTGCCCGGTGACTTCTTCGACCGCCTGCGCGACACCCAGGTAGCCGGCGAATTCATCAACATCAAGAAAGACCGTGGCCCCAAGGGCGGCGGCAAGAAGTTTGACCGCGACGGCGACTTCGGCGGCAAGGACTTTGGCGGTAAGGGCTTCAAAAAGAAGTTCGACCGCGACGACCGCGGCTACGGTAAGAAGGACTTTGGCGGCAAGAAGAAGTTCGACCGCGACTTCGGCGGCAAGGACTTCGGTGGTAAGAAGAAGGGCCGCAAAAAGTTCTAAGGTTGTGCCCTAGAACACCTCAAAAAACAGGTTCTGGATTTGCGTTTACTAAACAATGTACCGTAAGCTAGTATCTGTTGCCCCGATAGCTCAGTGGTAGAGCGCCATCTTGGTAAGATGGAGGTCCCGGGATCGATTCCCGGTCGGGGCTCTCGTATGAGCCCATGTGGTTTATACCTGGCGGTGTAGCTCAGCTGGTTAGAGCGCACGACTCATAATCGTGAGGTCGACGGATCGAGCCCGTCCACCGCTACGCCCCGATAGCTCAGTGGTAGAGCGCCATCTTGGTAAGATGGAGGTCCCGGGATCGATTCCCGGTCGGGGCTCAGATAACCTGTCAAGCATTAGCTTGACAGGTTTTTTCTTTGTAGAGTAGTTTCTATGGCTATTAATGAAGAGATTGTGGGCCGCAGCTACCCGGCCACTGAGCCCTATGCTGTGGGGCGAGAAAAAATCCGTGAATTTGCTCGAGCAGTCAAGGCAGTCAGCCCCCTGCACTTTGACCTAGAGGCAGCCCAGGCGGCCGGCTACGCCGATCTGATTGCCCCGCCCACCTTTGCGATTATCCTGGCCCAGAAGGCCGATGCTGCCCTGATTTCTGACCCAGAGGCAGGCATTGACTTTTCTAGGGTTGTCCACGCTGACCAGCGCTTTACCCACCACCGCCCGATTGTGGCCGGGGATGAGTTGCTGACCGAGGTTCACGTCGATAGCCTGCGGGTCATGGGGGCTGGCGCTATGCTGACCACCCGCGAAGAAATTACCACTGTAGCAGGCGAGAAGGTCGCTACCTGCATTTCATCACTGCTGGTTCGGGCGGAGGACTAAGCCATGACTATTTCTTTTGATTCCCTTGAAAAGGGCACCGAGATTGCTACCCGCCAGATTCCCGTCACCCGGGCTGACCTGGTGGCCTACGCGGGTGCGTCCGGCGATTTTAACCCCATCCACTGGAACGAGCGCTTCGCAACCGCTGTGGGCCTGCCCGGCGTGATTGCCCACGGCATGTTCACCATGGGCGCTGCCGTACAGCTGGTGACTGACTGGGTGGGCGATCCTGCTGCAATTGTGGACTACCAGACCCGCTTCTCTAAGCCCGTTCCGGTGCCCGATGCTAAGGACGCCGCCTCCCCGGCTACCGGCGGTAATGTCATCTCGGTTGCCGGTAAGGTAGGGGCCCTGGATCCAGAAGCCCGCACAGCCCGTATTGACCTGACCGTCACCGCCCCTGACACCGAGGGCAAGGAGCAGAAGGTGCTAATGAAGGCCCAGGCCCTGGTGCAACTCTAGAAGCTCACTGGCAGCTATTTGCGCCCGTGCTTACCCTAGCTAGCAGGGTAAGCCTTATAGCTTGTCAATAAATAATTTAGGGTGGCCCTTCTAGTTGAAGGGTCACCCTATTGTTGTGGTTTTATATTCTGGAGCTTAAGTGTTGCTGTCAAATTTGTTAGATTCATTCATTTTTTTAATTTGGAGGAGGTTTTTACGATGCTGGCTTCGGAGTGCCATGATCCCGTAAATTATGATGACAGGTAATCCAATGCACTGAACAGAAAATAATATTAAGCGTTCGATGGTGTAGAAAATACTGATTAGTTCTAGGCTCATGAGTTATTTTCCTATCCATTTTCCGTCCATGCCTGCGACTTGTGGACCCTTAAATTATTTTTTACTCTATGACTGCCTCCATGGTTGTCTGAGTAGTCTGCATAGTAGGTTACTAATGTATCAGAGTATCGAACAATGTTGGTATTTGTGATGCTTCCATTGAAGCTTCTATACAGAGGTTCCCAATAATCGGATATTCCCCAGCCTCCCTGGTCATGTCTGTAGTTGAATCGGAGTGTGTAGCTAGTTGTTCCGTAGGACCATTTAGCTAAACAATTTTTCCAGTACATTGCGTAATGACTGCCAGAGAATGAGCAGTCCGAAACGGATTGCAGTGCCATGCTAGGGGGTGTTGCTCCCAATCCCTCTGTGCCGTCATATATTGAAAAAACAGCAACTGATCCGTCTGGATAGGTTGAAAGTGTTTCTAATCGATTGATTCTAACCTCGTTTACAGCTTCTACTCCACGCATTGAATCCCAAATTTCACCCTTCTCTAGCTTTTCAAAAAGTGAAGCTTGTGTTTCGCGCGCAACTCCGTATTTGCTTAAGAATCTTTCAACTTCAGCATGGTTATATGTACTTGTAGCGTTCGCTTGTTGTGGAAAGTTGCTTGCTTCTCCATGTGCAAACTGAAAGTTGGCTAGTGTGAATACTGTAACGCATATTCCTGTGGCAAGTTTCCTGATTAATCCTTGTTTCACTATAATCACCTTCTGTCTTCTGTCTTCTGTCTTCTGTCTTCCGTCTTCTGCCTGCTCCTTTCTGTGGGTCTTAAGGTAACTCTAGGGTATGAGTGTGTTCTGGTCAATAGGGGTGGGTGATGTATATCAAATTGTTATATTTCTTGTGTAATATAGTTGAAATATTTCCTGCATCGAAACCCCTAACTCAGAGGGGTAGTGGGTAAGGGTAAACTCTGAATGCCTCAGTATCGCTACTAGGTCTGAGGGCTTCTGGTTCCTTGAATTCTCGGTCAAAGAAGCCAGAATAGAATGGGTAAGAAAGACAGATCAGACAGCAAGAGAATCGACCTTACCCACCATGGAACAGAATCACCAGACCCAGCTTTCAGACCGGCAGATCAAAACCTGGTACAGGGCGGTGCTGGGGCTCTTCTTTGCCAGTGGTCTAGTGGTATCTGCCCTGCTCACCCGCCTGCCCGATGTGGCTAAGGGGCTGGAGCTCAGCTCCGGGCCCATGGGCTTACTCCTGCTGGGCATGACCATCGGCTCCTTCTGCGCCGTCAGCTTCTCGGGCAGCCTCGTGGCCCGCTTCGGCGCCATCCGCTGTATCGCAGCAGCTTACACCACCACCGTCAGCGGTATGCTCCTGATCGGCCTGGGCGTGCAGCTAGCCAGCCTGCCCCTGACCCTGCTGGGCCTGATCTTCCAGGGCCTAGGCAGCGCAGTATCTAACGTGGCCTCCAACGTGCAGGGGGTTGCCAATGAGCGGGCCCTGGGCCGCTACGTCACCCCCATCATGCACGGTTTCTTCTCGATCGGCACTGTTGTTGGCGCCGCCATCGGCACCCTGGATACCCGTCTGGGCCTGCCCTTTGCCGTCCACATGGCCCTTTTTGCCCTGGCAGTTGCCGCCCTAGTCTTCTTTTCCCTCAAAAACTGTCAGAGCGAAAACTACGGCCAGGACGACACCCAGGCCATTGCCGCCGTCGGCTCCTACCGGGTGCGCGACGCCTGGCGCGATAAGCAGACCATCCTGATTGGCCTCTTTGTGCTGGGTATGGCCCTGGCCGAGGGCTCAGCCAACGACTGGGTAGCCCTGGCCCTCACCCATGACTACGGCAGCAGCAATACCATTGGATCCCTAGGCTACTTCACCTTTGTTGTGGCCATGATGGTAGGCCGCTTTGGCGGCACCGCCCTGCTCAACCGCTATGGCCGGGTGCCGGTGCTGCGGATCACCTGCTCCCTGGCCCTGATCGGCCTGGCCCTCTTCATCTTCGCCCCCAACCTGCCCCTGGGGTTTGTTGGCCTGCTAGTCTGGGGCCTCGGCGCCTCCCTAGGCTTCCCCACCGGTATGTCAGCGGCCTCCGACGACCCGCTCAAGGCCGCCGTTCGCGTCTCGGTCGTCTCAACCATCGGCTACGCAGCCTTCCTGGGTGGCCCGCCTCTGCTGGGCCTGCTGGGGGAGCACTTCGGCATCCGCAAGGGCCTGCTAGCCGTCCTGGTTTTTGTGCTGGTTTCCCTCTTGCTGACCAGCCAGCTAGACCCTAAGAAGCCCAGCCGCACCCTCCATACCGAAAAACTTTAGGTCGGGTAGGGGGCAGGCCCTTCTGGGGCGGCTCCCAGCTACAGCTGAGGGGGCAGACAGGCGGCGCCCGGTCTAAGCCGGTAGAATAGGCAGCGTGACTGACAAGCTTTTAAGTGAACTGACCACTGCCGCTGTGGGCGGCCCCGCCCGCCTCTTTATCGAGGCCAGCAGCGAGCAGGAAATTATTGATGCCGTAAGCGCCGCCGACCATGCAGGGGAAGACCTGCTGGTGGTCGGTGGGGGCTCTAACCTGCTGGTAGCCGATGAAGGCTTCGACGGGGCAGTAGTGCATATCGCCTCAACCGGTATTGAGACCGTCAGCGACTACGCCTGCGGCGGCACCACCCTGCGGGTGCAGGCTGGCCATAGCTGGGATGACTTAGTAGCCTACGCTGTTGAACAGGAACTCTCTGGCCTAGAAGCCCTCTCAGGAATCCCCGGCACTGTGGGAGCCACCCCCGTACAAAACGTGGGAGCCTACGGGGCTGAGGTGGCCCAGACCATCGCCTCAGTGCGCACCTGGGACCGCCAGACCGGTAACTACAAGACCTTCGCTAACACAGATCTCACCTTTGCCTACCGGGACTCAATCCTCAAGCAGTCCACCGTCAACGGTTCCCCCCGCTACGTGGTACTGACCGTAGACTTCCAGCTGCCGCACGGCTCCCAGTCTGCCCCCATCCGCTATGCTGAGCTGGCCCGCCAGCTAGGGGTAGAGGTAGGGGAGCGGGCTGACTCTAAGCTCGTGCGAGAAACCGTGCTGCGCCTACGGGCCGGTAAGGGTATGGTGCTGAATCCTGCCGACCGGGACACCTACTCCACCGGTTCCTTCTTCACCAACCCCATCGTGGAGCAGGACCTTGCCGCCCAGCTCCCTGAGGATGCCCCCCGCTACCCGGCAAGCACCCCAGCCGGTGAGCCCCTAGAGGGTATGGTCAAGCTCTCAGCTGCCTGGCTGATCCAGCGGGCCGGCTTTGAGAAGGGCTTCGGCCTTGAAGGGGCAGCCTTAGAACTTGCCGGCGGTAGAGCTTCTCTCTCAACCAAACACACCCTGGCCATTACTAACCGCGGGGGCGCTTCGACCGCCGACATTGCGGCCATTGCCAGGGCCGTTCGGGCCGGGGTAGAGAAGGAGTTTGGGATCTACCTGGTACCTGAGCCGGTCATCGTTGGCTTTAACCTCTAAGTAAGAGGCCTGATGAGCCTAGAGAAAGAAATCGCAAGCGGGCAGGGCGGAAAACTACACCAGCGCATGGAGCGTTTCCGCGCCCTGATGGGCCGCCACCCTGCCCTGCTGCTGCTTTACCGGCTGCTGATTATCGGGCTGGGCTTCTTCTGTATTCTTGCAGGCCTGATTATGCTCATCACTCCCGGCCCGGGCTGGCTCTTTATCTTTATGGGCATGAGCCTCTGGGGCACCGAGTTTCACTGGGCCCATCGGCTGAACATCTGGGCGAAGGCTAAGCTCTTAAGTACCTGGCGGCAGCTAGAGGCCAAGCGCCAGCGGGTGAACCGCCGCCGCACAGCTGCCCGCTGGAAGGGGCGGAAAAACCAGCAGCACTACTGCCCCACGGGCTGCCACTGTAGGGGATTGTAGAGGCTTAGCCTGCTTCACCCTCATGGGTCTTTAACTTTCCAGCCCCAGCATGTGATCTAGGGTCTGGTGAATCTGCTGGTCCTCAAAGCCCAGCTTGCGCATAGAGGTAATGTACTTCTCGGTCAGGGTCTGTGCCTTATGGGCAGTTGAATCAATAGCCCTAATAAAAGACCCGGCCCTACCGTGGGTCTCAATAGCCCCAGCAGCCTCAAGCTCCTTATAGGCCTTGGCTACCGTATTGACCGCCAGGCCAGTCTCAGCAGCCAGCGCCCGCATAGGCGGCAACCTATCCCCGGCAGCCAGCACCCCAGAGGCTCGGGCCGCAATAATAGCCCGCCGCAGCTGGGAATAGGGCGGAACGTCTGACTCCTTATCCACCCTAAAATTTAAGGCGCGAATGCCCCCGCACAGCTCCTGATGGGAGTCGTGAATCGGGGGCATCGCCTTCTTAGTCATAGCACCAGTTTAAAGGGTGCCGGTCGCAACCTTCAGCATGCGGCGCACAGGTTCTGCGGCGCCCCAGAGCAGCTGATCGCCCACAGTAAAGGCAGAAATGTACTGGGGGCCCATGTTCAGCTTGCGGATACGGCCCACGGGGATATCCAGGGTGCCAGAAGCTGCAACAGGAGTCAGGCCCTCAACAGTGGCATCCTTGGTGTTGGGGATAACCTTTGACCACTGGTTATCTTCATCAATGATCTTCTCGATTTCCTCAACGGTCAGGTCTTCCTTGAGCTTCAAGGTCAGCGCCTGAGAGTGGGAGCGCATGGTGGCAATACGCACGCACAGGCCATCAAGAACCACACGGTCATCGCCCTCAAGGCCCAGAATCTTATTAGACTCAGCCTCAGCCTTCCACTCCTCACGGGACTGGCCATTACCCAGATCAGAATCAATCCAGGGAATCAAGGAACCAGCCAGGGGCACACCGAACTGGCTGGTATCCAGCTGGCCGGAGCGCTGCAGTTCCAGCACCTTGCGGTCAATCTCAAGAATGGCAGAGGCAGGATCATCTAGCTCGCTTGCTACATGGCCGTTGATGTCGCCAAACTGCTTGAGCACCTCGCGCATATGGCGGGCACCGCCACCAGAGGCAGCCTGGTAGGTCATGGAAGTACCCCACTCAACCAGGCCCTGCTTCCAAAGGCCACCTAGGCCCATGAGCAGGCAGGAGACGGTGCAGTTACCACCAATGAAGTCCTTAACACCAGTCTCCAGGCCGCGGTCAATGACGTCGCGGTTGATGGGGTCAAGTACGATCACGGCGTCATCGTTCATGCGCAGGGTTGAGGCGGCGTCAATCCAGATACCGCTCCAGCCGCGCTCCCGTAGCTGGGAGTGGACGGCCTTAGTGTAGTCGCCGCCCTGGGCGGTGACAATGACAGGTAGCTTGGCTAGCTCGTCAATATCGTGGGCGTCCTTGAGGGTAGACTCCTCAAGAACCCCGCCGAAGGTGGGGGCGGGGGAGCCGGCCTGGGAGGTAGAGAAGAAGACCGGGGTGATGCCCTCAAAGTCGCCCTCTTCAAGCATGCGCTTCATGAGCACGGAACCAACCATGCCGCGGTAACCAACAAAACCTACAGAATCACCAGATGTAAAAGTCATGGTTTCAGTCTAGCTTTTACCTGCTGACGGTGCAGGGTTTGGAACCACATGCTGAGAGGTGTGTAACCGTTCGGTGACTTTGCCTAAGGTAACTGTTCGGTGACTTTACTTAAGGTAACCGTTCGGTTACAGTTGTGGCATGGTAAAGCAAGAAGCCGTCATCTTAAGTACCCTACGTGTTACTGGTGAGGTGGGTGAAGTTCTCCGTCTGCGGAGGGAGGAGCTTGGCCTTACCCAAAAAGAGGTAGCCGCCAAAATTGGTGTATCCCGCAAATGGTACATTGACCTTGAACAAGGGAAACCAACTGTTGAGCTCTATAAGGTACTTGATGCGTTTTGGAGCTTAGGTCTAGAACTTCAAGTAAAGGTTGCATCGTGAAAAAACTTAATGTCTACCTTGATGGCGAACAGTGTGGCACATTTGAGGAGAAAAATGGTCAAATTGCTTTTACCTATTCCCCAGGGTACAAAAGTGTGGTACCCCTTTCCCTGTCTATGTCTGAACGAAGTCGGACACATAAAAATAAAGTAGCGCTACCGTTTCTTAGAGGGCTTTTACCCGATAATACTCAAGCTTTAGAAAATATGGCGCGCGCAGCAGGGGTATCGCCAGGATCCATTTTTGGTTTGCTTGAGCGTTATGGACAAGACGTTGCAGGTGCTCTTCAACTTTTGCCGCCGGGCAAGGGCAGTAGTGATGCGCAGAGAGCTAACCTTTCTCAGCAACCCGTGCTGAATGAAACAGATTTTGAAAAACTGCTGGAAGAAAGCAGGGAGCTTTATCATGGGAAAACACTAATTACTTCTGACGCCTTTCGATTTAGTGTGGCAGGAGCCCAGCCAAAGCTATCTCTAACTAGAAATAGTGAGGGTAAATGGGTTCAGCCAGGAACAGGTATCGCCACTACCCATATCATTAAGCCTGTTAAAACGGATGATGACTATTTTGTTAAGAATATTGATATCACTGAATTCTTAACTATGAAAGCGGCCGTTGAATGTGGACTCAATGCCGTTGATCCTGAACTGTGGCGGAGTGAAAAAAGTAGCTTAACAGCAGTCATTGTTCCCCGCTACGACCGGTATATCCTTGACGATGCAATTCATCGAGTGCATCAGGAAGACCTGTTGCAAGCACTGGGTGTGCCGCCTGAGAAGAAGTATCAGCATCGTGATGGTGGCCCTGGAGTTGGTGAGATAGGCCAACTGTTCCGTCAAAAAACTAAGCCGGAGGATCGCTCACGTCTCCAAGAGGAATTCTTTAAAGGCTTGGTGTTCAATGTAGGCGTAGTTGGTACAGATGCTCATGCCAAGAACTATTCTTTGGTGCATCGGGAGAATGGGAGTGAGTTTGCCCCACTGTACGATTTAATTTCTGCTGCCGCACATATTGATGATGAAAAACATGCCTTTTTTCCTATGGCAATTAATAAAAAATATAAATTTACCAAGATTTCTGACGAGGACCTGGTAGTTGAGGGGCAACGTTTAGGTTTATCGAAGCGCCGATCCCAAGGCTTGGTAAAAGAAATCCTTGGCCAGCTGCCAGAGGCGTTTCAGAAAGTAGGTAAAGAGTACGGTTTAGAAGATTCTGTGGCTAAAATTCTGGACGGTCTGGAAAGACTCTCGGTTGCAAGGTTTGTCACAGACTATTGGCGCTGACCCGCTGCCCTTGTCTTGTGCAGGGTTTGGAACCACATGCTGAGAGGGAGCCTCTCACCGTCACCAGCCAGCCCATAGCCCTTTTCTGAGCGGATGGGGGCGCCCTCGGCCACCAGCGTCCAGTCGGCTCCCAGCTCGGGGGCGTAGGTGTCACCAGGCAGCTCTAGGTCAAAGAGGGTCCGTTCCACCCGGGTCACCTGGCCCCCTGCTACCGCGGGCAGGTCGGTGCGGCTGAGGGCTTCGGCGTAGAGGGAGCCACCGCCAATAATCCAGTAGGTCCTAGCTCCCTGAGCTAGGGTCTGGGCCGCCTTCAAAGCAGCGTCGAGGGAGGGAAGCCAAACGGCTCCCTCCTTTTCTTCAGGCTGGGAGACAGAGCGCGTAATCACAAGGTTCAGCCGCCCGGGCAGGGGGCGGAAGCGGGGAGGGAAGGACTCCCAGGTGACCCGGCCCATCAGAACCGGGGCCCCTAGGGTGAGGGCCTTGAAGTGGGCTAGGTCTTCTGGGGCGTACCAGGGCATGTCCCCTTGGCGGCCAATAACCCCCTTTCTAGTCTGGGCCCAGATGGCCGCCAGGTCAGGCAGGGGCTCAGACTGGCTTGGCTGCTGATCCTTGATGCTCACAGTTCTGCCTGCACCTAGACCGCAATGGGGGCTTTGATCAGGGGGTGGTGCCGGTAGTCCACCAGCTCAAAGTCCTCAAATTCGTAGTCAAAGATTGAGGCCTTCTTATTTTTAATCCGCAGCTGAGGGTAGGGGTAGGGCTGGCGGCTTAGCTGCTCAGCTACCTGCTGGTAGTGGTTGGAGTAGATGTGGCAGTCCCCGCCCGTCCAAACAAATTCACCGGGAACCATGCCCACCTCCTGAGCGATAAGCTGGGTGAGCAGGGCGTAGGAGGCAATGTTGAAAGGCACCCCTAGGAACATGTCAGCAGAGCGCTGGTAGAGCTGGCAGGAGAGCTCCTTCTGCCCGTCCTCCCTGCTTTTTACGTAGAACTGGAAGAGGGCATGGCAGGGAGGGAGGGCCATATCATCTACCTCAGCCGGGTTCCAGGCTGAGACAATATGGCGGCGGGAGTCAGGGTTATTCTTCAAAGAGTCAATGACCTTAGCGATCTGGTCAATGCTCTGCCCATCCCCGGCCGGCCAGGAACGCCACTGCACCCCGTAGACCGGGCCTAGCTCGCCATCCTCATCAGCCCATTCGTCCCAGATGCTGACCCCCCGCTCCTGGAGCCAGCGAACGTTAGAATCCCCGCGCAGGAACCAGAGCAGCTCCAGGACCACCGACTTAAAGTGGACCTTCTTCGTTGTAATCAGGGGGAAGCTGTCAGCCAGGTCAAAGCGCATCTGGCGGCCAAAGACGCTCTTGGTGCCGGTGCCGGTTCGGTCAGACTTTTCGTCACCCTTTTCCATGATTTCGCGCAGCAGGTCTTCGTAAGGTGTTGGGATACTCAAGGCGGCTTCTTTCTTCTATGGTGAGTCTTTTAGGCTGGTGGCTTAGTCGTCGAAGGCCTTGACCTGTTCAAGGGAGACAACCTGCTGGGGCCGGGCTACTGATACCTGTAGAACCCACATTTCCCCTGGCTTGAGGAAGGGATCTTCAGTGGGCAGCTGCTGGCGCAGGGTCTTGCCCAGGCGGGCAGAAAGTACCTGCAGGGCTGTGGGCAGCAGGGGCCGGTGGGTGCAGAGCACGACTGACCGGTCCTTCTTCTCAAAGAGGGACTCAAAGACCTTCCGGGCCTGCTTGGGGGAGCGGGCGTGGTGGGCCTCAGTGAGGGCCCGCTTCTCTTTAATGGGCAGGGCAGAGCCCTTAGCGTAGGGGTAGACCGTCTGCATACAGCGAACCCAGGGCGAGGAAATAACCCGCTCAGGTGACCAGGCCTTGAGCAGGCGGCCAAGGGCCAGGGCCTGCCGCTTGCCGGTTGCAGCGAGGGACCGTTCCCCCTCAGCCCCAGCCCAGCTGCCCCTGGGCTTAGCCTTAGCATGACGAACCAGAATCAGGGCCCGGGTTTTCAGGTTGTGGCTTGCCTCTAGGCGGAGCAGGGCCTCTAGGGGGGTCTTGTCGGTTGCATTGGTCAGCATGGACCGGGCCTGCTTGGGGCTTACCCAGCGTAACTGGTCTACCTCTCCCTCATCAGCCTGGGGGCTTTGGCCTGCCGGTAGTTCAGCTGCCCAGTAGTAGACCTCCTTAGCCTTGCCCTTTACCTCATAGCCGGTTACAGCCAGGGGGGAGCCAAGGACGATATCCAGGCCTACCTCTTCTCGGATTTCCCGCACTGCTGTCTCTGGGAGGGTTTCTCCTGGGTCCTGCTTGCCCTTGGGCCAGGACCAGTCATTGTAGCGGGGGCGGTGAATGATCAGAACCTGTAGCTGGTCCTGCTGCTTGCGCCAGATCAGGGCCCCAGCGGCGTTAATGGCAGCCTGGGTGGCCTGGCTCCGGCTAATGGAGAGGGAACCGTCGTAGGTATGGGCTGAATAGAAGGACTCAGTGTGGGGCATAAAAGGGGTTCTCCAGTTGGGGAGCAGGCGGCCCGCCTCTGTTGGGCCGGGGAGGGGCCGGGACCGCCTGCTTGAGGGATCGTCAAGGGAAAGGTGCCTTAGCGCTTGGAGCGCTTCTTCTGCCGAGAAGCTAGGTAGTAGGCCTGAACATCACGCAGGGGCTGACCGTCAGCACCGATATGGTGGCGAATCCAGCTACCGTCAGCCTCAAGGTGCCAGTTGCTGGTCTTCTCTGATAGGTAGTGGTCAAACATTTCTAGCAGGTAGCGGATGTGGGCTTCAGCCTTCACATGAACCAGGGCCTCAACCCGGCGGTCAAGGTTGCGGTGCATCATGTCAGCTGACCCAATGTAGACCTTGGGCCTGCCAGCATTTTCAAAGGTGAAGACCCTAGAGTGCTCCAGGAAACGGCCCAGGACTGACCGGACCTTAATGTTCTCAGACAGGCCCGGCACACCGGGGCGAAGGGCACAGATACCGCGCACTACCACATTGACCTCAACCCCGGCCTGGGAGGCCCGGTAGAGGGAATCAATAATGGCCTCATCGACCATCGAGTTGCACTTGATCTGAATCTTTGCCCGGTGCCCGGCCTTCTTGTGCTCAATTTCCTTATTGATGTTATCGATCAGGCCTGAGCGCAGGGAGCGGGGGGCAACAAGGAGCTGCTTATAGGTGGTCTTGGGGGCGTAACCAGAAAGCTGGTTAAAGAGGCGGGAAACATCTTCACCGATTTGCTGGTCGCAGGTGATAACCCCAAGGTCTTCATAGAAGCGGGCCGTTGAAGGGTGGTAGTTACCGGTACCGATGTGGCAGTAGCGGCGCAGGCCGTCAGCCTCTTTACGGACCACCAGGGAAAGTTTGCAGTGGGTTTTGAGGCCAACGATCCCGTAGACCACATGAACGCCAGCCCGCTCCAGTTTGCGGGCCCACTCAATATTTGCCTGCTCGTCAAAGCGGGCCTTGATTTCTACCAGGGCCAGAACCTGCTTGCCGGCCTCAGCTGCCTCAATGAGGGCATCAACAATGGGAGAGTCCCCAGAGGTCCTGTAGAGGGTCTGCTTAATGGCCTGGACGGCGGGGTCGGCTGCTGCCTGCTCCAAGAAGGCCTGGACGCTCGTTGCGAAGGAGTCGTAGGGGTGGTGGAGTAGAACGTCGTGGTTGCGGGCGGCAGAAAAAACGTCGGCTGCCTTTGCGGTTTCGTTAGCGTTCAACCAGCGGGAGGTATGGGCTACATGCTTAGGGTAGTGCAGGGCAGGGCGGTTAGTCTTAGCGATATCTGCCAGGCCCCTCAGGTCAAGGGGGGCCGGTAGCCGGTAGACCTCATGCTCATCAATGCGGAGCTCTGAGACCAGTAGCTCTAAGATGGTGGGGTTGATGGTGTCTTCAACCTCTAGGCGAACCGGGGGGCCAAAGCGGCGGCGCAGCAGTTCCTTTTCTAGGGCCTTGAGCAGGTTTTCTGCGTCGTCCTCTTCCATTTCTAAATCTTCATTGCGGGTAACCCTAAAGGTGTGGTGCTCAATGACCTGCATACCGGGGAAGAGAACATCAAGGTGCTCAGCAATGATGACTTCTAGGGGGATGAAGCGGACCTCACCGCTTGAAGCCTTAACAGCCCGGTTTCCGCCTACAGGGATCATCCTGTCCATGGTTTCAGGGACCTTCAGACGGGCAAAGAGCTCCTTACCTGTTTGAGGGTTACGCACAATAACGGCCAGGTTCAAGGACAGGCCGGAAATGTAGGGGAAGGGGTGGGCCGGGTCAACAGCTAGGGGGGTGAGGATGGGGAAAACATCAGACCTGAAGAAGCGGCTGAGTTCCTGCTGCTCAGCTTCTGAAAGGTCAGCCCAGCCAACAATCCTGATGTTTTCCTTCTCAAGCTCAGGGTAAACCTGCTCATGGAAAACCTTAGCCTGCCGGTCCTGAAGGGCGTGGGCGGCCTCAGCAATTTCTTCCATCTGTTCCTCAGGGGAGAGCCCTGAGGCTGAAGGAACAGCAATTCCGGCAGCGATACGGCGCTTGAGGCCAGCTACGCGCACCATGAAGAACTCATCGAGGTTGCTGGTCACAATAGAGAGGAAGTTCAGCCGCTCTAAGAGGTAGAGATTGGGGTCTTCTGCCAGTTCAAGGACGCGGGTGTTGAACTGGAGCCAGCTGATTTCCCGGTCTAGGAAGCGGTCAACCCCAAAGTCACCAGCAAGGTTAGGGTGCTTGATTTTCTCGCCGAGTTCAATGCGGTCAACTCTGGTCTCTGCCCGCTCCAGCTTATTGATATCACCGTTGATATGGGGATGGGCTGGAGGGTGGTGGGCCTGGGAGGTAGTCATCTTTTCCTTTCATCAGGTGCAGGTCTTCATTGAGTGTGGCTCAAAGTTTGGGGGAGGGGGGCTAGACCCTATACTGCCGGTCAAGGCTCAGGGGGCTAAAGCCTAAGGAGCTGTAGAGGCTGAAGGCCGGTGTGTTGCTGGCATCTACGTAGAGGACCAGGCGGTCTAAGAGGCGGCCAGGCTCACTGTGGGTCTTCTGGCCTTGGGTCTGTTCGCTTCTGGCCTGTTCGCTTCTGGCCTGCTCGCTTCTGGCCTGGGCCAGGTAGGCTAGGCCGCTGAGGGTAAGGCTCCTGCCTAGGCCCCGCCCCTGCCAGCTTGGGTCAATGCCAAGGGCATACACCTCACCTTCAGCTAGCTGCTCTGCTGCCTCCTGAGCGGGGATCTCGCTCTGAGGGGTCTCGCTTTGGGGGGTCTCGCTTTGGGGGATTTTAGTCCAGTGGTAGCCAGCTAGGGCGCCTGTAGCTTCTTCTTCGGCCAGGAAGAAGCCTTCCGGCCGGAACCAGTCCTGGGCCAGGCGGGCAGAAAGATCAGCTTCAGTGAGCCTGCCCTGCTCAGGGTGGTCGGCAAAGGCCCGGGCATTGAGGGCAACCCAGGCGCTCGCGTCCTTCAGCTGGTAGGGGCGCAAAAGCAGACCCGCCGGAAGGGGAGTTTCTAAGGCAGCTGCCTGCAGATGGGCCCGAACCTGGTCTGTAAGGGGCAGGGCCAGCTTATAGAGCTCCCGCTCAAGCTCCCAACCTAGGCTGGCAGCTAGGGTCAGGGCCGCCAGCTGGGCCGGGCTCTGAGGATCAGAACCGCCATGCACCCAGGCCTTGAGCTGCTCAGGCCTGAAGGCCTTGAGGCTTTCTTCAAGAAGGAAGCGGCCCCAGCCCCTGCCCCGGTAGGCCGGCAGCAGGGCAGCTTCAAGAACCCAGGCTTGGCCCTCTTTAACGAAGAGGGCCAAACCCAGGGGCTCGGCCTGGTTCAGAAGCTGAAAGATTTTAAGCCGCTCCGGCCAACTGGGGTCGGTCAGGGCCTTAGTGATTTCTACCTGACTTTGGTCAGAAAAGGGCGGGGCAGCATCGAACTGAAGGGCAGAGGCCTGAAGGCTCTTAAAGAACTCCAGAAGCTGGGGGCTGGGGGCGGGGG
Source organism: Rothia sp. (in: high G+C Gram-positive bacteria) (assembly GCA_034090985.1). GTDB lineage: Bacteria > Actinomycetota > Actinomycetes > Actinomycetales > Micrococcaceae > Rothia. Next base: position 9,625 of record JAXDRN010000010.1, on the reverse strand, counting down.
CTACTAGCCTGAGTGCGTCCATGAACTTGCTCCTCCCTTGACAGTTTGACTCCTACCCACTTTACCCGCTTTGAGCGTCAGAGCTGGCCATTCGTCAGCTCAAGTAGGCCTCCTAGAGCCAGCCCCCTGGGGGCCTGCCTGAAGGGCCCTGCCAGCCTAAGGCCTAGGGGCGGGGAGAACTAAAGCTATAGCCTACGTTACGAACAGTTGTAATCAGCTGCTCATGGTCAGTTCCCAGCTTGGAGCGCAACCGTCGAATATGCACATCTACCGTTCTGGTTCCACCGTAGTAGTCATAGCCCCAGACCTCAGAAAGCAGCTGGGCCCGGGTCAAGACCCGCCCCGGGTGCTGGGCCAGGTACTTGAGAAGCTCAAACTCCTTATAGGTCAGGTTCAGGGGGCTGCCCTGAATCCGGGCCGAATAAGAGGCCTCATCAATGGTGACAGCCCCAACCCTAATGACCGTCTTCTCAGGTTCATTTTCTTCCTGCTGCTGGGCAGAAAGCAGACGTAAGCGGGCCTCAAGCTCGGCTGGGCCCACCGTTGCCAGAACAATATCATCAATCATCCAGTGGGGAGCTACAGCGGCCATTCCTCCCTCAGTAAGGACCATCAGTAAGGGGGTCGAGAGGCCAGATCCCTTGAGTAACTGGGCGGCATTGCGGGCTGCCACTAACTGATCTCGCCCATCAATCATCACAAGGTCAGGGGCCAGCTGACCTAGCTGACCGGCAGAACTTGCAAGGGGTAAAACCGTGATTTGGTGGGTCAGCAGGCCTAGGGCCTGGGAGACTTCAGCGCCATCTGCCGTTGAGTCACTGAGGACAATAATTTTCAACATATTTAGGCTCCTTGCGCTTATCGCTCCGTCATCCAGTATAAAACGCTGGCTTGAACATTGATAAATAGTTAAGAAATGCGCGAAGATTAGAGAACACACAAAACCGGCCAGGAACTTCAGCTAACCTGGCCCACCCAGAGAATGTTGATACCCGCACCGTGACACCACAAGAATCTCAACCCCAGAAGGTTATTGAAACCTTCTTACCTGAGCTCTCAAAACTTCGCCGAGCCAAGCAGAAAACCCAGCTTAAGGTCTACTCTGGGCCCCTCGGCAGGATCGGTGCTACCCCCCGCTCCCGCTACCGCCTAGTAGCCATCTCAGCCCTGCTCACCCTCCTGGCCCTGATGCTGGCAGCCAGCCTCTCAATCGGCCTGACCGCCCTGGTCAGCTCTGTAGCTGCCCTGCTCATCGCCCTAGGCTGGCCGGCGGCAACCGGGGTAGCTGAGCTGCGGGGCAGGCGGCGGATTACCTCCCACAGCCTCACCATTCTGGCCGTGGGGCTTGCCTCAGTCCTCTCAGCCTGGCTCCAGGCCCACCGATCCCCCCTAGAACTTCTGCCCGCCATAGCCTCAGTGGGGGTAGTGGCAGCTTTCATGGTAGAGCTAGCCCGCGGAGAAGGGGCCCTTGGCCGCCTAGAGTCAGTAATCTCTACCGTCTCTGGGGTCATGGCCGCTGTCTCCCTTGCAGGCTGGGTTGGGCTTGCAGCCCTAGCCCAAGAGGCTGAAAGTAACCTGCCAGTTATTGCCATTGGAACGATCTTGGGTGTTGCCCTGGCCCTGATGGGCACCCGCCTCATTTACGCCGGCCCCCGGGAAGGACCCCGCCGGGGGGCTCTTACCTTGGGCGTAACACCGGTAGCTTTTATTGGCGTTGTCAGCTATGTTTCTGCGACTTTCCTCACCCGCGTGATAGGCTAGTCACATGAGTACCCTTGCACTAGAAATTTTCTTCCTTGTCCTCTTGGGCCTGGCAGGCCTGGCAATTTTCACCTGCATTGGCTTTGTCCTAACAGGTCTTTTCCGCGGCCAAAAGTAGGCAGGCCCAATCCACCTACCAGCAGCCCCCGGGCACCGAAGCCCGGGGGCTTTAACCTGCCCAGCCTCAGGCCCAGAACAGCCAGGCCCTAGACGTAGAATAGGGGTATGACTATTGAAATACCCACCAATCTAACCCCTGAACTTGTACCCTTCTCCTGGCTACTGGGCACCTGGGAGGGCACCGGCTCCCTCTGGTACGAGGGGGCAGAATCTACCCCCTTCGGGCAGATTATTAGCTTCAGCCAAGAGGGCCTGCCCTTCATCGAATACCGGGCAGAAAGCTTCCTACTCGATGACCAGGAGCAGAAGCTACGCACCATCACCCTTGAAACCGGCTTCTGGCAGATTGACCGCCCCCAGCTGGATGGCGATGTCGGCCCCGGCCTGGTGCCTGCCGACCTGGTTCCCGTCCACCAGAACGCCGATTCAGTGGAGTCCCTGCGCAATGAGGACGGCGGCTTCAACCTGCTAGCGACTATCGCCCACCCCGGCGGCCTTAGCGAAAACTATGTTGGCATGATTAAGGGCCCGGTGGTGCGTATGCAGACGGGCAACCTGCTCAAGGACGATATCAGCAAGCCCTACGGTGGCTCAGTTCGCCTCTGGGGCCTGGTCAACGGCAACCTGATGTGGGACTGGGAAACTGCAAACCCAGACAACGGCAAACTCCAAAAGCACGCCTCAGCTGAACTCAGGAAGACCTCATCTATGACCGGAGAAAACCTGGGCACCACCCTCTTTGGCGGGGAAAACCTTGCAGGTGACCAGTAGTGACTGCCTACCATAGCCCCCTGCTCTCCCGCCCGGGCGCTTTTCCTGCCTCGGGCGCAGATGCCGGGGTTGCAGCCCACTACGGCAACCCTATGGCTGAGCAGCGGGCCCTGGCCCGGCGCTCGCGCCTGACCCTGGTTGATCAGTCCAACCTGGGCCTGCTAACGGTTACTGGTGAAGACCGCCTCAGCTGGCTCACTACTCTTTCCAGCCAGGTCTTGACCGGGCTGGGGGAGGGAGACTCTAGCGAGCTTCTGCTCCTGACCCCCCAGGGCCGTATTGAATTCGCTGCCTACGCTCTTGAAAGGGAGCAGACGGTCTGGCTCATCACTGAGCGGGAGCAGGCTGCGCCCCTGGCCGACTACCTGAACCGTATGAAGTTCATGCTGCGGGTAGAGGTGAGGGATTGTACTGATTCTTATGCGGTGCTGGGTTCTAGCCTGGACCCGCGTCAGGCTGAAGGGGCCAGTAGCGCCCTGGCAGCTGGCCTGGTCTGGGTAGATCCCTGGTCTGCCGGTATTGCTCCTGGCGGTTACAGCTATGCCTCAGCTGGGCAGGATCAGCACCCGGCATCCGCCTACCGGCGCTACCTGATCATTGTGCCTGCCCACCGCCTACTTGATGCGGTTGAGGGCGCTGAGCTGGCTGGCTCCTGGGCAGCTGAGGCCCTGCGCATTGAGGCCTGGCGGCCCCGGGTGGGGGTGGATACTGACCAGAAGAGCATTCCCCACGAACTTGACCTGCTGCGCACCGCTGTTCACCTTCAGAAGGGCTGCTATAAGGGGCAGGAGACCGTGGCCCGTGTACACAACCTGGGCCACCCACCCCGCCGCCTGACCTTCTTAGACCTGGATGGTTCTGAGCACACCCTGCCTGCTGCCGGTTCTGCTGTGATGGATGGCCAGAAGAAGGTTGGTGAGCTGACTTCAGTGGCCCTGCACTATGAGGCTGGACCCATTGCCCTGGCTCTTCTCAAGCGGACGGTTGATCCGGCCGCTAGCCTGCGGGTGCTTGACGGGTCAGATAGGGACCCTGAGGGCAGGCCGGTCAGCAGTGAGTATGCTGCCGCCCAGACCCTTATTGTTGATCCTGAGGCCGGTCAGGTAGCTGGCCGCCGCAGGAGGGGAGATTTTCTGGCCTAGGCCCGGATAGCGCTTAGCTGAACCTCAATGGCTCCGCTCTCTTCGACCGCTACAAAGCCTAGGCTGGGAGCTTCAATACCGAAGTCAGCGAAGGTAATGGGGATTGATGAGGCAATCTGTACCTGCTGGCCGTCTCCTGCTACATCAACGGTGAAGGTGACCGGCTGGGTCACTCCTGCAAGGGTGAGCTCTCCTTGGACCTCAACGCTGCTGGTTGCCCCAGCCTCTACCTGCCCTAGGCTGACCGGCTGGCTGATCAGGAGTTCAGCGGTGGGGTAGGTGGCTGTATCAATGGTGGTTGAAGAGAAGTAGTTATCTCGGCGCTCGCTGTCGGTGCTGACGCTAGCAAGGTCTACTGTGAACTGGGCTGATTCTAGGGTTGAGCCGTCCTGGCTGACGGTGAAGTTACCTGTTACTTCAGTGGTTCGGCCGGTAACGATCACGTCCTGCCCGTTGAGTACTTCAGCTACCCGGTAGCCTGCTTCTGAGCCCTCTGAGAGGGTCCAGCTGCCTGCAAGAACTGGCTGATCGCTGGCGGTCCCGCTTGAGCTTGTGGAGCTGGGGCTGAGGCTGATGCTGGGGGTATCTGCTGCCTGCCCTTCAGAGTAGGAGGCGTAGATAGAGGGGCCTACAAAGGCCGCCCCACCAAGGAGGAGGGCAGTTGAGCTGATCAGAAGAAGGCGTGATTTATTTTCCATGTAAATCATTCTTGTGGATGAAGCTATGAATTACCTGTGCCTGACCTCGGCAGACTCAACAAGTTGCCTACCCTAGCTGGAAAAAGGGGGAAGAAAAAAGCACCGACCTGAGAGCAGGCGGTGCTTTTTTCTAAGATTTTCTCTGAGGAGATCTTCTCTGAGGAATTCTTAGCGGCCGAAGAGGACCTTAGCCTCTTCATAGCGGTGCAGGGGAACGGTCTTTAGGCCGTTGAGAGCTTCAGCGAAATCTACTCGCTTAACCTCGGTGCCCTGCATGGCAACCATCTTGCCCCACTCCTTATCGTGGATCATATCGACCACCTGAATACCCAGGCGGGTAGAGAGAACCCGGTCAAAGCCGGTCGGTGCCCCACCGCGCTGGATGTGGCCCAGGGTGGTGTTGCGGGTTTCAATGCCGGTGATGCGCTCGATTTCCTGGGCAACCCAGTCACCGATGCCACCTAGGCGGGGGCGGCCGTCCTTTTCCTTGCCCTTACCGGCCATAACATCATCAAAACCTTCAGGGATGAAGCCTTCAGCAACAACGATCAGGGGTGAGCGGCCCCGGTCGTGGACCTCCTTGATCCAGCCTGAAACCTCTTCCATAGAGACCTTGACCTCAGGGATCAGGATGGCATGGGCGCCGCCGGACATGCCAGAGTGCAGGGCAATCCAGCCAACGTGGCGGCCCATGACCTCAGCAACCATGGCCCGGTGGTGGGATTCGCCGGTGGTGCGCAGGCGGTCAAGGGCGTCGGTTGCAATAGATACGGCAGTATCGAAACCGAAGGTGTAGTCAGTTGCCTGGAGGTCGTTATCAATGGTCTTGGGAACGCCCACAACAGGCAGGCCGGCATCGGCTAGGCGCTTGGCACCAGCTAGGGTTCCCTCACCACCGATAGCAACAATGGCGTCAATGCCGTTGCGCTCCATCATGATTTCAATATTTTCAGGGCCGCCCTTGGGGCCGTCAAAGGGGTTGGTGCGGGAGGTGCCCAAGATGGTGCCACCGGTGCGGGCTAGGCCGCGAACCTTGGTGCGGGGCAGGTCCATGTAGTCGCCTTCGAGCACACCCCGCCAGCCGTCGCGGAAACCAACGAATTCATCGCCGTAGGTTTTGACGCCGTTGAGGACGGCGCCGCGGATAACAGCGTTCAGGCCGGGGCAGTCGCCGCCGGAGGTGAGTAGACCGATCTTCATGGAGGAGCTCCTTGTGCTATTCCTGGTGGGGAATGATGGTGGCGACCCGGTTGGGTTTCTGCCCCTTTAGGCACCCCCAAGTGTGGGTCTTTGTTGATTTCTATTGTAATCAAGAGGGATTAGCTTGGGTAGCTGTGGGATTGCTTGCGCTGTATGTTTTGGGTCGCTGAGTAAGAGTCATAGAAGACTTTAGGGGAGCAGGGGGCACTCTGAGCGACCAGATCAACAGAAAGGACGCCCCCGAAAGCCGACTGACCGGAAGCGGTAAGAAGGTGAGTCGGCTCGGGGGCGCCCTGGAGGTGCCTAGGCTAACTACTGGGCGGTAGCCAGCAGCTTCTGAATCCGGGCGATACCTTCAGCTAGGTCCTCATCACCCAGGGCGTAGGAAAGACGCAGGTAGCCAGAGGGGCCGAAGGCCTCACCGGGAACCACAGCCACCTCAGCCTCTTCTAGGATCAGCTCAGCCAGCTCAGCTGATGTTTGGGGGGTCTTGCCGGCAATAGTCTTACCCAGCAGGCCAGTTACATCAGCGTAGGCGTAGAAGGCACCCTTAGGGGTGGGGCAGTGAACACCCTCAATAGCGTTCAGGCCTTCAACAATGGCCTTGCGGCGGCGGTCAAAGGCCTTGTGCATCTCATTGACAGCCTCTAGGGAACCTGAAACTGCCTCAAGGGCTGCCAGCTGGGCAATATTATTCACGTTCGAGGTCATGTGGGACTGAAGATTAGTTGCTGCCTTGGTGATGTCAGCAGGGGCGATCATCCAGCCAACCCGCCAGCCGGTCATAGCGTAGGTCTTAGCAACACCATTCATAATCACGGTGTTCTCAGCCAGGGCCGGCACAGCCTTGATGATAGAGGTGAAGGGAACCCCGTCGTAGGTTAGGTGCTCGTAGATTTCATCGGTGAGAACAACGATGCCCTTCTCTAGGGCCCACTGGCCAATGGCCTTAGTTTCTTCGGGGGTGTAGACCGCGCCGGTGGGGTTAGAGGGAGAAACAAAGATGAGGGCCTTGGTCGCTGGGGTGTAGGCAGCCTCTAGCATCTGGGGGGTGACCTTGTAGTCTAGGTCAGCGCCAGCAAAAACCTCAATGGGGTTACCGCCAGCTAGGCGGATAGCCTCAGGGTAGGTGGTCCAGTAGGGGGCAGGAAGTAGTACGTCATCACCCTCATCAATGACGGTGGCAAAGGCCTGGTAGACGGCCTGCTTGCCGCCGTTGGTCACAATCACCTGGGCAGGATCAACCTCAATGCCTGAATCCCGCTTGGTCTTTTCAGCAATGGCCTGCTTGAGGGCAGGAAGGCCAGCAGCCTGGGTGTAGCGGAAATTGGCCGGGTTCTCTAGGGCCTTGCGGGCTGCTTCAACAATATAGTCAGGGGTGGGAAAGTCAGGCTCACCGGCGCCAAAGCCAATCACCGGCCGGCCTTCAGCCTTCAGGGCCTTAGCTTTTGCATCAACAATCAGGGTAGCCGAGGGGGCAATGGTGCCAATACGACGGGATACGCGGGCAGACATGAGAGGAATCTCGCTTTCGTCCTCAGGGAGGACTGTTAGATGGCTGGTGACACAAGGGGATAAGCTACTGAGCTAGCCCCTATCTTTAAGCATAGGGCCAGCCTTCTGCTCCTCCCAGTGACCGCGCCTAATTTGCTCCAGTAAAAAATATGCTTTAGAGTAGATACCGTTGTTCGCAACCGAACAGCAGCCTTCACCCCCAGGGGGCAGAGGCATCCAGCGAAGACATGTCTTCAAAGGGCGGTGGCTCAATTGGTAGAGCAGCGGTCTCCAAAACCGCAGGTTGCAGGTTCGAGTCCTGTCCGCCCTGCTCATAAGCCTCACAGGTTTTTTGTCAATCGAACCAAAGTTAATGTGTTCATGATAAGTCTAGAAAGGGGCGGGCCCTCTTATGGCTAAATCAATCGCCGCTCGGACCGCCACACCTAGCCCGGCGGATAATGAAAAGAAACTCGGTTTCTTCGGCCGCATCTTCCAGTTTCTGCGTGAAGTCATTGCAGAGCTTAAGAAAGTTACTACCCCCACCCGTAAAGAACTGGTTCAGTACGTCATCATTGTTCTGATCTTTGTTGTCTTCATGCTCCTGCTCATCTCTGGGCTGGACTATGTTTTTGGCCTGGGTGCCTTCTGGATCTTTGGCAACGGTGTCAGCTAAGAGCTAGGCTGATCGGCTACCTGTCGGTAGTCTAGCGTAGAATATCTAGTGAATATATGGCCCCTTCCGGTGCCCCAATCCCACTGACGAAAGCAGGAGAGCGTGTCTGAGCAGGAAGCCCAGCAAGAAGTAGAAGAGACACTAGGAGCTGAGCAGCTCGCAGCAGAGGAAACTGAAGAAACTGCTGAACTGGTCCTTGAGGCTGAAGAAGCTCAAGAGGCTAGCGAACAGCCAGCTGTAGCTGACGAACCTGCCCGTGACCCCCTTGAAGAATTCAAGGCCAAACTCCGCCGTCAAGAGGGGGAGTGGTTTGTTGTTCACACCTACGCCGGCTACGAAAACAAGGTCAAGACCAACCTTGAATCACGGGTGCAGACCCTGAACGCTGAAGAAGACATCTTTGAGGTTCAGGTGCCCATGGAAGAGGTTATGGAAGTTAAGAACACCAGCAAGAAGCTGGTTCGCCGGGTGCGCGTGCCCGGTTACGCCCTGGTGCGTATGAACCTAACCGACGAAAGCTGGGGTGTTGTGCGCCATACTCCCGGCGTGACCGGCTTCGTGGGGCAGGACGCCTACAACCCGGTTCCCCTGCGCCTGGATGAGGTTGTTGACATGCTAGCTCCTGTCTTTGAGGCTGAGCAGGCAGAGGCCGGGGCTGCTCCTAAGGCTGCTCCTGCCCTTGAGACCGGCTACGAGGTAGGCGAGGCCGTTACCGTGAAGGAAGGCCCCTTTGAAGGTATGCCTGCAACCATCTCTGAAATCAACGCCGCAGCCTCATCTATGGTTGTGCTGATTTCTGTCTTTGAGCGGGAAACCCCCGTCACCCTGAACTTCTCTCAGGTCTCAAAGATGTAAAGGCCCGGCCCAGTTCTTTTCAGAAGGAGCCCGTCCTCCCCCTAGGGGAGGGCGGGCTCCTTCTCTGTGAACTAGGGGTGGGCAGGCCTAGGACTTCAGTTTTACCCTCCTGGTTGATTGGGTAGAGAATATTGACAGGTGACGGGCGATAGATGTTATTCTGACCTTCATGAGGTAATGGTGCCTCATCTTGTTTGAAAGGAAGGTAGAAGGCTCATGTATTCACGTAAATTCACCGGGGGGGTATCTCAAAAGGTACCTGCCTTTAGCATCTCTCCTTCTGCTTTCCCTCACAGCCTGCAGTGCGCAAGGATCGTCTCAAGAAGAAACCCAAGAGGTGCAGATTAAAGCTGCTGATCAGGTCGATTCTCAGGCTATCGAAAAAGTAAATACTCTCTTCACCCTAAGTCCCACTGCCCAGCAGGCGCTGGAAGCAGCCCTAGCCCAATGTATGACCAATAAGGGCCAAGCCTGGCCAGGCTCATCAACCAGAATTCCCTACGATGTGCGAAGCCAATTAGATCCAAGCCCCCTGAGTCTAGCCCAAGCTCAAGCTGAAGGATATTCAAGCCACAACTACTCCCAGACTCAGAGCTTGCCCCTACTGACTGAGGAAGCAATGCTGATCTACATGGGGGACCCCAGCCAGGGCAGTATCAGTGTTGAAGGGGTCCCCGGCAGTATCGCTTCTAACGGTTGCCTAGCTGAATCCTATACTAGGGTCTTTGGCTCAGCTGAAAGCGGGGTTTTCTTTGAAAGCGGCATTATGAACCTTACCCTGCCCTATGTTAATGCGGTCATCCACGACTCAAGAAGCCAGGAGCTAGATCAGGCTTGGAGCGCCTGCATGAAAGAAGAAGAGGGCATTGAAATAGCCTCACCAGCACTGGCGACAATAGACACCAGCC
>JAXDRN010000009.1:0-78203 GCA_034090985.1 Rothia sp. (in: high G+C Gram-positive bacteria) | reverse complement strand
TCTGCCCTTGCTGGCATAAGGTAGTTGTGACCCGTTGGCCTGAACCCTACAAAACCTCAGCACTCCTAAAGAAACCCTTTGGAAATATTGAATTCCTGTGTGCTTATGTGGGTTTTTTGGTAGACTGGGGGCATAAAAGCGCGCGGGCCGCCGGGCCCGTTCAGCAACCGGCTGTAGCGCTATATAGCCATTTTCATTTCTCATCCTTCAAGGAGTATTTTCATGGCTTTGATTACCGCAGTTCACGCTCGTCAGATTCTTGACTCCCGCGGCAACCCCACTGTTGAGGTAGAGGTTCTGCTCGAAGACGGCGCCTTTGGCCGTGCAGCAGTTCCCTCAGGTGCATCCACCGGTGAATGGGAGGCAGTTGAGCGTCGCGATGGCGACAAGGCTGTTTACCTAGGTAAGGGCGTCCTGGGTGCCGTTTCAGCTGTTATCGATGAAATCGCTGAAGAAGTAATCGGCATCGACGCAACCGACCAGCGGGCAGTTGACGCAGCCATGATCGCTCTGGATGGAACCAACAACAAGGGCAAGCTGGGCGCAAACGCAATCCTGGGTGTCTCCATGGCTGTTGCCAAGGCCGCTGCCGAGTCAGCTGACCTGCCTCTCTACAAGTACCTGGGTGGCCCCAACGCTCACGTCCTGCCCGTTCCTATGATGAACATCCTCAACGGTGGCTCACACGCTGACTCCAACGTTGATATCCAGGAATTCATGATTGCCCCCATCGGCTTCGACAGCTTCTCCGCTGCCCTGCAGGCAGGCGTTGAGGTCTACCACGCCCTCAAGAGCGTTCTGCACGACCGCGCCCTGTCCACCGGTCTGGGCGATGAGGGTGGCTTCGCCCCCAACCTAGACTCCAACGCTGCAGCTCTTGACCTGATCATTGAAGCAATCGAGAAGGCTGGCTACAAGCCCGGTGAAGAGATCGCCCTGGCCCTGGACGTTGCCTCTTCTGAGTTCTACAAGGACGGCGCCTACGAGTTCGAAGGCCAGAAGAAGTCAGCAGCTGAAATGTCAGCCTACTACGCTGATCTGGTTGCCAAGTACCCCCTCGTTTCCATCGAGGACCCCCTAGACGAGAACGACTGGGAGGGCTACAAGACCCTGACCGCCGAAATTGGCGACAAGGTTCAGATCGTTGGCGACGACCTCTTCGTCACCAACCCCGAGCGTCTGGCCCAGGGCATTGCCGGCGGTGCCGCTAACGCCCTGCTGGTTAAGGTCAACCAGATTGGCTCACTGACCGAAACCTTCGACGCTATGAGCCTGGCTCAGCGCTCTGAGTACCGTTGCATGGTTTCCCACCGCTCCGGTGAGACCGAAGACGTCACCATCGCTGACCTAGCTGTTGCAACCAACGCCGGCCAGATCAAGACCGGTGCTCCTGCCCGCTCCGAGCGCGTTGCTAAGTACAACCAGCTGCTGCGCATCGAAGAGGAACTTGGCGAGCAGGCTGTCTACGCAGGCAAGGGTGCTTTCCCCCGCTTCGCAAAGTAGTCTAGAAAACTAGACTAAGGCTCCAGTAGCCTGATCAGAGAAGGGCCGCTAGTTGCTGAAGGCAGCTAGCGGCCCTTTCCTTCTAGGGGCCAATCGAGCTGAGGGTCCCCTCGGGGCCGGTCCTTGTTCAGCTAAGCTCCAGCTCAGGCGGTAAAATAGAAGAATCTATGATCAAGAGGGCAGGATAAGAACTGATGGCAGATAAAGCTGGGAAGAAAAGCAACCCCCTGGCGGCCTTTTTTGGTTTCGGGCTCCCTAGCTCCCGGCAGAAGGCCCCGAAGGAAGAAGCGGAGCAGGCTGGCCCCAGGCCGGTAGCAGCCCATGTTTTTTCGGGCCGCTTCTTAACCTACCTGCTGATTATCGGCATTATTGCCCTCTCGATTTACAGCCCTTTGACCTCCTTCCTCAAACAGCAGGAAGAAATTAACCAGGCTAAGGCCAATATCGCCAGCCTGCAGGCTGAGCAGGAGGAACTCAAGGCCCAGGTCAGCTGGTGGAAGGACGATAACTACGTCAAACAGCAGGCCAAAAGCCGCCTCTTCTATGTTGAACCCGGAGTTACCCCCTACCTAGTAGTAGGCCTAGATGCCAGCAGCGACCTAGTAGATGACACCAGCGCCGCAGCTAAGACAGCCCCCCAGGACTCCTGGACAGCAAAGCTCTGGGGTTCAGTTCAGCTCGCGGCCCAGGAACCAGAAGCCAGCCGAAGCCCGGCAGCTAGCTCAAGTCCGGCAGCTAGCTCAAGCCCGGCAGCTAGCTCAAGTTCTGAAAGTAGCCCCGCTTCTGAGGCCACCCCCAGCCCTCAGGCCAGCCTAGCTAGCAGCCCCTAAGCCCCACCCCTCCTACCGCTCGCCTAGTAGAGGCACTAAACTTAGAGGCCAGAAGGCCCCGCACCAGCAAAGGACACTATGACCACCTACCAGCCAGCAGGTTTTGGCGTTAGCGCCCAGACCCTAGAGCCCACCGAGCAGGACCTCAAGGTCCTTTCCGCCCAGCTGGGCAGGCCCGTAAGGGACGTCCTTGAAATCCCAGCCCGCTGTATCTGCTCCAACCCCCTGGTGGCAGCTACCGCCCCCCGCCTCTCAAACGGCTCACCCTTCCCCACCACCTTCTACCTCTCCCACCCGGTTCTTACCGCAGCGGCCTCCCGCCTAGAAGCTGAAGGCCTGATGTACGAGATGACCGATGAACTAGGCGAAGACCCCCAGAAGGCCGAAGCCTACCAGCAGGCCCACGAAAACTACCTGGCCCACCGTCAGCGGATCGGCCAGAAGGCTGGAATAGGGCAGGTAGAAGAAATCGCCGGTGTTTCTGCCGGGGGTATGCCCACCCGAGTTAAGTGCCTTCACGCCCTGCTGGGCCACACCCTGGCAGTAGGTCGGGGCACTAACCCTTACGGGGATCAGACCCTAGACCTCATTGCCCCCTGGTGGACCCCCGACAGCTGCCACTGCGACCCAGCCTGGGGTCAGGACGACTAAGAGGGCCTAAAGGAGCCCTTGACCACACCTAGCTAAGAAGGATGATCATGCGCGTTGGAGCCATTGACTGCGGAACAAACTCAATCCGCCTACTGATTGCAGAAGTAGAGGAAGGCCCGAAGGGCCTAGAGCTGACCGATCTGGAGCGGCAGATGAAAATCGTCCGCCTGGGTAAGGGGGTCGACGCAACCGGCTGGCTGGCCAAAGAATCCCTGGACCGGACCTTTGAGGCAGCTAGGGGCTACGCTGAACTACTAGAGCGCTACCAGGTAGATCAGGTACGTTTCGCTGCAACCAGCGCCACCCGGGACGCCGGAAACCGGGCCATCTTCACCCGCGGGATCCAGCAGATCCTGGGCGTTGAACCAGAGGTCATCAGTGGCGCTGAAGAGGCTGAACTTTCCTTCGCCGGGGCCCTCTCCTCTGTAGGCAACAGCCAGGACATGACCCTGGTCGTTGACCTAGGTGGTGGCTCAACCGAGTTCGTTCTAGGCAACGAAGAGGGCGTTAGGGCAGCTAGGTCAGTTGATATTGGCTGCGTGCGCATGACCGAGCGGCACATTAGCTCTGACCCGGCCAGCGTAACCCAGATTGCCAGGGTCATTGCAGATGCCGATCAGGCCCTCGCCAGGGCCGGGGCTACTGTTGACTTCTCGGCAGCAACCAGGCTAGTAGGCGTTGCTGGCACCATCACCACCGTTGCCGCCCACGCCCTGAACCTTGATGCCTACGACCCGGCCCGCATTGACCAGTCTGAGATTAGCCTGAAGCAGATTTCCCGGGCCGCAGCTGACTTTGTGGGCATGACCCGGGCCCAGCGGCTAACCCTGCCCTACATGCACCCGGGCCGGGCTGACGTGATTCCCGCAGGCTCCCTGGTTTGGGCTCGGATTCTAGAGCAGGTCAGTAAGGCAAGCGGCGGGCGAATCCAAAGCGCCATCACCTCTGAAAAGGACATCCTTGACGGCCTGGCCCTTTCAGTAGCCCAGCGGGCAGGTCTCGCCTAAGGCCAATGCCCCCCTCCTTCCGCTTCCTGCTACTACCTATCCTCAGCTGCCTGCTTCTCCTTTTCAGCTACCCGGCAGGGGCAGTCAGCCCCTCCGCTAGCCCCAGCCCAGCGGCAACTAGCACAGCTAGCCCCAGGGTTAGCCCCTCAGCGAGCTCCCTGGCAAGGAATAGCGCCAGCCCCTCAGCAAGCCCCAGTCCCTCAGCTAGCGCCAGCCCCCCAGCTGGAGACTCAATCCGGGCCCGCCAGTACTGGCTCACCCAGTACGGCTTTATCAACCTCTGGAAAGAGGCCACCGGAAAGGGGATTACTGTAGCTGTCATCGACACCGGGGTAGACGGGAACCACCAGGACCTAGCGGCGAACGTGCTCAGCGGCTACGACGCTTCCAAGGCCAGCACAGCGAATAAGGGCTGGAAGGGCCTAGGGGTAGAACCCGAACACGGCACCCTTGTAGCCTCCGTCATAGCTGGCCACGGCCACGCAGACGGAACCACTCCCAGCAACCCGGGCCAGCCCGGTCAGCCAGCAGGGATAATGGGGGTAGCACCTGAGGCCAAAATCCTGCCCATCTCCCTAGAACTTGGGGTCAGCAGCGCCAATAGCCGCTCCATCGACGAGCAGCTACCTGATGCTGTCCGCTACGCAGTAGATCAGGGAGCCGACATCATCAACCTCTCCGTTGGCTCTAAGACCACCAGCTGGCCCCAGTCCTGGGACTCAGCCTTCGCCTACGCTGAAGAAAAGGGAGTTCTGATCGTTGCCTCAGCAGGCAACCGGGGCGCTGGCCTCACCCAGGTAGGGGCCCCAGCCACCATGCCAGGAGTTCTGACCGTAGGCGGGGTGGACCAAGAGGGCCAAGAGTCCCTCAGCTCCTCCTCCCAAGGTATCTCCCTGGCCGTCCTAGCCCCCAGTGAGGCCATGATTGGGGCCATCCCCTCTAACAAGTACGCCACCTGGTCAGGCACCTCAGCAGCAGCGCCCCTGGTGGCCGGAACAGCTGCCCTTATCATGGAAAAATACCCCCAGCTGACCAGCAACCAGGTTATTGAGCGAATCATCACTTCAGCTGACGATGCCGGTGAAGAGGGGCGCGATGCCCACTACGGCTATGGAATCCTTAACCCTGCCGCTGCCCTGGCCGAAAACACCCCAGATGAAACCCAGAGCAACCCCCTAGGGTCCATGAAAGACTGGATCTCAGTTCACCGGAAAAGCACCCCCAGTCCCAGCCCCAGCCTGAGCCAAGAACCGGTCCACCAGGAGGGGGAGACCCTGGCCGCTCCCACAGCCCCAACCCCCCGCCGACCGGTTGAAAGCAGCGGAACCCTGCCCCTGCTGATCCTGCTAGCCTTCGCCCTCTGGGTGGCCATTATTACCTTCGGAAGCATCCGCCAGCTCGGGGACCTTGTCAGCAGAAACTCAGGCCCACCAAAACGCCCACAAAAACCTAGAGGCTGAGTTCTTAGAGCGAAAAACTATGCTTAAGGGCCCTTAAAGTGGCAAGATTAGCTTGACGACTTTTTACCCGAACCCCGGGCCTAACCCTAGAGGAAGAAAATCCCGCATGGCATTTAACAAAATCGCGCAAGACCGCCCCCGCATCCTCATCGTCGGTGGCGGCTACGTTGGCTTCACCGTAGCTAAGAAGATTCAGAAGGTCATCAAGGAAACCGGCGGCGTAGTGACCGTTGTTGACCCCAACCCCTACATGACCTACCAGCCCTTCCTACCCGAGGTTGCCGCTGGCTCCATGGAAGGCCGCAACGCGACCGTTCCCCTGCGCCAGCACCTGCGTGATACCGAAATCATCGGTGGCCGAGTCATCGCTATCAACCATGCCCAGAAGACCGCCACCGTTGAGCCCATCAACGCCGGTGAAACCTTCGAACTGACCTACGACGAAATCGTCCTAGGCGCTGGCGCCGTGACCCGCGCCTTCCCCATCCCCGGCCTGGCAGATGTTGCCATTGGCATGAAGACCGTTGAAGAAGCAGTTTCTGTTCGCAACTGGGTTCTAGAGCGGATCGAAGTAGCCTCCATCGCCCAGGACGAAGAAGAGCGCCGCCGGGCCCTAACCTTCGTCATTGTTGGTGGCGGCTTTGCCGGTGTTGAAACCATCTCTGAACTTGAAGACATGGCCCGCGCCGCTGTTCGTCGCAACGACCGCCTGCGGGTCTCAGACCTGCGCTTCGTTATGGTTGAGGCAGCCCCCCGCATCATGCCTGAAGTTCCTGCTGACCGGGCCGAGAAGGTCGTTGCAGAGCTACGCGCTCGCGGTATTGAGGTTCTGCTCAACACCTCCCTTTCAGATGCAACCGGTGGCCACCTGCAGCTGATCAACATGGGCGATAAGTCACCTGCCGGTGAGCTGGATACCGACACCCTGATCTGGACTGCCGGTGTTGCTGCCTCCCCCATGCTCAAGGAGACCGACTTCCCCATTGACGAGCGCGGCCGTGTTCGCGTTCAGGCTGACCTGCGGGTTGCCGGTGATGAAGGCGTTATCGAAGACGCCTGGGCTGCTGGCGATAACGCTGCTGTTCCCGACCTTTCCGGTGGCGGCGTTGGCGGCTTCTGCGTTCCTAATGCCCAGCACGCCTCCCGCCAGGCCCTGAAGCTGGCTGAGAACATCCTGGCCAAGCGCCGGGGCGAAGCTCTGACCGACTACTACCACGAGACCATTGGTGTTGTAGCTGGCCTGGGCCTCTGGAAGGGCGTTGCTAACTTCAAGGGCAAGACCATTGGCGGCCCCCTGGCCTGGCTGATGCACCGCGGCTACCACGGCACTGCTATCCCCACCACTGAGCGCACTGCCCGGGTTATGACCACCTGGGCCCTGAACCAGATCTTTGGCCGGGACACCTCTTCTGTGCGCCACCAGCGTTCACCCCGCCTGGCCTTCCAGCAGGCAACTGGGACTGCACCCGATAAGGCCAAGGCAAAGCTCTAGGAACTTTTCTGGTATAAATGTATAAGCAAGAGCGCTCGCCGGGCTTCACCCGGCGGGCGCCCAGGCTGGCCCCCATAGCCCAATTGGCAGAGGCAGAGGACTTAAAATCCTTGTGTTCTGGGTTCGAGTCCCAGTGGGGGCACCACTTGATAGGACGCTCCGTTTAGTTTGAAACCGAACGGGGCGTTTTTCTTATCTCCTCCACCTAGTGAGACTAGGGGAATTTTTTGCGTTAATAATTCCTTCTCCAAGAAGCTCTCCTAGAGTGATTCCTAGCATGCTCGAATGGTGATTGAAGCCTACGAAAAGAAGGTCTGGATAGCATGGGGCTACAAAAGCTGGAATGCACATACGTTACCTACGAATTAACGGGCCTAGAAAACTGAACCCACCCAAAGAAGAACGGGTGGCAGCTATCGCCTAGTACACCACAGCAGGCATGTCTACCCGAGCTATCAGCGCGGTTATGGGTATTCACCATGCCACAGTCGTCCGTGGCGTAGCCGAAGCTCAGGAACAAGGTCTTTTAGAAGATGAAACTATCTCTGAGGGGCTGGATGGACGAATCAGGGTATCTTCCAAAAAGAAAAGCCAGATTGACGATGGCTCCGAAGTTCTTGAATTGACCGATGATGAGGCTTATTCATAAGGGGTCCACACCCCAACCCCCACCAACTAGTCAACGGCCCCACCCTGCAGGCAATCTTGAGGATAAATCGCCAGAAATATTCTCAAACCATACCAGGAAAGACTGTTGCCACACCAGCGTGCAACCGGGCTAACAGCTACGCAATTCGCCACACTCATCACAGCCCTCACCAGCCACCTCACCTGGACCAAACCAGATTAAACCAGACCAAACCACACCAAAAACCAGCAGGCTCACCCTGACCCAGGCCCTAGAAAAAGCTCTCACTCCACTAGTCCCCTAGCTGAGAAGAGAGCCTGAAAACACCTGGCTCTCTTCTGATTGACCGAACCCTTGTCCCTACCTGGAACTGGCGCTCACAAGGGAAAAACAATTTCTCTGGTCAGTATAAAAGAGCAGGATTTAACCATCAGGTGATCTGCACCCTCGATGGCAGGCTCTTAGCTATCACAGAACCGTTACCTGGAGCTAGAGATGATGCTTATCCCTTCAGAGCCCACGGGCTAGATCAGTTTCTTGATTCTTCGACTTTGGCTGATAAGGGCTAGGTAGGTTTGGGACTGGCCATACCGACAAAGCGCAAGCCTGGGGTGAGGCTAACTAAGGAGCAGAAAGAAAATAATCGGGTGCTCAATCAGCTACGGTCGGTGGTAGAGCGGGTCATCGCGCTGGTGTTGCACCTGGCAGGTTCTGCATACAGGCTTCAGGTGTCCGTTGGGCTTGTATGGGCGGGTGTTTCCAGTTGTTCATGGGTTGCTCTTTTGGGCTGTGGGGTACCCCTTATGAATAACCCTCACGGCGTGTCGGATAGCATAAAGAACCAGATTGGCATCAATCATGCTATGCTCTACCCAAGTCATAAATATGACTTGGGGCACAATAGCCTCTGGAATTGCTAAGGAGTAAAGATGCTCGAGGTATCTCTGTCAAACGGAAACCAGCAGGAACACGGCCGACGAGGCAACGGTCTCTGCATTATTGTAAAAACCATGATTGATTCCGAAGAAAACTAAATTTTAGGTTTCAAGATGGGGGTGGTTTTCCACCCCCATCCCCTTTAAGATTGGCCAAATAAAATGAAATTAAGTAGATACAATATTATATCTAATAATTCATATACAAGAGGCGGCGAAGATGAGAATTACAAAATATACTATAATACCCTGAGTGCAAAATCCATCGCCATTAAAACTAGCCACCATGAAGAAATCCTTAGCGGGAATTTAAAAGAAATTCCTAATGATATAGAAAATTATCTCATAAAAAATAAGTTTTTAACTGATAAAAACTACGATGAAGAATTATATGCCGCTATAGAATTTCAACGTTTAAACGCAGAAGACCCCACATTTAGATCATTTATTCTACTTCCAACACAATGGTGTAACCTTGGCTGTGACTATTGCGGCCAAAGTCATTTTAGATCGCCTCTTTCAAAAAACCATAGAGAGATCGTTAGACGCAGAGTTCTTGAGGCTATAAATACTGAATCAGTCAATACTGTATCAATTGGATGGTTTGGAGGCGAGCCTCTCGTAGCTTATAAAGCAATACTTGATTTGAGCAAAGAATTTATAAGCGAAGCTGAAGGTACCTGCAATTATTCAGCCCATATTGTAACTAATGGATCTTTATTGACGGAAGATAAAATATATTCACTTATAAATGATTGTAATATTACACGATTTGATATTACAATTGATGGAACAAAAGAAACTCATGATAGTCATAGGCCATCAAAAAAACCAGGTGGGTCTTTTGATAAAATCATAGATTCCCTCAGGATATTTAAAAACGGGCGTTTTACTGTTGAGCCCGTTGTAATTATTCGGGTAAATCTAGACAATAGAAATTACCGCGATATAAAAAATCTTGTTAAATATCTATATGACAAAGATTTGGTTTCACCACGCTTCGAATTCAATATTGCACCAATTTATAGTTGGAGTAATGATATTTCATCTATTGAACTTTCACAAGAAGAATTTTCTAACATTGAACTCGATATATTTAATGATCTCAATAAATAC
Organism: Rothia sp. (in: high G+C Gram-positive bacteria); assembly: GCA_034090985.1. GTDB lineage: Bacteria > Actinomycetota > Actinomycetes > Actinomycetales > Micrococcaceae > Rothia. Next base: position 68,581 of record JAXDRN010000009.1, on the reverse strand, counting down.
GGTTTTTTTTACAATGTATTCCCCGATCGCCCCATGGGTGTTCTTTGTTCAGCTGTTACCAGAAATTCTGAAGTGGTTAGTGCCACCGGAAACATATTTTCTTGCACAGAATATCCATTAGTAGTTGAGCATGAAAAGAATGATTCTCTTACAAATCTGATTAGCTTAGGAATACCAACGCTAAGGCCAAAACATCAATTTGATGACTGGCTTATTGACATTGAACAGGGTAATTTTCCCTGTAACAAATGTAGTTTTTTTCCGGTTTGCGGAGGAAGCTGCCCAAAGCAATGGCATAATAACGTTTCTCCCTGTCCTTCATATAAGTATGCGCCTCAGAAACGTCTTGACCATATAGCTATGCTCAGCGGTTTAAGGGTTAAATAAAGATAATGAGTGAGAAAAAATTATTAAAGGTTCAAGGGTACCTTTCGTGGCTCTGTGCTGATACTTCAGCACAACTTTTAGGAGCACTACGAAACTTTATTATTCCTCTAATTTGTCTGAACCTTACAGGTAACCCGATTTATGCTGGTTTCATAGCTGCAGCAGGAGTACTAGCAGAAGGAATTTTTGATTTCATAGGGGGGATTCACGCAGATAAATGGAACAGAATAAAAATTTTAGTCTATTCATCTATTGCGGGTCTTCTTGTTACTGGATCTTTATTTTTCTTTGAGTTATTTTTTGAGATATCTTTTGCTATCTTATTAATAGCAAATATTTTTATGGGTGCACGTAGTGGATATTCATCTTCTTCTTCCACTGCTGCCCTAGTGGATATTGTACCAGAAGAAAGGCTGGGAACTGCTCTATCTACTAACCAGACCAGGGATGCCTCTGTCTCCTTAACAGGTGGTCCATTAGGGGGGTTACTAGTAAGTTTTGGCACTATTTTTGTTTATTCAACTCTTTTTATTTTAGAAATAATTTCATTATTAAGTAATATACTTTTACGGAAAAAAACATTTAATAAGTTCCTTCAACCAAACCCCGAAACTTCAATTTCAAGTTGGAATAATATTCTCATCGGTTTCAGATGGATTTTTACCACCAAGGGTGTATCTACTACTCTTATTGGCTCTGTTATTGTAAGTTTTTCAATATCAGCATTTATGATCACAAATATATACTCAATGCAGATGCAAGGTGAAAACTATCAGAAAATCGGACTTTTCTCAGCCTCTTTGGGTGCTGGCATGCTTATTGGGTCACTTGCATCTAATTATTTTATTAATCGATTCCGACCAAAAATAATTATCTCATCTTCATTTCTTTTAATATTAATTCAAATCATTTTAAACTCTCTAACAGAGAGCTACTATGCGCATATCATAAGTGCCTTTTTGATATTCTTTTTAGTCCCCTCTATCAATGTTATTCTAATGAGTTACTTAATCTTACTTGTCCCTGATGACATTATTGGGCGCGTTAATAGCGCAGCTTCGTTGATTAACCTTGGAAGTTCTTCTTTATCTCCAATTTTTGTTGGATTTATATTGTACTATGTTTCTCGACCATTGGTTCTAATCTGGTGTTTCATACTTATATTAATAGCCACTATTTTTACTATGAAAAATATTCATCTAATGGGTATGCCCTGCCAGAAAGATTGGGCAAAATATTTGGCATCTTTGCCGCCATCAACATAAATTATAAATAAATAGAGTTTCCCATTGACAGAGCAGGAGATCTTGCGATAATATAAAATATTTCACAAATATAATCTAAATCATTTTTTCAAATAATATTTACTCAGGGTCGATGATGCTCAAAGTGTTGCTGTCAAATGGAAACCAGCGGAAACATAGTTGACGCGGCAGTGGAATCTGTCATGTAATTCATTTTTAATAATCGATGGTAATTCATAAGGGTATGTGAAGCAGGTTCGCAGCGAAGTTGCTGGCCCGGATGAAGTGACCGGGATGAACAACAGTTTCCGCCCGCAGGCAAAAAAGAAACTGTTGTGAATCATCTGGCGAGCGAAGATGTAGCACACAAGAGGGTGCGGAATCCGCCGCAAGGCGGGGCGTGAATCTGGCGAGCTTGCGAGCCAGCTAGTGAACCAGGCGAGAGAGTCGGTAGATGAAGCGAAGCGGGTGCGTCAGCACTCAAGAGTGAGCGGAATCACCTGAGTTTGCGAAGGCGTGAGCCTGCGGAACCCCTTATGAATAAGCTTCCATGCATCCTGTATGTAACCCCTTTGCATAAGATATGAATCCTTAAGTCTGAGATGGAGCATGAACAGTGAAAAATAGAGAAAAGATTCTTTCGTGCATGGGGTTTCTAGTTTTGGCCCCCACTGTTGTTTGGTACATATATCTTTTGTTGACGGGAACCGAAACTCCTTTTCAGACTTTTATCACGGTAGTCTCTCTTACTTTTCTTTTTGCCCTATCCTTCTTCCTGTTTGCCTTTGGAGAAAATAGAAAGATGGCTATTGTAAGCGCAGTATTGGCGGTCTTTGCTATACCGTTTGCTTTTCTCCTGGCGTCTGTTATTGCTGCCCAGTCGGGAAGATATTGAATATGAGGCTTATTCATAAGGGTAGGTGAAGCAGGTTCACAGCGAGCGTGAGCCTGCGGAACTCCTTATGAATAAGCTTCAGTATCTCCGGACTGTTCTCTGAGGGCCTTTGCGAGTTTTTCCACGTTAGCTTTGAGTCCCTAAGGGGTTTTGTAGCCAAGCTGGGCGGCAGTAGCTGTGATCCCACAGGTTTTCGATAGAGTAGAAGCTATGAAGACACCTCACCTCTATGCTGTTGACCTTGATGGAACCCTGCTCACCGACCACAAAACCTACAATCATGAGCAGTTTGATCGGGTTCTTTCCCTACTTGCTGAGCAGGGCTCCTACCTGGCGGTAGCAACGGGTAACCAAATGCCGAAGATTGAGCAGTACCTGGCCGGGCATGAGCAGCATAAGAACCTCTACTATATTGCAGAGAACGGTGCCATTATTCATAACCAGGGCACTGATTTAGCCCTCTGGGGTTTTAGCCCTGAACTGGTTCAAGACTGCCTGACGGCCCTAGAAGGCTTCCCAGCCCTGGGCATTATTCTCTCTTGCCGCCAGCACTCCTTTGTGCCCAGTGACCGCCTGGCAGCTATCGCTGGCAGGGTCTATGAGCAGGTGACTAAGATTGGCGTTGATCTGCCCGGCTGGGACCCGCAGGACCCCATCACGGCTATCCGTCCTTTCTACCCTAATGCGCAAGCCATTGATGATCCGAGCACTATAAGCGAGACCGTGGTGAAGATTGCCCTGAACGCTGACCCTGCTGAAGGTATCTACCAGACCATTGAGAAACTTCAGGCTGCCCTACCGGCAGGGGTTGCAGCTACCTCCAGCGGCTTTGGCGCTATCGACCTGATTATTGAGGGCAACCATAAGGGCCACGGCCTGGCCTGGCTGGCTGATCACCTGGGGTTAGAGGCTGAGCAGACTACAGCCTTTGGTGACTCTGGCAATGACCTTGAAATGTTTAGCTACGCAGGGCGAGCTATTGCCATGGAGCACTCTGACCCGGCTCTTGCCCCGGTGAGCGATCTGACCATTGGCTCGAACAAGGACGGGGCCGTTCTGAACTTCCTTGAAGCTGAACTGACCGCCTAAACCGCAGCTGCTCACGCCCTAAGAAAAATAGGAAGACAAGCTGCCTGTCTTCCGTTAGGGTAGAGCACAAGACCTTTTCAACGACTCACCTCTAGGAGATTAGAAGCCGTGGCAGGCAATCCACTTCTTAGCAGCATGACTAAGCCCAGCGGGGACCCCCGCTTTGGCCAGTTTGGTGCAGCTGGCGCTGGCACCGCTAACCCCTACGGTCAGGCTGGCTACGGTCAGCAGGCCCAGAACCCCTACGGTCAGGCAGGCTACGGTCAGCAGACCCAGAACCCCTACGGCGGTTACCAGCAGGGTAACTACAGCCAGCAGGCTCCCTACGGTTATGAGAACCAGCAGCTTTCAGCTGATCAGCTCAATGACATGTACAGGGCCGGCACTGCCGGGCCGGTTCAGACCAACCGGCTTACCATCAATGACATCATCATGAAGACCGGCCTGAACCTGGGTCTGGTTCTTCTAGCTGCCCTGGTCTCCTGGAACCTACCTGCCCTGGCCCTGGTTGGTGCTCTAGGCGGTCTGGTTCTTGGTATCGTCAACTCCGTCAAGAAGAAGGTATCACCGGCCCTAGTGATGGCCTACTCGGTCATGGAAGGCCTGCTCCTTGGTGGCATTTCTTCTATCTTTGAGGCCTCATACCCGGGCATCGTGGTTCAGGCTGTTCTGGCAACCCTGATTGTCTTTGGCACTATCTTGGGCCTCTACTCATCAGGCAAGGTGCGGGCAACTCCCAAGCTGACCCGCTTCTTCATGATCGCCATGATTTCCTACGCCGTCTTCTGCCTCATTAACTTTGTAGCCTCCATCTTCTTTAACTTCAACGCCCGCGGTGTTGAGGTTATGGGTATTCCCCTGGGCCTGATTATTGGCCTCTTTGCCGTTCTGCTGGCAACCTACTCCCTGCTCCTTGACTTCACTCAGGCCAGTGAAGCTGTTCGCATGGGTCAGCCTGAGCGGGAATCCTGGCGGATTGCCTTTGGCCTGATTGTTTCTCTGGTCTGGCTCTACATTGAGATCCTGCGGGTTCTCTACTATGTTCGGGCCCTAGCAGACGACTAAGCCAAGGCCCTTAGTTAGCCCTTGAAGGGGGGAGGAGCTCAAGTGAGCCCCTCCCTCCCTTTTTTCTGCCTGGCCCAGCCAGCCCAGAAGGGGAGTGGCGGTGACATTAGTCACCTGAAACTGCCCTGGGGTGCTCGGCAGGTGACCGGGGGCCTCTAAACATGGGAAGATGGAAGGCATGACTGCCCCTACCCCTTCAGCTAGCGAGCAGGTAGAAGCCCAGAAGAAACCAGCTTCTAGCCCTGTTCCCTTTGCCCTAGAGATTAGCGCCGCCTGGGCCTGGCGGCTCATTCTGGTTGCTCTCCTGGCCTACGGTCTCTTCTGGGGCCTAGCCAAGGTCTCCCTGATCGTTGTATCAATCATGATTGCAGCCCTTCTAGCAGGCCTGCTCTCGCCTGTGGTTTATTTCCTTCGCCGCCATAAGGTCCACGCCGCCATAGCTACCTTCATTACTGAAGTTGGCCTCATCGCTACGGTCATTGGCCTCCTTGCAATGGTCGGCCAGCAGCTAACGGCAGGCTTTGCCTCCCTCTCAGACCAGGTCGTCAAGGGCTGGAACCAGATTGTAGCCATGCTCAATAACCTGCCCTTTGACCTGGGTGCTGACCAAATCGACCAGTACATGAACCAGCTCATAAGCAGCCTGCAAAACAATGCTGGTGGAATCCTCAGCGGGGTAGCTAGCCTCGGCTCAAGGGCAGCTGATGTGGGCACCGGCACCGTCGTTGTTCTCTTCACCCTGATTTTCTTCCTGATGGAGGGTGAAAAGATCTGGCTCTTTATCGTCAAGCTCTTTCCCCAGGCCTCCCGCCGGGCTGTCAATGGGGCCGGGCGTAAGGGCTGGAAGTCCCTGGTCTCCTATGTTCGGGTTCAGGTTTTCGTAGCCGGGGTTGACGCTGTAGGCATTGGCCTCTCAGCCTTTTTCCTGGGAGTACCCCTGGCCCTGCCCCTGGGCGTCTTGGTCTTCCTAGGCTCCTTCATTCCTATCATTGGCGCCCTCCTGACCGGCGCTATCGCAGTCCTGCTGGCCCTAGTGGCTAACGGCCTGGTCAACGCCCTGATTATGCTCATTATGGTTCTGATCGTTCAGCAGATCGAATCCAATATCCTTCAGCCGCTGGTCATGGGTAAGGCCGTTTCCCTTCACCCCCTAGCTGTGGTGGTAGCGGTCCTGGCTGGATCAATGCTCTACGGGATCGTGGGGGCCCTCTTTGCTGTGCCCTTCCTGGCTATCGCCAATACGGTGATCCGCTACCTAGCTGGTCGAGAATGGGAAAAGGACCCAGATATTCGGGAAGAGGAGTTCCTCTACCCCCACGAACAGCGCAGACTTCAGAAGAAGGCCATTGCTGAGGTCGTCAAAGAAAGACTAGAGAGGATCAAGGAATCAGAGGCGGCAAGCCAGCAGCCTGCTGAGGCTGGATCAAAGAGCCAGGGCTAGACCCACCCCACCAACCCAAAGGAACCAGGTGCATACACTTACCTCAGCTGACCTGCCAGTTAGCATCGCAGATATTGAAGAAGCCTCAGCCCTGCTGGAAGGGGTTATTGAGCGCACACCCGTAGCCCACTCCCGGGCCCTGAGCGAATACATCGGTTCAGAAGTCTATCTCAAGTGCGAGAACCTGCAGCGCTCTGGCTCCTTTAAGGTGCGCGGGGCCTACGTTCGCATGGCCAAGCTTACCGAACAGGAAAAGGCTGCCGGGGTGGTGGCAGCCTCAGCAGGTAACCACGCCCAGGGTGTGGCCCTAGCTGCTGCCCGCCTGGGCCTGTCAGCCCGGATCTACATGCCCCAGGGCGCTGCCCTGCCTAAGATCGCAGCGACCCGCTCCCACGGGGCTGAGGTGGTTCTGCACGGGGTGAATGTTGATGAGGCTTTGGCAGAGGCCAAACGCTTTGCCCAAGAAAGTGGGGCTGTCTTTGTGCACCCCTTCGACAATGAGGACATCATCGCCGGCCAGGGAACCCTAGGTCTAGAAATCCTAGAACAGGTTCCAGACGTAGATACCATCCTGGTGGGTGTAGGCGGCGGCGGCCTGCTAGCAGGCCTTTCCCTGGCTGTACGGGCCAAGGAAAAGGAGCTGGGCAAGAAAATCCGCATTATTGGCCTGCAGGCTGAACACGCAGCGGCCTACCCGCCCTCCCTCGCAGCTGATGCCCTGGTGCCCCTGAAGAAGGTCTCCACCATCGCTGACGGTATTGCTGTTGGTAGGCCCGGCCAGCTACCCTTCACCATTATCAAAAACCTGGTTGATGACGTTCATACGGTCTCTGAAGACGAAATCGCCCGGGCCCTGATCTTCCTGCTAGAACGGAACAAGCTGGTGGTTGAGCCTGCCGGCTCAGTTTCAGTAGCTGCCCTGATGAGCGGGTCTCTGACGGAAAAGTACGGCAACCTGGGCACGACCGTCTGCCTGCTGTCGGGGGGCAATATTGACCCCATGCTCATGCTCAAGGTGATTCAGAGGGGTCTGTCTGCAGCCGGCCGTTTCATGACCATTAAACTGATGCTCAACGACCGGCCCGGTGAGCTCACCACGATTTCCCGGATTATCTCTGAACACGACGCTAACGTTACCGGTGTGGACCACACTCGCCTGGGCGGGGCTCTGTCGATGGGAGATGTTTCTATCACCATTGATATGGAAACGAAGGGGGCCGACCACTGCAAGGAGGTCATTGCAGCCCTTGAGGAGCAGGGCTACCAGCCGATTGTGGTCAGCTAGGGCCTAGAGCTTACTTTCTGCTGAATAAAAAGAGGCAGGCAGGTAGTCCACCTGCCTGCCTCTTCTGTTTTTCCTTGAGATCTGCCCTTAGCCCTGGAAGGGGGTGGCCGAAAGGATCTTGACCGGAATTTCCTTACCGTTAGGGGCAAGGTAGCTGGTTTCTTCCCCTACCTTATGGCCCTTAATGGCTGCCCCCATGGGGGACTTTTCTGAGAAGACCTGAAGGTCTGAGCCGCCTACAAGGGTGTCAGCAACCTCCCTGGAACCGAGCAGGAAGGTCATGGTCTTACCCATAATCTCAGCCTCAACCACCATGCCTGAGGTTACTACGCCGTCATCGGCTGCTGGGGTGTCAGAGACCTGGGCGTTCTCTAGCAGGTGCTTGAGCTGCTTAATGCGGCCCTCGTTCTTGCCCTGCTCTTCCCGGGCCGCATGGTAGCCGCCGTTCTCCTTCAGGTCCCCCTCATCGCGGGCTGCTGAGATACGGTCAATGATTTCCTGACGGTAGGGGCCAGAAAGATGCTCTAGCTCTGCCTGTAGCTTTGCGTAGGCATCGGGGGTTAGCCAGGCGCCTTGGCTTTCTGCCATAGGGGGTACTCCTTTAATACTAAAAATCTAAGAAACGGCCGACCGGGCAGGGCCCCAGCCGCTGAGGGGTAAGGCTGGGCGGCAGGAGGGCCGCCTAAAATCTTCTGCCTAAGTCTACCCTGTCCTAGAAGGCTACTCCAGCCTAGCTCCTTGCCAGGGCCCGGGGTCTAAGAGGCAAGCTGGCAGCTATCTACCGTCACGGTGGTGGCCGGGCCTAAGACCCGCAGCTGGGTGCTCTGCACAGAAATGCCGGTGCCCTGAGGGTCTGTGTAAGGGCCAATAGCTACCTCTTTCCAGCCAACGGGGGCCCCGGCCGTATTGAGGGCCTTAAGGATGCAAATGGCGGTGTCTTCAGGTCTTTTACTCACCTCAAAGGTGATACTGACCTCATCGGAGCTGGTGAGAGTAAAGCCCACATCCCGACCCACCGGGTTCCTACTTTGGTCCTGCTGAATCCAGAGAACAAAGGCCAGAGCCAGTAAAAGACCAAGGGCGGTCAGGCCGTACCAGAAGGAACGGGGCTTAGGGGCCTTAGCCTGCGAACGCCCGTAGCGGGCAGCAAGGTCAGGGGTAGACATGGAAGCCTTTCATACTACGTCATCTAGGCTACGAGCTTAGAAGGCTGGCGGGTAGAATTGGAGGAGCGGTTTGGTCCCTTCCATTCCTTACCATACCTCACCGCCAGCCCCCTACCTTAGTTCTAGAGCAACTGGAGTTCTGTCATGAGCCTTAGCCCCTCTCACCCATCTGGTCTTGACACTAGCCTGCTAGCTCCCCTGAAAGAGGACTATCGGGGCCTAAGAATCCTGGCCGTACACGCCCACCCCGATGACGAATCATCCAAGGGGGCTGCCAGCATGGCCGCCTACGCCGCCCGGGGAGCTAGGGTTCTTGTAGCTACCATGACCGGCGGTGAGCGGGGCGATATTCTCAACCCCGAGGTGGAAACCAACCCAGCAGCCTACCGGGACCTAGCTGGTGTTCGCCGGGCTGAAATGGCCCAGGCTGCCCAGGTTCTAGGTATTGAACACCGCTGGATCGGTTTTACAGACTCCGGCCTACCTGAGGGGGATCCCACCCCACCCCTGCCCTTTGGCTCCTTTGCCACCCTGCCCCTAGAACAGGCGGCAGCCCCCCTGATCCGCCTGGTGAGGGACTTCAAGCCCCACCTGATTTTGACCTACGACGAAATTGGCGGCTACCCCCACCCGGACCACATTATGACCCACCGGGTTTCTATGGAAGCCTTTGAAAAGGCCGGGGACCCCAAGGCCTACCCGGGCACTGGAGAGCCCTGGCAGGTTCAAAAAATCTACTACGACCGGGCCTTTAGCCTAGACCGGGTTGAAGCCTTCCACCACTACCTTGAGGCCGCCGGCCTAGAGTCCCCCTTCGCCCAGTGGCTGGCCCTGTCCCTAGAAGAAGACCCAGAGGGCCACCAGCCCCCAGTTTCTAGGCACCAGACCACTACAAGAATCAGCTCAGCTGCTTACTTTGAGCTCAGGGACCAGGCCCTGCTGGCCCACCGGTCTCAGGTAGCCCCAGATTCACCCTTCTTCGCCCTCACCCCCCAGGCCCAGGCCCAGGTCTGGCCGGTAGAGGACTACGTCCTAGCCCACTCCAGGGTGCCCACCCAGCTGCCTGAAACCTGCTGGGCCCAGGGTATTGATTTTGCCAGCTAGCTGCCTGCCTTCCCTCAGCAGCTCTGGGCTTCCTGGCTCCAAGCTAGGGGGCAGGCGGTAGAATGGGTTTTGACCCCTTAGGGTCTTGCCCTTTTGAGTCTTATTACGAAGGATGCCCTACCCGTGCCCACTCTGACTCCCACAGACCTGGCTCTCTACGCCGCTGAGGCTACCCCCACAGTCTTGACCACCTTGAACCCGGACGGCACCTTCAGAGGATCACCAGGAATCTTGGGCTTTGCCGTTTTCTTCATCCTTGGGGTCATCATTATCCTGCTGGGCCTAGACCTGACCCGCCGCTCCCGCCGCCTACGCTACCGGGCCGAATACGCCCAGGCCCGTGAGGCCGAAGAGAGGGCAGCAGCCCAGGCAGCTGAAACTAACCAGTCCTAGAAGGGCAGGAGAAGTTCATGAAGCTACCGCAATCCCTCTACTCAGTCTATGAGCGCTCTCTGGCAACTGGAATCCCGGCAGAGAAGCTACCGGCCCATATCGGGGTGCTCGTTGACGGCAACCGGCGCTGGGCTGCCCTGCTGGGGCAGACGACCAAGCACGGCCACCAGGCTGGTGCCGCCCGGATTATAGAATTTTTAGGCTGGTGCGCTGACCTAAAAATTCCTATGGTGACCCTCTACATGCTCTCAACAGAGAACCTGAAGCGCAGCAGTAGGGAACTTGATGACCTGGTTGAGGTTATTGAGTCCTTCCTGGGCCAGCTAGCTGACCAGGGCCTGGGTTCTATTCGGCCCGTTGGTCAGCTTGAATCCCTTCCAGCTAGTCTGCAGGCTGCCTTTGCAAGGGCTGTGGAGCAGACAGCTAGCTGCCAGGGGCTTCACATCAATATCGCTGTAGGCTACGGGGGCCGGCAGGAAATTGTAGATGCCGTTCGCGGCCTGCTCCGTGAGGCAGCCCAGAAGGGCCAAAGCCTAGAGGAACTGGCCCAGAAGGTCACTATTGATGACATTTCCCAGCACCTCTACACCCGGGGAATGCCTGACCCTGATCTTTTGATTCGCACCTCAGGTGAGCAGCGGCTCTCAGGTTTTATGACCTGGCAGTCAGCCTACTCTGAGTTCTACTTCTGCGAGGCCCTCTGGCCTGACTTCCGCCGGGTCGATTTTCTGCGGGCCCTGCGGGATTATGCCCAGCGTCAGCGGCGCTTTGGCTCTTAAGGTCTTAGATGCTTGAGCGGATCATCAGCCTAGGAGCTAGTGGCCTAGCTGGCCATCTGCCCTCAGCCCTGAGCGCCCTGCTGCTGGCCTGGGTTCTGCTCGCCTACAGCTACTGGGCCTACCGGCTGGCCCTGATTGATCTGCGCTCCCACCTGCTGCCTGATGCCCTGGTTTTCCCCCTCTACTGGAAACTGGGCCTGCCCCTGCTTGTAGCTAACTTCCTAGAGGGTGCTGGCCTTGCCGGGCTGGGAAGGATCCTGGCTGGGGCCGGGCTCATGGGGGCCTTCTACTGGCTGACCCGCCTGCTTTCGGGCCGGGGCCTGGGCCTGGGGGACGTTAAGCTAGCGCCCCTGCTGGGGGCCCTTGCGGTGTATTTTTCCTGGTGGAACCTTCTGTGGGCTAACCTGCTGATCTACCTACTAGCTGGGCTGGTTGCTGGTTTTCTGCTCCTGACCGGCCGGATTCGCCCCTCTAGCCACCTGGCCTTTGGTCCCTACATGCTTCTGGGGGCTGGTTTGGCCCTTCTCTTTCCTGCTTCTTGAAAGGATTCCTATGCCAACACCTGAATTTATTAGTAGCCTTCGGGCCCGGATTGGCCATGACCTGCTCTGGCTTTCGGGTGCTACAGCGGTTATTCAGCGCCAGGACGGGCGGATTCTGCTGGTCAAGCGCAGTGATACTGGGGCCTGGACGCCGGTGACCGGCATTGTTGATCCGGGGGAGAACCCGGCCTTGACCTGCCTGAGGGAGGCAGAAGAAGAAGCCGGGGTGATGATTGAGGTGCTGGCCTTGGCCCAGGTGAAGGCTGACCCTGCCATGACCTTTGAGAACGGGGATCGCTGCCAGTTCTTAGACCACACCTTCTACTGCCGCTACCTATCGGGACAGGCTAGGGTGAACGATGAGGAATCTAGCCAGGTGGCTTGGGTTGATCCGATAGACCTGCCAGCCTACTGTAGCGAGCGGATGCTCGATCGGATTGATGCGGCCTTGAACTGGCAGCAGGGGGCCCGCTTTGATCTTGAGGCCCGCTGAGCTGCTTGCTGCCCGCCTCTTGTATGCTCAGGCCGTCTTAAAGCGGTCTAGTCTTGACCGTCAGGATGGGGGCCTGTAGCCTGGCAAGTAACCTATAACTGTGTGGCGTAGGTCAAACTGCGCCTGAAGGGATCAGGATGAAAGCCAACAAGGACGTTGTCATTATCGGAGCAGCCAGAACCCCTCAGGGGAAAATCATGGGCTCCCTTTCTAGCCTTAGGGCCGTTGATCTAGGGGCTATAGCCCTCAAAAAAGCCCTAGCCACAAGCGGCCTTGACCCCCAGCTGGTTGAGACTGTTATCTTTGGCCAGGTGGTTCAGGCTGGGGCCGGGCAGAACCCGGCTAAGCAGACTGCCAGCGCTGCCGGAATTCCCCTCACTACCCCGGCGCTTACAGTCAATAGCGTCTGCCTCTCAGGCCTGCGGGCAGTGATAGATGCAGCCCGCCTGATTCGTTCAGGTGAGGTGCAGGTGGCAGTTGCCGGGGGCCAGGAGTCTATGTCTCAGGCTCCCTTTTTGCTGCCTGACCTTCGTTCGGGCAGGGTTTTTGGGGCCGGCACCCTGCTCGATGCCCTTGAACGTGATGCCCTCACCGATGCCCAGACGGGGGAGTCTATGGGCCTGCTCACTGAGAGAGCTAAGGACCGCTTTGGGCTTAGCCGCCAGGAGCAGGACGAAATCGCTGCTGCCTCTCACCAGCGGGCCCATGCCGCGGCCCTTGCAGGGCTCTTTGAGGCTGAAATCGCCCCTGTTCAGATCCAGGGGCCCAAGGGGCAGATCAGTGAGGTGAAAACCGATGAGGGGGTGCGTGAGGGCAGCAGGGTTGAGCTGCTGGCTCAGCTAAGGCCTGCCTTTGACCAGCAGGGCACTATTACTGCCGGGAACGCTTCTCCCCTCTCTGATGGGGCCGCTGCCCTGGTCCTTGCCAGCCGGGAATTTGCCGAAAGTCAGGGAATTAAACCGCTAGCCACTCTTCTGACCTGGGCTAATACTGCTGGTCCTGAAAATATTTTGCACTATCAGCCTTCGCGGGCTATTAGGGCTGCCCTGAAGAAGGCCGGGCTGGAAGCTGCTGACCTTGACCATGTGGAGATCAATGAGGCCTTTGCGGCGGTGTCAGCTGTCTCTGCCCGGGAACTTGGCTTAATGCTAGAGAAGGTGAACCCTCAGGGCGGGGCGATTGCCCTGGGGCACCCGGTGGGGGCTTCTGGGGCCCGGCTGGTGGTTCATGCAGCTCACGCCCTGAAGCAGAATCCTGAGCTGACCTATGCGGCTGTGGCTCTCTGCGGTGGGGGAGGGCAGGGCGATGCCCTGATTCTTCGGGCTGAATAGAAACCTGTTTTAAAGAGTGAAGCAGGCTCACAGGGGTGTGAGCCTGCTTCATAGGCTTTCTAAAGCCTTAAGCCTTAGAAGTTACCCAGCATCTTAGTGACGTCCAGGGCCTCATCGAGCTGAGCTTCGGTCACTTCACCGCGCTCCAGGTAGCCTAGGGCGATCACGGCTTCGCGCACAGTGGTCTTATGAGCCACTGAGTGCTTGGCGATCTTGGCAGCTGCCTCATAGCCAATGAGCTTATTCATGGGGGTCACGGTTGAGGGGGAAGCCTCAGCCAGGAAGCGGGCCCGCTCCACATTAGCCTCAAGGCCGTCAATCATCTTATCGGCCATCACCCGGCTGGTGTTGGCCAGCAGGCGGATGGACTGGAGCAGGTTAGCGGCCATAACCGGGATACCTACGTTTAGCTCAAAGGCACCGTTGGTGGAGGAGAGGGCAATGGTGGTGTCATTACCAATCACCTGAGCGCACACCATAATGGCCGCCTCACAGATAACGGGATTGACCTTACCGGGCATAATGGATGAGCCAGGCTGCAGATCAGGAATATGCAGCTCGCCCAGACCGGTGTTGGGGCCAGAACCCATCCAGCGAATATCGTTGTTGATCTTCATCAGAGAGTAGGCGATATTGCGCAGCTGGCCAGAGGCCTCAATGAGACCATCCCGGTTGGCCTGGGCCTCAAAGTGGTTACGGGCCTCAGTCAGGGGCAGGCCGGTCTCTTCAGCCAGCAGTTCAATGACGCGGGCGCTAAAACCGTCAGGGGTGTTAATGCCGGTGCCCACAGCAGTGCCGCCTAGGGGAACCTCAGCTACTCGGGGTAGGGAGGCCTGGATACGTTCCACACCGTAGCGAACCTGGGCTGCGTAGCCAGAGAACTCCTGGCCCAGGGTTACGGGAGTGGCATCCATCAGGTGGGTACGGCCAGACTTGACAACGTCCTTGAACTCTAGGGCCTTCCGCTCCAGGGACTCAGCTAGGTAGTCCAGGGCTGGGACAAGGTCTTTGAGTAGGGCCTCGGTTGCTGCTACGTGCACTGAGGTGGGGAAGACATCGTTAGAGGACTGGGAGGCATTCACATGGTCGTTGGGGTGAACCTCGATCCCCTGGCCTTCCAGGGCCTGGGTAGCTAGGGTAGCTAGAACCTCGTTGGTGTTCATGTTGGATGATGTACCCGAGCCGGTCTGGAAAACATCAATGGGGAAATGCTCATCGTAGTCACCAGCAGCTACCTTATCTGCAGCCTCGCGGATAGCAGCAGCCCGGGTTGAATCCAGAACACCAAGCTCCTCATTCGCGCTTGCAGCTGCCTTCTTAATCAGGGCTAGGGCACGAATGTGGGCAGACTCCAGTGTCTGGCCAGAGATGGGGAAATTTTCAACGGCACGCTGGGTCTGAGCCCGGTAGAGGGCCTGAGCCGGTACGCGGACTTCGCCCATGGTGTCGTGTTCAATGCGGTATTCAGTGTTATCTGCCATAGAAGCTAGTCTACTAGGATTCCGTGACCTCTGTCGCATTAAGGCGGAAGGATTACAGGGCTAACTAATCTCTGCAGAAGAAGAATAGACCAAATCCGCCTTTCCATCAGCCAGATGGTAAAAGACACCCACTACAGCCAGCCTGCCCTCCTCAATAGACTGGCGGATAATTCCTGACTGTTCTGCAATGCGGGCAGCAGTCTGGCGGGTATGCTCCACCACCATGTCATTGATGCTGGGGTTCTCAGGCAGCTGGGTAGAAATAACCGAAGGAAGGATTCCCTCAACCAGATTGCGAATAAAGCCGGGGGGCATATGCCCACTGGTCAGGGCCTGGTGGGTGGCGCTAATAGCCCCGCAGGAGTCATGGCCCAGGACCATAATCAGGGGGGTGTGCAGCTCACCGGCGGCGTACTCCAGGGAACCTAGAACAGCGTCATCAAGAACCTGACCGGCTGTGCGCACCACAAAGGCATCCCCTAAGCCTAGGTCGAAAATAATCTCAGCTGCCAGGCGGGAGTCCCCGCAGCCAAAGATAGCTGCAAAGGGATTTTGGCCTGCAACAAGTTCAGCCCGGCGGGCCGCATCCTGGTTAGGGTGGGAGCGGTTGCCTTCAACAAAGCGGGCATTACCCTCAGTCAGTCGGGCCCAGGCCTGGGCAGGGGTGCTGATAGCTGTCATGGGTCTACTCCTTGGGGCTGCTTCCTAGAGGGGCTAGGGATTACTGGATACCACCGGCAGGGCTAGGGGAGGCGGTCAGGGAGGGGGAATTCATATAGTCTTGGCTGGCCTGGGCCAGGGCCTGAAACTCAGTTCCATCAGCCTGCCCCTTCAAGATGATGGTGCTGCCCTGAACCTGGCCAACATAGAAGGTGGTGACCTTCTGCTGGTCATCAGGATCAATCAGGCTACGAACCTGCCAGTCGACCTCGCCCAGGCGTACCTGGGCTTCAGGCTGGGCCTGGCCAAGGAACTGGGCAACCCAGGTGGGGTTGGTGCCCTGGGCCTGGATCAGCTCAATGAAGTGGTTAGAGGGAGTGACCTGGCCAGTAGACCAGTAGTTAATGCCGTCGGCCTGGCCGGTAACCCAGCGGGCGTAGTTGTAGTGCCAGCCCTCCTGCTGGGCGGCGGCAACCGGGTAGCCGGCCTGGGCTGAGGCCTCGTAGGCGATAGGGGGCAGATCAACAGTGGGCCGGTAGGGGTTCTTATTGGGCTGAGGCATGAGCCAGATAACCGGCAGGAGCAGGGCAATCATCACCAGCATGGAAATGACCATGTTGCGGGCCGGGGCGTTAATCCGTTCGGCCTGCTTACGGGTAATCTGGGGCAGAACCTGCTGGTCTGCCAGCTGGGCTCCCTCCTGCTCAGAGGCTGGAAGGGCAGAATCTGAGGAATTTGAAGATGTCACGCCTTCTATTCTGGTACACCTTAGGGTTTTGTCCTAACTCAAGGGGGACCTGAAGGGTCAAGAAGGCTAAGAGGGGGGTAAGGGAAGGTCATATTCTAAGACCGGCCCCAGCCCCTCTAGAAGCGGATCCCTAGAGGGGGTAGGCTAGAAACTGTAGGCGCAGGGTTGCGCCTAGGTTACTGAACAGTCAGGATCCCAGAAATAACTCGAAGGTGAGGATATGTCAACTACAGGCTTTGAAGAGCGCAATTTGGCCCTGGAGCTGGTTCGGGCAACTGAGGCAGCAGCCATTGCCTCAGCCCCCCTGGTGGGTGCCGGTGATAAAAACATGGCTGACGGGGCTGCCGTTGATGCCATGAGGGCCCGGCTCAAGACCGTTCACTTTAACGGCCGGGTAGTGATCGGTGAGGGGGAGAAGGACGAAGCCCCCATGCTCTTTAACGGTGAACAGGTAGGCGACGGCAGCGGCGATAGCTTCGATGTAGCCGTAGACCCCATTGACGGAACCCGCCTGACAGCCCTGGGCATGGATAATGCCCTATCGGTCATCGCTGTAGCTGAAGGGGGAACTATGTTTGACCCTTCAGCTGTTTTCTACATGGAAAAGCTAGTTACCGGCCCAGAGGCAGCTGACCTGGTGGACCTACGCCTGCCTGTTAAGCAGAATCTGCACCTGGTAGCTAAGGCTAAGGGAACTAGCGTCAGCCAGCTGACGGTCTGTGTTCTTGACCGGCCTAGGCACGCTGGCCTGGTCGAGGAAATCCGGGCAACCGGGGCTAGGACCCGCATGATCCTAGACGGGGACGTTGCCGGAGCTATTGCCGCCTGCCGGGAGGGAACCGGGGTGGATCTGATGATGGGTATTGGTGGAACCCCAGAAGGCATTGTTGCTGCCTGCGCCATTAAGGCTATGGGGGGAATTATTCAGGGCCGTCTTGCCCCGGTAGACGAAGCTGAGAAGCAAAAGGCCCTGGACGCTGGCCATGACCTAGATGCTGTGCTGACAACCAACCAGCTGGTTACCAGCGATAACTGCTTCTTTGCGGCAACCGGCATTACTGACGGCAAGCTCCTGCGGGGGGTCCGCTACGGCCGGGACCGGGTAACAACCCAGTCCCTGGTGATGCGCTCCCTCTCTGGTACCGTTCGCCTGATTGAAGCTGAACACAACCTACCCCGCTACCAGGCGATGATTGCAAACCGCTACTAAGGCTCTTATTTCACCCCCAGACCTTTTAAGTAAGCCTTAAAAGTTTCAGCCCCTGCCCCCTCAGAAGAGGTGGGGCAGGGGCTGAAACTTTGTACAGCTAGGGCTAGTCTTACTGGGCTGGTTTCTTGCCTACCTTCTGCTCAAGCTGGGCTAGGAGCTTCTTAGCCTGGGGCAGTAGCTTAGTCTGGGCTAGGCTGCGGGCCTGGCCCAGGCCCTGCTGGGCCTGCCGGCTCGCTAGGTAGGCCCGGTAGCCTGCGGCTGAGATCGGCAGATCCCAGGTGCCAGGGTAGCTGACAGACCTACCCCCAAAGGACTTCTTAAACTTGGTGAAACCGGCCCATTCATGCTCAGGGTCATCATCAGGGGCAATCCCAAAAAGGTCCATCGTTTTCAGGCCCTTAGCCTGGGCATCCAGAATAATCGTAGAGAGCAGGGGATTGCCCACCTGCAGCTTACGGTGGGCAAAAGAGGTGGCCGCATGGGCATAGACCCGGGTGTCATCTGAATCGTAGACCAGGGCCGCCCCAACCGGTTCACCCTCAAGACGGGCAATGTAGAGGGTTGCCGCATCAGCTGGCATGAGTACTTGGGCCACCTTAGTCAGGTAGGCATCCTGCTGGCGGTTAAAGCCAACCCGGCCAGCGGTCTCCTGCAAGAAACCTAAGAGGATGGGTAGGTCCTCTGGCTTCTGGGAGGTCTCAAAGCTAACACCCTTTTTATGGATATTGCGGTGAAGGTTGCGGTTAGTGGCCTTCATATCCTTCAAGAGTTCTTCTTGGCTCAGGGTCAGATCAATGATCTGGGTGTGGGAGGGCTGAATCTGGCGGGGAGAAAGGCGAAAGCCCCGGGCTGCCAGGAAGGCAGAGCCAGAAGGGTAGCTAGCCCAAAGAGCAGGGTTAGTGGGCTCAACCCGCAGGAACCAGCAACCCTGGGCTGCTGCTAGTTCCCTGAGGCGGGCAACGGCCTGGTCAAAGGCCTGGGGGCTTTCAGCCTCAGGCCCGTAGGGGCAGTAGAGGTAGCGGCCGGTCCGGCCCCCCTCAACGGTTGCAATAAAGTGCCAGCCTGGCCCCTGGTCTTTGAGGACCTTATGGCCGTTCGCTTCTTGAAACTTAGCCCAAATCTCTGACTGCAGAATAGTACTCATGCAAACCAGCTTACCGTCTGAAAGGGCCTTAAGGCTCCTCCAGCAGAAGGCAGGGCAGTGAGCTGGGGAACTGCAGAAGCCAGGAGAGCAAACCTGCTAGGGAACGGAACAGGTTCCATTCGCGCTCAGCTCAGAGACCAGCTGAACCCGGTAGCTAGCTAGCTCAAGAACCAGGGCCCCAGATTCAGACCCAGCCTCAGGGACCGTAGGGCTAGAGCTGCTAGCAGCAGCCTGGCTCAGGGGTGTAGGTGAAATGCCCTGGGCCGAATCTGCAATGACCTGATCAACCCTCTGCTGTAGCAGATCAAAATCAGGGTAGGTGGGGAAAAGATCATCAAAATAGGGGGGCCCAGCAGCAAACTGAATCAAATCATACTGCTTAGACTTCAGGGCCACATCAGCTAGGGCGGCAAGACCAGCCTGGGGAATGTTAGTCTCAATGACCTCTTCACCGGCAGCTGTAATATCAGCAAATTTAGTCAGCACGTTAGCCGGGTCAAGCTGCTTGAGCATAGCAGCCTGCACACAGCGCTGCCTAGCCTGCCGGTCATAGTCAGAGGCCCCCTCCCTAGAACGGGCATACCAGAGGGCATGGTAGCCATCAAGATGCTGCAGGCCGGGCTGAATATAGCCCTCAATAGGGTTAGGCAGGCCGGTGATTGGATCTGTTCCGCCCCCAATAGGAACAGGCCCACCAACCTCAATGCTGATACCGCCTAGGGCATCAATCAGGTTCTCAAAGCCAGACATATCCACCAGAACATAGTGCTCCACCCGGATCCCCAGAACCCCAGAAACAGCGTCTAAGGTAGCTTCAGCCCCAGGGTCAGCAGCCCCAGGGTAAAGGTCAGCATAAGAGGTAGCCACCGTTGGGTAGAGGGCGTTGAGGATGCACTCATCCCCGCAGTTAAAACCCTCAGGGTAGACAGACCAGAGGGGAGAGCCCTCTTCAAAAATAGCGTTTTGCAGGTTCCTGGGAACAGAAATAGTCAGAGCCTGACCACTCTGAGCGTCAATAGAAACAACCGTCATAGAGTCTGGGCGGCGGCCCACCCTATCAGAACCGGCATCCCCACCCATGAGCAGAATATTGTAGCGGCCCTCCTGCTCAGCTAGGGGAGAGGAGCCAGCAAAAATAGCCCCCAAGGCCCCCCGGCCCAACCAGGTCACATAGGCCCCATAGCCTAGGCCCCCGCCTGTGACGATGAGGGAGGCAACCACAAGAGCTGAAATCAGGGCCCGAGGGCGGGCCGGCAGACTCAGCGGCCGAATCAGGCGGGCTGTATGCAGGAGCAAAAAGATCCAACCGACAGCTAGCAGCAGCAGGGAAAGACTCAGCAGCAGAAGCACAAAAGAATGAGTCAGCACAGACAGCAGCAGGGCCCTCTGATTGAACCAGCCAAAGACCAGAAAGAGCAGAAAAGCCCAAAAACTAGCTGTCACCAGCAGGGCCCGTCTGCCCAGCTTCTGCTGGCCCATCAGCAGCTGGGCGCTACCGGGCAAGAGGAAGGTCAGCAGCAGCAGAACCCAGGCCCGGCGAACCCTAGCCTGCTCAGAGGCCAGCTCCGGGTGACGCAAGGGATCAGTAAAACGGGGCTCAAGAAGGCTCTGCCCCCTACCCCGAACAGCAGTAATGGGCCTAGGAAGGCCCAGGGGCCTCTTCTGACCAGGCATCTTCTCCCCCTGCAGTCAGCGGATTGAAACAATAAGGAAAGCAGTTGAGCAGAATCAACTGCTCAACCACTCTAGCGGCACAAGCTGGGCGAAGGCCGGATACAAGCCCCTAGGACCCTGCCAGCCAGAAGCCCAGAGACCTAACCCTAGGGGGCGTAAGGGGTCTTCTGCGGGGCAGCAGAAGTAGAAGGCGCTAGCGGGGCGGGGGCAGAGCCGCCCTCCTGCTGGGCCTCCTGAACCTTAGCCCGCAAGGCTGCACCCTTATCCAGGGCAACCTGGCGCAAGGAGGCAGAAAAATCAACCAAATCAGAGCGCACCTGCTGGGCAAAAGAATCAGAAGCGGCCCCCAAGATTCGCAGGGCCAAAAGGCCGGCATTCTTAGCCCCATCAATTGAGACGGTAGCAACCGGAACACCAGCAGGCATCTGAACAATAGAGAGCAGGGAATCCATCCCATCAAGGCTCTTCAGCTTGACCGGAACCCCAATAACAGGCAGGGGAGTCAAAGAGGCCAGCATGCCAGGAAGGTGGGCAGCCCCACCAGCCCCAGCAATAATGACCCGAATACCCCGCTGATGGGCAGAACGGCCATAGGCCACCATATCCTCAGGCATCCGGTGGGCAGAAACAACATCCGCCTCATAGGGAATACCGAACTCCTCCAAGACCTGGGCGGCAGCTTCCATCACAGGCCAGTCAGAATCAGAGCCCATCACAATACCGACCAGGGGCTGAGCTGAATCATAGGGGGAAGACATAGGAACTCTCCTTACTATTGAGTGAACCAGGAGCCAAACCCAGGGCAGGGCCCGGTTCACACGACCAAAAAACTAAGAACTAGCAGGCCCATCGGTCAGCAAAGAGGTCGCCGCCTGAGCCTGCTGCCGCATAAGATCAAGACCCTGCCCAGAATCAACCATGTTAATATGGCCAATCTTCCGACCAGGCTTAACAGCCTTACCGTAAAAGTGAACCTTAGCCTGCGGGTAGGCCTCCATCAGCTGAGGGTAAACCCCAAAAATATCCTGCTGAGAACCACCCAAGAAATTCTTCATCAGGGCATACTGGCCCTTTACATCAGTTGCCCCCAGGGGGAAATCAGCCACAGCCCGCAAATGCTGCTCAAACTGGCTTGTCACAGACCCGTCCTGGGTCCAGTGGCCCGAATTATGGGGGCGCATAGCAAACTCATTAATCATAAAACCAGACTCAGAACCCGGAACCTCAAAAAGCTCCAAGGCCATCACACCGGTAACACCCAGCTCACTAGCAACCCTCACAGCCGCCGCCTGAACAGCCTCAGCCACAGAAGCAGGCAAACCAGGAGCTGGAGCAAGAACCTCATCACAGACAGAATTCACCTGAATAGACTCAACCACCGGCCAGGGCACAACCTGCCCCGAATCCCGCCGGGCCACCAGGGCAGAGAGCTCCCGGCTAAAGGGAACCTTCTGCTCCACCAAAAGAGCAGAAAAATCACTACGATCAGGAAGCTGCTCAAACCAGGCAGCAGAAAGACTACGGGCCTGGGCCTCATCATCCAGAACCATAACCCCCTTCCCGTCATAACCACCCCGAGGGGTCTTCAGCACCAGGGGCCAGCCATGCTCCTGACCAAAGGAAAGAAGCTCATCTAAGGTCTTCACCTCAGCCCAGAGGGGATTAGGCAGACCCAAACGGTCAACAGCCTTCCTCATCTCAAGCTTGTCCTGGGCGTAGACCAGGGCAGAAGGCCTAGGCTGAACGTTGACCCCCTCATCCATGAGCCGGAGCAAAAACTCAGTAGGAACATGCTCATGGTCAAAGGTCAAAACATCCACCTGCCGGGCAAAAGCAGCCAGAGTCTCATAATCCCGGTAATCACCAACAGGGGCATCAGGCACAGCCCGCCGGGCACAAGAAGTCTCATCCTCAGCCAAAATCCGCAGGTCAAAACCAAGCTCAGTAGCAGCAGGGGCCATCATCCGAGCCAGCTGGCCAGCACCAACAACACCAATTACAGGTCCAGTCATAGGGTAAGTCACACTACCAGGCTACCGGGCCACAAGGCCCTTGTAAAAGCCCTCCTAAATCCTGATACCCCCAGAAGCGGGCAATCAGGGCCCTATAAGAAAACACTCAGTCAGAGCAGGCAGAAAAGAAGAAGCCCACAGCTGTATCATGGTGAACAATGCTCTACCCCAACCCGCCAGACCCAGAAAAGGCAAGCAGCTGACACAAGCGGGACCAGCTAGAGCACCCGTTAGGCCACGCAAGGGAGAAAGCATGAAGACACTCAGCCAACGACTGGGCCTACTTTGGGCAAGCCACGGTAGGGAAGTCCTCCAGTTCCTCACCGTCGGCGGACTAGCCTTCCTGATTAACTCCCTGGTCACCTGGAGCCTGATGCACTCCATCTTCGCCGACGGCCACGCCAAGGCCAAGGTTGTAGCAGGCATCGTCGCCACCATCTTCTCCTGGATAGCTAACCGCCTCTGGACCTTCAGAGAAAAACGAACCGGTAACAAGGTCCGAGAAGCCATCGAATTTGGCATCGTCAACGCCATCGGCATCGGCGTAGAAGCAGCCTGCGTCCTCTTTAGCGTCTACGTCCTACACCTCACAAGCCCCACCGCCTCCTTCATCTCTGGCACCATCATCGGCACCATCCTAGGCACCATCGTCCGCTACTTCCTCTACAAGTTCTGGGTCTTCTCCCAATCTAGAAAACACCTAGCAGATAAAACAGCAGAAGAAGAAAGAGCCGAACTGCTCACAGAAGCCACCAAAATCATGACCGGCTCCCTACCGATCATCAGGCCAGAAGAGGCCGGGCCCCTTCGTCGCCCAAAACTCGACTAAGCCGCTCCTTGGGCCAAGAAGCAGCCGGATCAAGCAGCAAAAAACCAGACCCAGCAGCCCAAACAGCCAAAGCCTCAAGCAAGAAGGAGGTCCCCAAGACCTCCCCCTGACCCCAGAAGGAAAGCACCCCCTCCTGGGCAGCTAAGGCCCGCACCTCAGCGGCCCTCACACCCAGCTGCCCACTGACCTGCCCAAGGCTCAAATCCCCCAGCAGCAGATCAGCAGGCTCAGCCTCTAGCACAGACCAGACCTGATCAGGAAAAGCCGGAACCAATGCTGCATAATCAAGAACACCAGCAGGCAGGGCAGACCCAAAAGAAGTCGCCAGGGGCTGACGGGGCAGGGCCAAAACCCGCCAGCTAGCCAAGGCCGGATCAAGATCAGAAGGATCAAAAGTCACCAGCAGGCCCGGGCTAAGCTCAGCAAGCTCAGCAGCAGAGAGCTCAGCGGCGAAAACCACCCTGGCACCCAACCTAATAGCAGCTAAGGCCAGCAGCAGAGACCTCCAATGAAGCTCCTTAGGCAGCAGCAGACAGGAGCCGGGCTCAAGCTCCCCCTCCTCCTCAAGCAGGCCAAGAGTCTTAGCCACCCAGTTATCTAAGACCCGGCCAGAAAATTCCAGGCGCTCGCCAGGCTCTGAGTACCAGATCAGGGCAGGTTCCTGCCGGCGGGCCAACTGGTCGAAGAAGGCAGGAAAGGACTTAAAGGGGCTCTGAGTAGTCATGCCCTAACTCTAAGGCAGCTGAGGCCAGAACCCAAGAGGCAAATTCTTTGCATATACCACAGGGAAACGCAAATTTTTGTCTAAAAAACTTAGGTTTCAGATGAATTTTTCCTCTCAGCTTGACGAATGGGGCGCAACACGCGTGTAATTAGGTGCAGGGAATATTTTTTAGCTACTGACCTATCCCTCTGCCTAGCCCGCCACGGGTCGTGAGCAGAAAATAGGCCGGATAGCAGTAACCATCGTTGGGGCCTACACTGTGGGCCCTTTCGTTCAAGATTCAGTCCTCCACGGGATATGAAAGGGAATACAATGGGCCTACACAGTCGCCTCACCCAGGACGCTGCCGGCTATCGCTCCGGATCGGCCCAACACCAGACCATGCACTCCACCCACCACCTCGAAGAACAAGCCAATGCTCTGCTCAAGGCTGCTGCCCCTAAGGGGCGGGGCCGGGCAAGCTCATCGGGTGCTTCAACTGATTTGTTCGCCTCAGACGAAGACACCCTCTCACTCTGGCAGCAGGCTGCTGGAATCTATAGCACTGAAGGAGACGAAGGGGAACTATCCTGGCAGGCAGATGCCCTCTGCGCCCAGACCGACCCTGAAGCCTTCTTCCCCGAAAAGGGCGGATCGACCCGGGACGCCAAGAGGGTCTGTAGCGAATGCCCCGTCAGGGAAGCCTGCCTTCAATACGCCATGGAAAACGACGAACGCTTCGGCATCTGGGGCGGTCTATCAGAGCGGGAACGCCGCCGCCTCCGTAAGCAAACGATCTAAGAAAGAAGGACGTCCCCTCATGGCATCCAGCCGCCAGTGCTCACGTCAAACCTGCCAGCGTGAGGCTATCTACACCCTCACCTATGCTTACGCAGAATCAACGGCAGTGATCGGCCCCCTTTCTGAACACCGGGAGCCCCACGCCTACGACCTCTGCCAGTTCCATGCAGACCGACTTACCGCCCCCCAGGGCTGGAGCGTCCTTCGCCAGGGGGTCAGCAGCCAGCTAGCTACTGACCAGTCCCAGAACACCACCACCCTTTAGAGGAAAGAGAACAATTCGTGGTAAAGCCTCACTCCCCCCAGAAGGTTTTTAACCGCCGGGCCTTCGTCGCAGTCGGCGGTCTAGGCGGCCTGACCCTTGCCGCCTGCAGTAGCCCTGCCCAAGAGCAGGCAGCAGCCCCCAGCTCATCAGCTACCGCAAGCTCTACCCCCAGCCCCAGCCGGGCCTTTAGCGGTACGGTCCTTGTAAGCCCTGCCCTAGACCAGCTAGAGGTCAACCCCATTGAGCTTGTGCAGGTGACCAGCAGCGACTCCACCCTGACTCAGGTCAAGGTCAGCAACGACCAGGGCCAGGAACTTGAAGGGCAGCTTGCTGAAGACGGCAAGAGCTGGACCTCAAAGGCCAACATGACCTTTAACAGCACCTACACCGTCAGCTGGCAGGCTCAGGACGCCCAAGGGGCCAGCGGCCAGGGGGAGAGCAGCTTCTCAACCACATCAGCCCCCTACGAGGCTAACGCCCTCATTAACTTTGAGGACGGGGCCAGCTTCGGCATTGGCAAGATTATTGAACTGAACTTCTCTGAGCCGGTCATTAACAAGGCAGAAGTTGAGAAGCGGATCAAGGTAAGCGGCGGTGGCGACCAGGCAGGTAAGTTCCGCTGGTACAACGACTACATGGTCCGCTACCGGCCTGAAAATAAGTGGGCTCCTAACTCAACTGTTACCCTGACCGTAGATCTCTTTGGCCTAGATATCGGTAACGGGATGATTGGTAACCACACCACTACCCGCAGCTTTAAGACCTGGAATAAGCGCTACGCCCTGGCAGATAACTACACCAAGACCATCAAAATGTATGTTGATGATGTCTTAGTCAGGGAATCTCCCATCACCCTTGGCAACACCGAGTGGCCCTCAGTTGTGGGTCAGCTACCCATTATTGAGAAGGCAGAAAGCTACTACTTCAACCCAGGCTCCCTGGACCTTGAAGAGGGCGACCCCCATTACTACGAGCCCTTCTGGGCCTCCTGGACCTCCCGTCTGACCCAAAGCGGCGTCTTTGTTCACCAGGCCCTACCGAGTGCCTGGCCGGTAGTGGGCTACGCCAATGCCTCCCACGGCTGTATCGGTATGCTGCCTGAAGACGTGAAATTCTTCTACGACACCTTTGGGGTAGGAGACATTGTAGAAACAGTGAATACCGGTTACCCCCAGGCAGACCCGGACGATGGCTACGGGGACTGGAACATTCCCTTCGCCAACTACCAGGACGCCAGCTGGAGGGGCAACTGGTAGCCCCTACAGGCCGCTAGAAACCCCTGCCGCACTTCCCAGCCCCCCTTCTTCCCCCTCAGCCCTCAAGAGCCCACGCACTAATCCCTAGGGAGAAAAAATCATGGACCCTGATGCTAGCAAGAGAGCTGCCGACCGAGCAGACAGAGGGCCAGAAGGGGCTAAGGACTGGGAAGTTCTCTCTCCGGCCCTGCAACCGGCAGCAGCCGACAGCCTACTATCAGCCCGCCGGGCTGAGCGGGGCCTGGCCTCAGAAGCCGCAGCCCCAGAAGCTGCTGGCCCAGAAGTTGCAGCCCCAGGGGCTAGGGCGCAAGTGCCTAGCTCCCAGCCATCTAGCGCCCAGCCTGCCGGGGGCCAGGGGGCTGACCAGCCCCAGCAGAAGGGCCAGGAGGCTAGCGGCCCTCAGGTGGGACCTTCTGAAGCAGCTCCCCTGCTAAGCTCAGAGTCAGCTTCTTACTCCAGGGCAGCGGAAGCTAGCTCAGGGGCTGAACAAGAGGCAGAAGAAAAGGTGCAGGCCCTGCGGCAGGAGGCCCTAGAAGATAGGCCCCGCCTGCTCTGGGCCCGCCGGGCCCTGCTTGCCCTGGCTGTTCCCCTGCTCACCCTCAGCCTGTCTATACGGGCTATCGCCAGCCACCCCTTCCTCTGGTTTGAATACCAGCGGCCAGGCTTCCCGGCAGATAGTTACGGCTTTGATAGCCAGGAAAGACTCCGCCTGGGCTCCTACGGGCTAGACTACATTCTCAACTTTGCCCCGGCCAGCTACCTTTCAGAGATCAGTAGCCAGGGCAAGCTCATCTTTCAGGCTACAGAAGTAGCCCACATGACAGACGTCAAAGAGCTGATGCACCTGAGCGGGGCCCTAGCCCTTCTGACCCTCCTGCTGGCCCTGCTTGCAGCCACCGGCCTGAGGCGCCGGGCTCCGGGGGTCATCCGCAGCAGCCTCTTTGGGGGAGCCTGGCTCAGCCTTCTGCTTCTGCTAGCCCTAGGCCTCATTGGCCTAACTGGCTGGGAAGGCTTCTTTACCCACTTCCACCAGATCTTTTTCCCCCAGGGCAACTGGCAGTTCAGGCTCTCAGACACCCTCATTCGCCTCTACCCGCCTCAGTTCTGGATTGACGCAGCAATCGGCCTAGCTGGCCTGAGCCTGCTGCTGACCGTCCTGCTACTCATTCTGACCTGGCCTACCAAGGGCAGGCGGCTAGAGGCCCAGCGGCGGCGGGCCCAGCGCCAGGAAGTCAAAGAATTCCTCAGCGCCTAAGCCCAGGGCAAGAAACCAGGGCAAGAAAAAGGACCCCAGCCAAGCCTGGGGTCCTTCTCTTTAGATCCAGCCGCTAAACCACATACGGGCCCGCCACTGGCTGTAGGGGATCGTCTCAGCCACCCAAATCGGCCAGAAATGGATAGAAACCAGCAGCACAGCAGCCAGGTAGAGACCGACTAGGAGCAGGCCTAGACGCCTGCGCTTGAGGCTATCTTCCCTTCTGCCTAGGGCAAAGCCCAGCAGACCAGCTAGCATCAGAACCAGGTAGGGCTCAAAGGAGAGGGCGTAGAAGAAGAACATGGTGCGCTCAGGGTAGGCGAACCAGGGAAGGTAGCCAGCTGCAAAGACGGCCAGCAGGGCCAGGAATCTCCAGTCCCGCCGTAGCAGAAGCAGGAAGAGGGCAAAGAGAAGAACAAAGATAAAAGCCCACCAGATCAGGGGGTTGCCAATGTTTAAGACAGCCTCTGAACAGGAATCTACCTGGCAGCCATTTTCTCCCAGCTTGGGTGACTCATAGTAGTAGCTTGTGGGCCTGCCCAAGAGGAGCCACTGCCAGGCCGGGGACTCATAGGTGTGGTCAGAATCCAGGCCGGAATGGAAGGTGTAGGCAGAGCGGTGGTACTCCCAGAGGGAACGCAGGGACTCAGGCAACCAGAGTAGGCCCTCTTGGGGGTGCTCGGCCGCCCACTGGCGGTGGTAGCCAGAGTCAGTCAGAAGCCAGCCAGACCAGGTCAGCAGGTAGGTAATGAGGCCAACCCCAATCAGGGAGCAGAAGGCAAAAAAGCCATCGCGGAAGAAGCCTGCCAGATACCAGCGGGAAACTCCAGCTAGACGGCGGGCCTGGGCGTCCCAGAGGACGGTCAGAATCCCAAAAATGGCAATAAAGAAGAGGGCATTCCATTTGACGCCCACTGCCAGGCCAGCGCAGATACCTGCCAGGAACCTCCAGTAGCGGAAGCCCAGGAAGGGCCCGTAGCGCATATAGTCCTGGTCAGCTAGGCCCCCCTGGGCCTGGGCCCGGGCGGCGATTGCCTGGGCTAGCCTTTTTCGCCCCTGGTGGCGGTCTGCCAGGAGGGCCAGGAAGGTGGCTAGGAGCCAGAACATGAGGAAAATATCGAGCAGGGCAAAGCGGGACTGAACCAGGTGCAGCCCGTCAATAGCGAGTAGAAAACCAGCCAGGCTCGCTACTGGCAGGGAGCGGAAGAGGAACCAGGCTGCTAGCATTACGAGGCCGATGGAGAGGGTGCCGGTGAGGGCTGCGGCGAACCTCCAGCCAAAGGGGTTATCGTCCCCAAAGAGGGCCATGCCGAAGGCAATCATCCATTTGCCGACCGGAGGGTGAACAACGTATTCGGCGCTGTCGAGGATTCCGCTGGGGGCCCCGGCAACGAAGGACTGGTTGGCGTTTTCAGCCCAGTTGCGTTCGTAGCCGTAGTGGAGCAGGGAATAGGCGTCTTTTGCGTAGTAGGTTTCGTCAAAGACAATGGCGTTGGGGTTGGCCAGGTTGTAGAAGCGCAGTAGGGCGGCAAAGAGGAAGACGAGCAGCAGGGGGATCCAGCCCCGGGCTGGCAGGCTTAGGTCATGGACGCCTAGGCGGGCTTTGAGGGCCTGCTCGGTGAAGGCCTCTTTGAGGCTGAGGACGGTTGAGGCGGCTTGGTTATTCACCCTAGCTATGCTAGCACCGCCAGCTAACCAACCCCTCTCTGCTATGTACCAACAGGCTCTGTAAATCCGCAGAGAATCTGAGGATTTACAGACTGAGCTGGTACATAGGGGTGTAGGAGGGGGAGAGGTGTGGGAGGAGGGGAGGGCTAGCTGCGGCTGTGAAGAGCCTGGGCCAGCTGAAAGATGACTGAATCTGGGCGGCTATAAACATCAGACCAGTCAAAGCGCAAGATCATCCAGCCTTCATTCTTTAACTTCTTCTCCCGGCGCAGTTCATCATAGACCGCCTGAGAAGTGTTCCCATAGTCAAAGTACTTCACCTGCCCATCAAACTCGATTCCCAGCTTCTGCTCACGGTAGGCAAAATCAAGACGGAACCTTTCCCCGCCAGCAGAAACCTCAACCTGCTGTTCGGGCATGGGCAAATGGCTAGAATGTAAGATCCACTTCAGCAGGCTCTCACCAGGGCTTTCGCTGAGCTTACTCATAATGTGGGCAATCAGCCGGGCCTTAGCCCGACCCCGTCCGGCTGCCCGGGCCAGAAAGGGGGCAAGGTCTTCAGCCTGGCACTTACCCTGAAAAAGAGCTGATTCAACGGTGATAAGGGCGGCCGCCGGCCCTAGAAAGCAGCAGCAGTCCCGTAAGGTTTGCTCCAATGAAGTAATCCTGATGAGCTCAGGGGTTAGCAGGATCTGTGGGGGTTTGCTCCAGTAGTGTTTGCGGATTCCCTGGGGCCGGCCCCGGGAGTTAGGTGGGCTGTAAATATCAACTGGGCCTTGCCCCAGAAGGGCTAGGCCATGGAGCCAGGCTGCTGACTGGTGGGTGAAGACGGTGGCAGGATTTTTGCGGTAGGCAGCGGCAAGAAAATAGGGGTACTGCTGGTAGGGCTTGAGCTGCTTGTAGTTGGGGTCCGTGGTGTAGGTTCCAGGGAGCAGGGGTAGAAGCTGCTGGCGCTTGACCTGCTGGGCTATTCCTCCGGCGCTGTAGCCTAGCTTGATCAGGTCTCGATGGCTAAAAACTTGTGTGAGGATGCTGGTGAAATTCATGCTGCAAGTATGGTTCCTTGAGGGAGGAGGGGATGCTTTGCCTGTGAGCAGTGGATAAGGGTTAGGCCTGCTTTTGAGGGCGAAAGGCCCCCTGGGCAGGCGTAAGGAGCTGAAAGGGTGAAGGAATGTTGCTTTACTGGGGCAGGTTTTGTCCACAGGTTACCTGGTTCCTGCGGCCTCCTGCGCGGCTTCCTGCTCGGCCTCCTGCACGGCCTCCGCTGCCCTCCATCCGGCAATGTACCAACAGGCTCTGTAAATCCGCAGAGAATCTGAGGATTTACAGACTGAGCTGGTACATAGGGTTGGGGGCGGGGGATGAGGGGGCGGCCGGGCAGGGGAGCGCGAGGGCGGGGAAGGTAGTAGGGTTAGAAACTATGGAAGCCCAGAAGAGCAAGAAAGCACATGAGATAGGCGCAGGCAGGCCTGAAGAAGGCTCAGCCTCAGAAGAGCAGGCTAGGCAGCCTAAGGAAGCTGCCTTAGGGCAAGGAGCTGAAGGGATTTTGATCCTGGGCGGAACGCCCATCGGCAACCTTTCTGACGCCTCCCCCCGCCTCAAAGAGGCCCTAGCCAGCGCCGACATCCTTGCCGTTGAAGATAGCAGAACCCTCAAGAAACTAGCTGCAGGCTTAGGGGTCAGCACCCGGGGAAGGGTTCTGGTCAACCACGACCACAACGAAGCGGTCAGGGCCCAGCAGATCGCTGAGGCCGTAGCTGCCGGTCAGACTGTCCTGCTCCTATCAGATGCGGGTATGCCAGCAGTTTCTGACCCCGGCTACCTGGCTGCAGCCGCCGTCGCCGCAGCCGACCTTCCCCTCACCGCCCTGCCCGGCCCATCAGCTGCCATTACTGCCCTGGCCCTTTCAGGCCTGCCCAGCGGCCGCTTCACCTTTGAGGGTTTCTTGGCCCGCAAGGGTAGCGATCGTAGCCGCCGCCTGGCCCTGCTTGCCCACGAGGAGCGGACCATGATTTTCTATGAGTCCCCCCACCGGCTACTAGCTACCCTGAAGGATTTTGCCCAGACCTTTGGCCCCCAGCGGCGGGTAGCTGTCTGCCGGGAAATGACTAAGCTCCATGAAGAAGTGGTTCGTGCCAGCCTAGAAGAGGCCATCAGCTGGGCAGAATCTAAGCAGATTAAGGGCGAAATTGCGCTTGTGCTAGAGGGGGCAGCTGCCCCTGAGGCTGAAGAGGCGGCAGATTTGACCGGCCTAGTTCTAGAGCTTGTAGCTGGCGGCCTGCGCCTCAAGGAGGCCTGCGCCCAGGTTGCAGAAAGCCACAGGGTCTCAAAGCGGGACCTCTACCAGGCCACCTTGGCCCTCAAAGACCAGGAAGGTTAGATCAGAATGTGCACCAGTGAGAAGACGCTAAGTGAAGCTGATCTGCTTGAACTAGCCCAGAGCCTGGCAGCCTACCTGCCCAGTGAGGCCGAGCAGAGGGCCAGTATCTTCAGCAGCCCTGAGCCGATTCAAGAGGGAGAAATCCCCCCAGCCTACCAGGCTGAACGCTACCGGCTTGAGCCGGAACCGAGCGGGGAGGGCACCCGCCGCCGGGGGCAAACTGGCCAGGACGGCCGCCGCCGCAACCTGCTCTTTCCCCCCGCCCCAGCCCCCCTACCTGAGCCGATTGCTGATAACCACACCCACATGGACCTGCTGGATGGCGAGGTTGCTATCAGCGCCCGGGACGCCCTAGATACCGGCCAGGCCCTGGGCATTGGGGCTATTGTGCAGGTGGGCTGTGACCTTCCAAGCTCCCTCTATGCGGTGCAGGCTGCCCGGGCTGACCGGCGGGTTTTAGCGGCGGTGGCCCTTCACCCTAATGAGGCTCCCAAGCTGGCTGAAGCTGGCCTTCTGGGCCAGGCCTTAGAGGTCATTGATCAGCTGGCTGCTGAGCCGCGGGTTCGGGCCCTGGGCGAGACCGGTCTTGACTTTTTTAGGACCGGGGAAGAGGGTAGGGCTGCCCAGGAGGAGTCCTTCCGGGCCCATATTCGTCTGGCTAAAAAGCACGGCAAGGCGGTGCAGATTCATGATCGAGATGCCCACCAGGAGGTTGTAAGAATCCTTGAGGATGAGGGCGCCCCAGAGACCGTCATTTTTCACTGCTACTCAGGGGGACCGGACTTAGCTGAAATCTGTAATGAGCGGGGCTGGTATATGAGCTTTGCTGGGACTGTGACCTTCAAGAATTCTCAGCAGATCCAGGAGTCCTTGAAACTGGCCCGCCGGGAGCTGATTTTGGCTGAGACTGATGCCCCCTTCTTGACCCCCCACCCCTTTAGGGGGCGGCCGAATGCTAGCTATATGACGAACTATACGGTTCGTTTTATGGCCGATTATCTGGGGGCTGATTTGGCTGAACTGTGCCGGAATATTAGAGAGAACTCTGTGGCTGCCTATGGTTCTTGGGGGATTGAGGGCTTTTAGGCGGGGGCGGGGGCTACCCTTTCTTCTGGCTCCGCCGGTAGACTAGGGGGGTGACTGAACAGCAATCTTCTGCAAGCTCAAACCTGCTTGGACCCCAAGAAATCCGTGACCTGGCTGCCCAGCTGGGAATTCGCCCCACTAAAACCCTGGGGCAGAACTTCGTGATTGACCCAAACACGATCCGGCGTATTATTGCAGCGGCTCAAATTAGCCCTGATGAGACCGTGGTTGAGGTGGGCCCCGGCCTGGGTTCTTTGACCCTAGGTATTTTGGATGCTGCCCGTGACATGGTTGCTGTTGAGATTGACCCACCCCTAGCCCAGCAGCTGCCGGCTACGATAGCTAAGTTTCGCCCAGGCTCAGAGGACCGCCTTGATGTGGTCTTATCGGATGCTATGAAGGTAACTGACCTGCCCCGCACCCCCTCAGCCCTGGTCGCAAACCTGCCTTACAATGTGGCTGTTCCGGTGCTCTTGCACATGTTTGCTACCTTCCCCTCTATTGAGCATGCCCTGGTGATGGTTCAGGACGAGGTCGCTGACCGGCTTTCAGCCCAGCCGGGGTCGAAGATTTACGGGGTGCCTTCGGTGAAGGCTAACTGGTTTGCCCAGGTAGAAAAGGCCGGGGTGATTGGAACTAATGTTTTTTGGCCTGCCCCTAAGATTAAGTCGGGCCTGGTGGCCTTCAAACGTCGCCCCCACCTGCTTTCTGACCTTCCCCGGGAAGAGGTTTTTGCCCTCATTGATGCTGCTTTTGCCCAGCGGAGGAAGACTCTGAGGGCTGCCCTGGCCACCTGGGCCGGCTCAGCTGCTCGGGCCGGTGAGATTCTGCAGCTGGCTGGGATTGATCCTCAGCTGAGGGGGGAGAAGCTGGATATTTTTGACTTTATTAAGATCGCTGAGGCAGCTCGGGCCTTCAAGAATCAGCCCTTAGAGGGGAAGGAGGCCTAGAATGCAAGCTTCTACCTATAGGGCAAGTGCTCCTGGCAAGGTGAATCTTTACCTGGCTGTTGGCCCCCTTCGGGCAGATGGCTACCATGAGGTTGCTTCTCTTTATGCCGCTACCCAGCTAGAGGAGCGGGTCACTATGAGTCGGGGGACTCTGCCTGGTCTGAAGCAGACTATGAGTGTTCAGCCTGATTCTCCTGTGGCTCGGCAGGTTGCTGCTGGCGCCTTTGACCCTGCCCAGGTTCCCCTGGATGAGAGTAACCTGGCCTACCGGGGGGCTGAGGCGGTTTTGGGGGAAAGGGGGCTGAAGGTAGCTGACCTTGCCCTGGAGCTGCATATTGAGAAGGCGGTGCCGGTAGCTGGCGGTATGGGTGGTGGCTCTGCTGATGCTGCTGCTGCTATGAAGGCTATGGACGCCTACCTGGTGGGGGAGGGCTACGCCTCGGAGCCTCTGCCTCTTGAGCGTCTTTTAGACTTAGCTGCCCCCCTGGGGGCCGATGTTCCCTTTGCCCTGCTGGGTGGTTTGGCCCTGGGGCGGGGGGTTGGCGATCAGCTGACTCCCCTTGAGCTTCCTGCGGGGGTTGAGCCTTTGAGTTTTGGTTTTGTTCCCTCTTCTGAAGGTCTTTCTACGCCTGCTGTTTTTAGGGAGCTGGATGCTGGGCGGGCTGCTGGCCGCTACCCTGCTGCGGATGAGAATTTAGAGGTTCCGGCTGAGCTGCTGGATCTTTTGACCTCTAGGGCTCCTAAGGCTGAGCGGCTGCCTGCTTTGGCTTCTCTTGTTCGGAATGATTTGGCTGCCCCTGCCCTGACTCTTCAGCCTCAGTTGAAAAAAGTTTTAGAAGTTACTGAGCAGGAAAATCCCGGTGTGACTAGTCTTGTTTCTGGCTCTGGCCCCACAATTGTCTACATTTTTTAGTTTGTTTTATATTTTGGGTGGGTGCATATATTTGCCATAGCCGCTAGTATGGGTGTATCACTCGTAAACACACTCATAATTTAAGGCTATGTTGAATAGTTTCCGCACCCTATTTTTCCTTGTTGACTACCCGGTCAAATCAAGGATAATCCTTTCTGTCCTGGGGGCCTTTGTGGTCTCCCTGCTGGAGCTCACCGGAGTTCTGGCCACCTACCCTCTGCTCCTGTTGGCCTCTGGCCAGGGCCTGGATAATCCACTGATTCAGGTCCTCGTCAACCTAACTGGCCTACAGGAACGTCAGCAGCTCATTAGCCTGGTGGCCTGCTTGGTGGTGGCGGCCTTTGTTCTCAAGGGTCTTGTTACCATCGCCTTTCGCTGGTGGCAGGCTGGATTTATGGTCAAGGTTGAGCGTTCTGCTCGGGTAAAACTGCTCTCTCTTTATCTTGATAGCCCCTACCAGGTGCACCGGCAGAGGGATCTTTCTACCCTGCATACCAACCTGGCAACAGCGATCCCCCAGAGCTTTGGTCAGGCCTTTTTTGGATCCTTGAGCCTGCTGACTAACCTGCTGACCGTTACTTTTATCTTTGTAATTGTCTTTTGGGTTTCCCCTCTTGCTGCCCTGGTGGCCCTGCTATTGTTTGCTGGTACTGGTTACCTGGTTCCTGCCCTTCTGAAGCGGCGGTTGGTTGCAATTAGTCATCAGTACACAGAATCAGACTATATTAACTGGTATTCTTCAATGCCGGCTCTTACTGCATTTAGGGAAATGCGCCTTTTTGGTGTAGCAAAGTACTTTACTGATGAGTACGACAGGGGTGTGTCTATTCGCGCCAAAGGGCAGCGTGAGCAGACAATTCTTACCGAACTTCCCCGATACATTATTGAAATTGTATTTGTTCTAGGCCTAGCCCTACTGGCAATTTTTCTCTTTTCTACTCAGGATCAGGCTCAGGCCCTGGCCACCATGGGCGTCTTTAGCGTGGCAGCGGTGCGTCTGATTCCTGCCATCAACGCTGCTATGGCCTCGATGAACGTTATCAGGGCTGGGTCTGCCGGCATGACCCTCATTAACCGGGAGATTGAATCCCTGCGCCAGCTATCCTTCTACTCAGACCTACCCAGCGGGGGTAAGAGCCCCCAGGGGGACCTTGTCGTTGATCGGGTCACCTATGCCTACCAGGCAGACCAGGAGCCGGTCCTTAAGCAGATGAGCCTGACTATCCCAGAAAAGAGCACAGTCGCCTTTGTTGGGCCCTCAGGGTCGGGTAAGTCTACCCTGGTGGATCTTATTCTGGGCCTGCTAGAGCCTGACCAGGGGCAGATTCTCTGCGGGGGAAGCCCCCTCAAAGAGGACCTGAAAGCCTGGCAGAGGGCTGCAGGGGTTGTTCCCCAGCAGGTGTATGTTCTTCCTGGCAGCCTAGCCCACAATGTGGCCTTTGGCCTTCCTGAAGAGCAGATTGACCGTGACCAGGTTCTTCGGGCCCTTGAGGCTGCTGAACTAGGTGATCTGCTGGCTAGCCTGCCCCAGGGCCTGGATCAGGAACTAGGTCAAGATGGGGCCCGTCTTTCTGGCGGCCAGAGGCAGCGGCTGGGCATTGCCCGGGCCCTCTACCGCAAGCCCAGTTTGCTGGTGCTCGATGAAGCTACCTCTGCCCTTGATAACAAGACAGAGCACAAGATCACCCAAACGATTGAGCAGCTCAAGGGGGATATGACCATCATTATGGTGGCTCACCGCCTATCGACCATTAAGGGAGCAGACCTGATCTTCTATCTAGCCGATGGCAGACTGAAGGCCCAGGGAAGCTTTGAAGAGCTGGTAGCTAGCGAACCTGATTTTAGGGAACTCGTTGAATTGGGGAAGCTAGCATGAACCAGTATTCTGTAGTTATTCTTTCCCCTGAAGTTCCTAAGCCTGAGCCAACAAGTGCTGGTGAGCGGCTCATTCGTGAGCTTTATCTGACCTTAGTAGACCTAGGGCACCGGCCAATTTTTATGGCACCTAGGCCCCGGCAGGCCTTTGAGGGGCAGTACGATGTGGAGCATTATTTCCTTCCAGAACCCTCAGCCCTGCTAGCTAGGCTTGACCGCCTAAAGGCCCGCTTCAATACCTGGATGCCTTCCTTAGGTATTCTTCAGGTGCTGACGTCAGACCCTCAGGCCCGAAGGCTCCTTGCCCAGGCCTCGATCATTGACCTGCAGTGGTCTTCTATCGCAGCCTTGGCCCCCGCCCTGGCTAGGATTAATCCTTCAGCTCAGCTGCTGGCTACCTTTCACGACGTTAACCAGCAGCGGATGGATCGCAGGAGTCAGCAGGAGAGTAAGGACTTTAAGGGGCAGCTTAAGGCCCTGACCTGGACTCTGCAGGGGAAGGGTTCTGCCTTCTTTGATCGGTTAGCTGGCAGATACCTGGACCAGGCCCTGGTTCTTTCAGAAAAGGACCGGAAGCTTTTGCCCCTACGCCCCCATGATCGGCCTAAGATTAAGGTGCTAGCTCCGCCTGTTTATATTGATCAGCAGAAGGTTCTGCCCCCTAAGACAGAGGGGAAGGAAATCCTTTTTGTGGGTACTATGTACCGCTGGGAAAACCATCAGGCCATGATCTGGTTTATTAGGGAGGTCCTGCCCAAGGTCTGGAAGGAGCACCCTCTAGCAACCTTGAAGATAGCAGGTGCTGGTGCCCTGGATGAGCTGGTGAGCACGGCTGCCCAGGATCAGCGAATTGAGCTACTTGGCTTTGTGGATGACCTTGAACCGGTCTACGCCCGGGCCAGCTTAGCTGTTGCCCCCATTCACCTAGGTAGCGGGGTTAAGTTTAAGACCCTAGATGCTCTCTTGCGGGGCCTACCCCTTGTCTCAACCTGGGCCGGAATGGAGGGGGTTGGCAAGAACAGCTGGGCTGCTGCGGTGACAAATCTGCCCCAGACCTTTGCTGAGGCGGTCAATCAGGTTCTAGCAAATCCTGCCCCCTATCGGTCTCAGGCTGCTTCAAGCAGGGTTGAGGCAGTGAACTACTATTCATCTGCCGCCTACCGGCGGCGGGTTCAGGAGGTGTACGGTGCCCCCCAGGCCTAAGGTTTCTGTTGTTATTCCTACCTATAATGCTCAGGATTTTATTCTTGAGCAGCTAGACGCTCTGATGGCTGGCAGCCGCCTGCCTGATGAAATTATCGTCTCGAATAATGGGTCAAGGGATCAGACCCTGGCCCTACTTGAGGCCTACCAGCTTAGCTGCCCCCGGCTGAGGATTGTTGATTCTTCAGCCCAGCAGGGGGTGAACTATGCCCGTAATCTGGGGGTTGCAGCTGCCTTAGGCCAGTACATCTTGATCTGTGATGCTGACGATCGGGTTGAGAGGGACTGGCTTGAGAGAATGGCCGCTGGCCTAGAGGAGGCTGACCTGGTCGGTAGCGGCCACCGGAAACTGGTCTATGAGCCTGAGACCGCTAGCTACCGCCTAGGTGAGCTGGTCACTGACCAGCCAGAGGTTCTGGCAGGTAAACCCTATCTTTTGGGCGCCAGCATGGGCTTTCGGCGGGAGGTCTTTGATACCATTTCTGGCTTTGACTGCTCCTACCGGGGCGGGCATGATGAGGTTGACTTCTGCCTCAGGGCCCTGAGAGCCGGTTATCAGATGGAGTGGATTCCTGCTGCCCTGATCGCCTACCGGCAGCGGCCCCATCAGGCCAGCCGGGGCCGGCAGATCCGCTCCTATGGGCGAACCTGGATTCAGCTGGGCCAGAATTTTTCAGAGGATTTTAGGGGCCAGCAGCCCCCTGTGCGCCGCCTAGTTCGCCAGCTGGCTGGGGCAGCGGCCCCCCTGATCAGCAGAAGGGCTGATGAGGGGGACTACCAGGGCTTTTGGTGGAATCTGGGCCGCCTGGAGGGGGCCTTACGCTACCAGGTTCTCAGGCAGCAGCCCGCCCGCCAGCTCTACGACCCCTATGAGGCTGAAAACTAGCCTTCTAGGACTTCGCTCAGCTCCATCCAGCGCAGTTCAAGTTCCTCAATCTCCTGCACTAGAGCCTGCTGCTTCTGGCTTAGTTCCCCAAGCCCGCTGTAGTCACTTGGATCATGGGCGGCCATCTGATCCTCTAGGCGGTCCTTCTGCTCCGCTAGCTTGGCTAACTTGCGGTCAATCTGGTTGATTTCCTTCTGGGCGGCCCGCACCTGCGCCCCATTGGCCTTAGCAGTCGGGCTGCCAGTAGGCTCCTGCTTTCCTAGGGGAGAAGAGGTCGCCGCCTTGGCTGAGGGGCTAGTTGAGGCAGCTGCTGAAAGCTCTAGGTACTCATCTACACCCCCTGGCAGGTGCCTAAAATTGCCATCAATCAGGGCGTACTGCTGGTCGGTGACTCGTTCCATCAGGTAGCGGTCGTGGGAGACCACCAGCAGGGTTCCTGGCCAGGTGTCTAGCAGGTCCTCCATGGCAGCTAGCATGTCTGTATCTAGGTCGTTAGAGGGCTCATCAAGGATCAGCACATTGGGCTCATCAAGCAAGATCAGTAGTAGCTGCAGGCGCCGCTTCTGGCCACCAGAGAGGTCCTTGACGGGGGTAGAGAGCTGGGCTGAGCTGAAGCCTAGGCGCTCTAAGAGCTGGCCGGGGGTCAGCTCCTTACCGCCGGTAAGATAGCTGCTTCTTTTACGGCCAATCAGGTCTGAAACCCGGTCGTTTTCAACCTCCCGTAGTTCATCTAGCTGCTGGGTGAGGGTGGCAATTTTTACGGTTTTTCCATGCTTAACCCGTCCGCCAGTGGGCTCTACTGAGCCGGTTACTAGACCTAGCAGGGTTGATTTACCGGCACCGTTAATCCCCATAATGCCGGTTCGTTCACCCGGTGCAATGCGCCAGGTAACCTTTTTGAGAACGTCCTTATGTTCCCCGGGCCTGCTGGCGTCAGGGTAGCTGACACTCACCTCTTCAAGGTCAACGACGTCCTTACCCAGGCGGGAGACTGCCATTTGGGAAAGCTCCACCTTATTGCGAACCGGTGGAACATCAGCAATCAGGGCGTTGGCAGCTTCAATGCGGAACTTGGGCTTTGAGGTTCGGGCAGGGGCCCCGCGGCGAAGCCAGGCTAGTTCCTTGCGCATAAGGTTCTGCCGCTTAGCTTCGCTGGCTGCAGCCTGCCTATCCCGCTCAACCCTTTGTAGGATGTAGGCGGCGTAGCCTCCCTCGAAGGGTTCAACGATTCCGTCGTGTACCTCCCAGGTGCCGGTACAGATTTCATCAAGGAACCAGCGGTCGTGGGTGACGGTGAGCAGGCCGCCAGAGTTCTTAGACCAGCGGGTTTTAAGGTGGTTGGCCAACCAGGTGATGGCCTCAACATCAAGGTGGTTGGTGGGCTCATCAAGCATAAGAACATCCCAGTCACCGGCTAGGAGGGCGGCCAGGGATACCCGGCGGCGCTGGCCGCCAGAGAGGGAGGCAACCGGAGCCTCCCAGGGCAGGTCTGCTACCAGGCCGTTAATGACGTCACGGATCTTAGGGTCTGAGGCCCAGATATAGTCAGGGGTGTCCCCTACGATGGCCTGGCCTACACTGAGGCTGTTATCGAGCAGGTCTGACTGGTTGAGGTAGCCAACCCGGGTGCCTGAGCGGCGGGTAACCTTGCCTGAGTCTGGCTGGAGCTGGCCAGCGAGCAGGGCGAGGAGGGTTGACTTGCCGTCGCCGTTGCGGCCGACAATGCCAATCCGGTCGCCTTCATTGAGGCCAAGGGTGATTCCCTCAAAGATGGTTCGGGTTGCGAATTCGATATGCAGC
The DNA here is from genome assembly GCA_034090985.1 of Rothia sp. (in: high G+C Gram-positive bacteria). Taxonomy (GTDB): domain Bacteria; phylum Actinomycetota; class Actinomycetes; order Actinomycetales; family Micrococcaceae; genus Rothia. Next base: position 28,568 of record JAXDRN010000009.1, on the reverse strand, counting down.
TCTTCGCCGCCAAGTAGATGTGCCACGTCTCTAGGGTACAGGCTGCTTAAATAAAAGATAAAAGACTGACAGGGGTGGGGGCAGCAAAAAGACCTATGGGGAAAACTACCCTCATATGGTCAGCCAGAGTAGCTACAGGTAGATAGACTGTAGAAGTCCTAAAACTTACTGACTACTTTGAACCTTATTCATAAGGGGTTCCGCAGGCTCACGCTCGCAGCCAACCCTCTCGCCTGGTTCGCTTCGCTCACAAGGCGATTCACGCCAGCCGCCGAGCCAGCAGCTTCGCTGTGAACCTGCTTCACCTACCCTTATGAATAAGCCTCTTTAGAAGAAAGGCCTGCTGTGGCGCAGTTTAATGTTTCATCGCTCATCCATAGATTGGGTGACAGAAAGCAGGCTGTTGCGGCAGACTCTCAGGATAGTAAGAAAATCCTTTATGTTTGTACCGGGAATATTGCCCGAAGCGCTTCAGCCCAGTACCTGTCGCTAGCTATGGCAGGGCCGGATTCTAGCTGGACCTTCGATAGCGCTGGGGTGGGGGCGGTAGTGGGCGCACCTGTTGCCCCCCACATTGATCAGGAGCTTGACCGGCGGGGGGTTGACTATTCGACCCACCGGGCCAAGCAGATTACTCAGCAGCTAGTGTCAGAGGCCTCTCTGATTCTTGTCATGGAGCAGGAGCACCTTAACTGGCTGGTTCATGAGTGGCCCCAGCACCGATCAAAAATTCACCTGCTGGGCCAGGTAGCCCGCCTCCGTCAGCAGGCTGGTCGCCGGGTTGATCCTGTTGCCTTTATGCACTTGCATGATGAGGCCCCCCGCAAGGGGGATGGGATCGCTGACCCCTACCGGAAGGGGCCTGAGGCTGCCCGGGTTGCGGTCGAGGAAATTGAAGAGGCCCTGAAGGTTTTGATTCCCTGGCTGGGGGCCTAGCCTCTAGCTCTCGCCTTCCTCACCGCCTCCCCCCTCTTTGGGGGACGGCTTTCCCCTGGCTCCAGGGCCTAGGGAGGGCCAGAGCGGGGCTGAGGCGGTTTTGGCTTTCTTTCTTGGGCTGGGGTTTGATAGTATCTTTCTGTCTGTCCTGCTTCCCTTGGAATAAGAGGGGTGCGGACTAGGCAGTAATCCGCCATGGTGTAATTGGCAACACAGCGGCCTTTGGAGCCGTTATTCTAGGTTCGAGTCCTAGTGGCGGAGCGCATAACCCCATTTTTCGCAAATATTTACACCACTGGGGTTGTCCTCGCACCAAGGAGAAAACCGATCGTGACGCCCACCCAAACCCCATCAGCAGTCATTGTTCTAGCCGCAGGTGCTGGAACCCGTATGAAGTCCTCTACCCCTAAGGTCATGCACCCCCTGGGCGGCCGTTCTATGGTAGAGCACGCTGTTGCTGTGGCCCGTGATCTGGAACCCTCCCACCTAGCTGTTGTGGTCCGCCACCAGCGGGATAAGGTGGCAGCGCACGTCACCGCCTTTGATTCTGAAGTCACTATTGTTGACCAGGATGAAATCCCTGGCACTGGCCGGGCCGTTGAAGTGGGCCTACTGGGCCTCGATGCCCAGGTGGGCACTATTGAGGGCACCGTTCTGGTGACCTATGGGGATGTTCCCCTGCTGAGGGCTGAAACCCTGCGCAAGCTCATTGCCTTCCATGAGGAAGGCAAGAATGCTGTTACTGTTCTTACCACCCATCTTGAAGAGCCTGGGGCCTATGGCCGTATCGTCCGCAATGAGGCTGGCGAGGTTACTGCCATTGTTGAGGCTAAGGACGCTAGCCCTGAACAGCTAGCTATTAGCGAGATTAACTCTGGGATCTACGCCTTTGACGCCCAGGTGCTGCGGAACTCCCTAACCCGGGTAACAACCGATAATGCCCAGGGGGAAAAGTACATTACTGACGTTCTCTCTATTGCCCGTCAGGACGGCTATCGGACCAGCGCCCTAGACATTGAGGACCGCTGGGAGGTTGAGGGAGCTAATGACCGGGTTCAGCTAGCTGAACTGGGCCGCAAGCTCAACGACCGGATTACCCGGGCCCACATGCTTGCTGGTGTAACCATTGTTGATCCAGAAAGCACCTGGATTGATGTGACTGTCACTCTTGACAGTGATGTCACTATTCTGCCTGGAACCCATCTAGCTGGTTCTACCCATGTTGCGACCGGTTCAGTTATTGGCCCTGATACCAGCCTGACCAATGTGCAGGTGGGGAAGGATGTGAAGATCTCTAGGACCGAAGGTTACGATTCGCAGATTGCTGACGGGGCAACTGTTGGCCCCTTCGCCTACCTGCGCCCCGGCACCGAGCTGGGCCCTCAGGGTAAGATCGGCACCTTTGTTGAGACTAAGAACGCCCAGATCGGGGCCGGTTCTAAGCTGCCCCACCTTTCTTACGCCGGGGATGTAACCATCGGTGAAAACTCCAATATTGGGGCTGCCTCAATCTTTGTTAACTATGATGGGGTCAAGAAGCACCGCTCTACCGTTGGTAATAATGTACGGATGGGTTCAGATAACATGTATGTTGCTCCCGTGCATATTGGGGATGGGGCGTATTCTGGTGCTGGAACCGTTATTCGCAAGGACGTTCCGGCCGGGGCCCTTGCCATAAATGAAGCTCCCCAGCGTAATATCGAGCGCTGGGTTATTGAAAAGCGAGCTGGAACCGAAGCCGCCCTTGCCGCTGAGGCAGCGCTGGCCCAGGATTCAGCCTTCCCAGAAGAGGAAAGCGACAAGCGGTAATGACTGAGATTACGAATCCAGGCGAAAAGAAGATGGCCCTGCTCTCTGGGCGGGCCCACCCTGAGCTAGCTGAGCAGATTGCAGCTGAACTGGGGATTGAGGTTCTTCCTTCTTCTGCGTACACCTTTGCGAATGGTGAAACCTATGTTCGTTTTAACGAGTCCGTTCGCGGTACTGATGCCTTTGTGATTCAGTCTCACCCGGCACCGATTAACGATGCCATCATGGAACAGCTGATTATGGTTGACTCCCTGAAGCGAGCCTCAGCCCGTTCCATTACCGTTGTTTCCCCCTTCTACCCTTACGCCCGTCAGGATAAGAAGCATAAGGGCCGGGAGCCTATTTCTGCCCGTCTGATGGCTGACCTCTATAAGACTGCAGGTGCTCACCGGCTCATGAGCGTGGATTTGCATACTGCCCAGATTCAGGGCTTCTTTGACGGCCCGGTTGATCACCTGATGGCGATCCCCCTGCTGGCTGAGTATGTAGCGAGCCGGGTTGATGTTAATAACGTGACTGTGGTTTCCCCTGATACAGGCCGGGTTCGGGTTGCTGAGCAGTGGGCTGAACTGCTGGGCGGGGCTCCCTTGGCCTTCGTGCATAAGACCCGGGATGTGAATGTTCCTAACCAGGCTGTTTCTAAGACTGTGGTGGGCGATATCAAGGGCCGCACCTGCGTTCTGATTGATGACATGATTGATACCGGTGGTACTATTGCCGGTGCTGTGCGGGTTTTGAAGGAGCACGGGGCTAAGGACGTTATTATTGCCGCTACCCACGCTGTTTTCTCTGATCCTGCTGCTGAGGTTCTAGGTAACTGCGGGGCTAGCGAGGTTGTGGTAACAAATACCCTGCCCCTGCGCCCTGAGCAGACCTTCTCTAATCTGACTGTTCTTTCTATTGCCCCGCTTCTGGCTCGTGCTATCAAGGAAGTCTTTGATGATGGGTCAGTAACCAGCCTTTTTGACGGTCGCGCTAACTAGAGCATAAGAATTATCACGCTGAGAAGCCCCGTGCCCTATGGCATGGGGCTTCTTTTGCTTGTAGCCTTGTCAGTATAAGTGCCTACAAGTTCCTGTGAAATGATTCAGTCGGTTGAACAAGATACTCCTGTGAGGGTTCCTGGAATTGGTTTTTGTAGCTAAAGAGTAAGTGAGGGTAGATTGGCTGAGAAGAGTCTGGCTCAGAAAAGCGCACGTGGGGGAGTCAATGCCCTAGGCGGGCAGGCAGCGAAGATCGCTATTAGCCTGATTTCACTCTCTATCCTGGCCCGGCTGATCAGCCCAGAAGAGTACGGCCTGGTTGCAATGGTGATGGCTGTAACTGCCATTGTTGATGTTTTTAGGGATTTTGGCTTAACGCCAGCAACGATTCAGGCTAAAACTATATCCCCTCAGGAAAGAACAAATCTCTGGTGGCTTAATACTGGCCTAGGTACAGCTGTTGCACTTGTGGTTGCCCTGCTGGCTCCGCTGGTGGTCTTGATCTACGATGATGAACGCTTGTTCTCTATCACCTTAGTTTCATCGGTAGGTTTTATTGTTTCAGGTATGACTACCCAGTACTTTGCGCAGCTGCAGAGGGAGATGAAGTTTGGTGCAATAGCTGTCAATAATATTATTTCGAGTCTTATTGGCTTGGGTTCGGCAATTGTTATGGCTCTTCAGGGTTTTGGAGTCTGGGCCCTGGTGCTCCAAGGAAATGTGATTATTCTTGTTTCGCTTCTGCTGTTTGTTTATCAGACGCGCTGGCTGCCTGGGCGCTACCGGCGGTCAGTTCCCATGAAGAGATTCATGAATTTTGGCCTACCCCTCATGTTCTCCAACCTGCTCAATTATTTTTCTGCCCTCGTAGATGTATTTTTGATTGGGCGTATTGGCGGCACTGAGGTGCTAGGCTACTTCAACCGGGCCACTCAGGCTGTTAGAACTCCCCTCAATGGCCTGCGCTCTCCCCTTAATAATGTTGCCTTTTCAGCCCTCTCCAGGCGGGGCGGGGAAGCGTCGGATATTGCCCAGCTGGCCGTGAAAGGGCAGATTCTTCTGGCCTACCCCCTGGTTCTTTTGGCAGGTGGTTTAGCGGCAGCCTCCCCAGCCCTGGTCGTTCTGATCCTTGGGGGTAATTGGTCAGGGGCTGCCCCTTACTTTGCCTGGGTCGCTATAGCTGAGGGGCTGAACTGTCTGGCTATGACAGCTGGCTGGATTTTAATGGTTCGGGGTAAGACCCAGCAGATTCTCTATCTTACAATTGTGAGTTCTGCGCATAGGATTCTATGGGTTCTTGTGGGGGCCCTTATCTTTGGGCCTCTAGGGGCGGTAATGGGCCAGGCCTTTGCAGTAGTAATTCAGTGGCCCCTATCCCTGCTTTATGTTCAGTCTGTTACCGGAGTATCAACGCGCGGTTTGCTGGCTAACTCCTACAAAATATTTGGCCTGGTCTTAGTGGTTAGCCTTTTGAACTACTCACTTGTTCAGTGGCTATCTCTTGGTCTACTTCTTGATGTTGCGGCGTCTGTTTTGATTCAGCTTCTTCTGGCTGCTGCCTGTGCTCTGCTTCCTGCGGTGAGAAGAGACTATCTTCAGATTTTTTCGGTTTTCAGGTCTCTTAAGTCTTAAAAAGGTCTTGGGGGTTCTTGTGTGACCTTAAGCTGGCTGGGCCCTGAGGGCCAGGTCAGCGCCCTCTTTCCTAATCTTGTGGGCTACTATGGGGATATTAGGGATTTTTCACTTTGCTCCGTTATGGGGCCTGCCCCCAAGGAAAGGTTCGCGTGCTGGATTTATCTATCCTCATACCTCACTACGGTGACCCCCAGGACACCCTGGCCTTAGTTGCTGCTCTCCAGGAGCAGACCTATAGCTTCAGAGCAGAAATCATTGTTTCAGATGACTGCTCCCCAGAGCCCTTCCCCCAGCTAGAAGGGGTGAAGGTGGTCCACCGGGCCCGTAATGGTGGCTTTGGGGCCAACGTCAATTCAGCTGCGGCAGCTGCCCAGGGTAACTGGCTCCTGATTCTTAACAGCGACCTGACCCTGCCCCCCGGCTTCCTAGAAAAAATGATGGACGCTGCCCAGGCTGAAGCCCCAGCCCTCATTGCCCCTCAGATCCTGGGCCACCAGGGGGAATCCCAGTGGGTAGGGCGGGCCTTCCCAAAAACCTTCCACCATGCCTGGGAATGGTTTACGCCAGCAGCCCGCCTGCGCCCCACCAAATTCTGGCATGCCCTGGTGGGCCATGATCTAGCCTGCACTACAGGCCAGCGGGCAGAACCAGACTGGCTGATGGGGGCCTGCATGATGCTACCCCGCCAGCAGTTCGAAGCCCTAGGGGGCATGGATGAACGCTTCTTTATGAACAGCGAAGAAACTGACCTGCAGCGGCGCCTAGCCCAGCAGGGAATCAAACGGGTCTTTAGGGGAGATATCTGCGTAGAACATGTAGGCGGCGGATCCTCTGGGGCCTCAGCCCAGCGCCGCCAGTGGGTCCTAGACTCCCGCTTCATCTACAACGCCAAGTGGCAGGAGGGGCGGCAGCTAGCTACCGCCCTGCGGGCTGTTAGCTACGCCAACTACGCCTTTAACCTGCTCCGCTCCATCCGTAACAAGGCGGTAGACCCCACCAAGATCCTCAGCGAGGAACTTGCCTACATTCAGAAAGCAGAGAAGAAGAAATAATGGCCGAAAAACTATTAATCATCAGCCCAGCCTTCCACGGCTACTGCTACTCCATTGCTGAAGGCTTCAAGCAGGTAGGCTACCAGGTGACCGTTCACCGCTATGATGCCTTTGAAACGGTCAAAGATAAGATCCGCAATAAGGCCCTCTATGAACTGCCCTCAAAGGTAGGCTTTGACGGCCAGAAGGCGGCAGAGAAGGCGGCAACCAGCCGGGCCCTAGAAGTTCTAGAGCAGGTAAAGCCCGATCGGCTGATTGTTATTAAGGCTGATACCCTAGGGCAGGATTTCTGGCAGAAGGTTACTGACCTTAAAATCCCCTATATTCTTTGGCTCTATGACGACCTCAAGCGCCACCGCTATAGCAAGGACTTCCTACGGGGCCTGCCGAGCATTGTTAGCTATGCCCGCTCTGAAGCTCAGGATCTAGCTGCTGAAGGAATTCAGGCCCACTACGTACCGAACGGTTATGATCCTGCCCTGGCTGCCTTCCCTACCCATCGAACCCCTGAGATTGTCTTTGTAGGGTCCCGCTATCAGAATCGGGAAGAGATGATGCTGGCCCTCAAGGCCGCCGGCGTGCCGGTGCGGGTCTACGGCAGGGCCTGGTCCCACCACCCCTTTGACCGCCTTCGTACCTGGGAACTCAAGCGGCCTGACCTGCCAGCTGAAAGGGATATTCCCCTGGCAGAGGCCTACCGGGTTCAGGCTGCTGCTGCTGCCTCCATCAATATTCACGGCCTACAGGCCGGGCTGGCCATGCGGACCTTCGAAGTGCCGGGCATGAACGGCCTGCAGTTGATTGACCGGCCAGATGTTGAAGAATTCTATGAGGTAGGTAAAGAGGTTCTGCTCTACCAGAGCACGGATGAACTGATTGAGCTTTGCCAGAAGGTTCTAGCTGATCCTGCCTGGAGCGACTCTATTAGGGCCGCTGGCCTTAAGCGGAGCCAGGCTGAGCACACCTTTTACCATCGAGCACAGAAAATGGATACCCTATGGGCCTAATCTACCCCAACGATTTAGAGGCCTGGTCCCGCTGGCAGGCCAATGCCCACCTGCTGCGGAGGGCTAAGCTGAAGCTAACCTCCCTGCGCACAGGGACTCAGGCAGCCGAGGGCCAGGAAGCCCAGCAGGGCTACTTGCATCTGGGCCCAGAGGCGGCCAAGCTGCTCTTCGTTCTTGACTCCTTCTCACCTACCTCCCTAGCCTCCCTGCTGAAACCGGCAGGCTACCTTGAGCAGCTGCCCTACGCCTTCTGGGCCCCAGAAGACATGACCAGCCAGTTCCTGGGGGAGGGCTGGTCTGTTAAGCCCTGCAATGAGTTTGACCTAGAGCTGGCCCTACCTCAGGTTCAGCAGGTTCTAGCCCTGGGCCACTACATGGCCCTGGGGGCTGCAGCCTACCGCTTTGCTGACCGCAGGGGCCTGCGCTTTGTCACTATTCAGCACGGGCTACACACCCCCTACGCACCCCCGCTGGCTCCTGGCAGTCACCTGCTGGCCTTTAGCCAGGCTGATGCTGACTTCTGGATCTCTGGCCGGGAGGATATTAGCTATGAGGTCGTTGGCTCCCAGCTCTTCTGGGAGGCGGCCCAAAAGCCACCCCTGGAAGGAGTGGACCCCCAGGCCCAGCCGGTCTTCCTGGGGCAGATGCACGGGGCTGAGCTGCCCCGCCTCTCCTACGCCCAGGCTGGCTACCGTTTCTGTAAGGACCAGCAGGCCCGTTATCGACCTCACCCCCAAGAAAAGGACATCCTTTCTAGACTTACCCATAGTCTGTGGGGCAAAATGGGGATAGACTTAGATTCGGGCGAGCAACCCCTCAACCAGGTCACAAGCCCTGTTGTCTCAATCTTTTCAACAGGTGTTCTTGAGGCCGCCCTCAGAGGGGTGCCCTCCTGGGTCTACCACCCCAACCCCCCAACCTGGGTAACTGACTTTTGGGAACGCTACGGCATGAACCAGTGGGGTCAGGACCCAACCCCCGCCCCCCAGGTGCCTGAGAAGGCCCCAGCACTCGCAATCGCACACTATTTAGAGGAGACAACAGTCTAGATGCGTATTCTCTGCCTTATACCCGTTCGCGGCGGGTCCAAGGGAATTCCCCGCAAAAACCTTAAACCCATTGCAGGCAAACCTCTGCTGGCCTGGACCATTGAACAGGCGCTCGCTGCCCAGGAAGAACTGGCAGAAGAGCACCAGCTTGATGTAGTTGTCTCAACCGATGACGCTGAACTTGCAGACATCGCCCGCCAGTACGGGGCCCAGGTGCCCTTTATGCGACCGGCCCACCTAGCTGAAGACACCACCGCAACAGAACCGGTTGTTGAACACGCCATTGACTTCTACACTGCCGCTGGCCAGCGCCCTGATGCTGTGATGCTCCTGCAGGTTACCTCACCAGTTCGCCTTCCTGGCACCCTGGCCCGGGCCGTCCGTCAGTTTGCCGGCTCAGACTCAGACTCCATGGTGGGCGTTATTCCCATCGGCCCCTTCATCTGGGCAGCAACAGAACCCCCCACCGCCCAGTATGAGGTCATGGCCCGCCCCCGCCGCCAGGAACTAACCCGGGAAACCTTCCGCTACCGGGAAAACGGCTCAATGTACATCACCTCAACCGATCTCTACGAGAGCCTTCACAACCGCCTAGGCGGCAAAATTGAGCTTTTCCTGCTCGATGAGGTAGAAGGCGTAGACATTGACGCCATGATCGACTTTACCCTTGCTGAACACCAGCTGCTGGCTACCCTAGCCTCTGCAGAAGACGAAGAAAGCTAAATCCCCCCATGATTATCGAACGCAATATCACCCCCTACATCGTTTTTTCAGAGGACCCGGTCCTAACCGCCCTGCAGAAAATTTCTGCTAACGGTCAGCGCATTATCTTCCTGGTCAACGAGTCAGGCATTCTACAGGGCTCCCTGTCTGACGGTGACTTTCGCCGCTGGCTCATTGCCAACCCCACTGCCTCCCTAGAAACTAGCACCCTAGAGGTCGCTAACCGCCAGGTGAAGACCGCACCCCTAGGTTCAGAACCGGCAGACCTTCAGGGCGAGTTCGCCAAGGGCATTAGCCACCTTCCCCTGGTCGATGAGCGCGGCCACCTGGTTGCTATTGCCATGGATGAGCAGAATATCCTGCGCATTGGCCGCACCGAAATCACTGAAGATTCCCCCTCCTTCATCATTGCTGAAATCGGCAACAACCATCAGGGCGATGTTGACCTAGCCAAGCGCCTTGTTGACCTTGCCGTTGACACCGGGGCTGATGCTGTTAAGTTCCAGCTGCGGGATATGGACGCCCTCTACCGGCAGAAGGGTTCTAAGTCGGCCGGCGAAGACCTGGGCGTTCAGTACACCCTTGACCTGCTTTCCCGCTTCTCTCTGACCGTTGATCAGATGTACGAGGTCTTTGACCACGTCAAGCAGCATGATATGGACATCATGTGTACCCCCTGGGACGGCCCCTCAGTACAGGCCCTGGTTGACTACGGGGTGCAGGGCCTTAAGGTTGCCTCAGCTGACCTGACCAACCATGACCTGCTCCGGGACATGGCCTCACGCGGCCTGCCCATGCTGGTTTCTACCGGTATGAGCCGGGAAGAAGAAATCCGTGAATCCGTCAAACTCCTGCGCTCCCTAGGTGCTTCTTACGCCCTGCTGCAGTGCCAGTCCACCTACCCGGCACCCTTCAAGGACGTTAACCTGGCCTACATGGACCGTCTGGCTGAAATCGGCCAGTGCCTGGTGGGCTACTCAGGCCACGAACGCGGCTACCATGTGCCCCTTGCCGCCGTAGCCCGCGGAGCTAAGATCATTGAAAAGCACTTCACTGTTGATAAGACCCTAGAGGGGAACGACCACACTGTCTCCCTGCTGCCTGAGGAATTCAAGGCCATGGTTCAGCAGATTCGTGAGATTGAAGAATCTATTGGTACCTCAGCCCCCCGCGAGGTCTCTACCGGCGAACTGATGAACCGGGTGAACCTGGCGAAGTCTCTGGTAGCTACCCGCACTATCGCTAAGGGCGAGGTTGTTACTGAGGCTGACGTTGAGATTAAGTCACCCGGTCGGGGCCTACAGCCTAACTACCTGCCCCAGCTGCTGGGCCGAACCATGCAGCGAGAGGTTGAAGCTGGCTCCTTCTTCTTTGAAGGCGACCTGAAGGACGACCTGGTAACCCGCCGGGACTTCAAGTTTGACCGCCCCTGGGGTCTGCCGGTTCGCTACCACGACTACAAGCCTCTGATTGAGGGGGCTGAGCCTGACTTCCTAGAATTCCACTTCTCTTACAAGGACCTTGAAGTCAATATTGATGAGGTCTTTGACCGCAAGCTGGATATGTCCTTCACAACCCACCTGCCTGACCTCTTTGCCGGTGACTTCCTGGTTGATTTGGCCTCTGCTGACCAGCAGATCTGGGAGCGGTCAATTGCTGAAGTTCAGCGGACCATTGACATTACCCGCGACCTAACCCGCTACTTCACCGTAGATGATGACCCGGTCATGGTCGTTACCATGGGCGGTTTCACTAAGGACGGGCATATTGCCCCCTCAGCCCGGGCTGAAAAGTACGAGCGGATCGGTCAGGCCCTCAAGCAGCTTGATACCTCTGGCGTTCGCCTAGCCGCCCAGACCCTGCCCCCCTACCCCTGGCTGATGGGTGGCCAGCAGTACCACAACCTCTTCCTGGACCCCAAGGACACTGCTGACTTCTCTGACACCTACAACACCGCCCTCTGCCTGGACATCTCGCACACCATGCTGGCAGCTAACTTCCTGAAGATCCCCCTCTCTGAGGCTGTTGAGCTTCTGGCCCCCCGCTCCATCCACCTGCACCTGGTAGACGGCATCGGCGTGGACGGCGAAGGTGTTCAGGTGGGCGAAGGCGACGTTGACTGGGCAGCCCTAGGCAAGCAGCTGCGGGAACTGACCCCCAAGTCATCCTTCATCCCTGAAATCTGGCAGGGCCATGTCAATAACGGTGAGGGCTTCTTTACCGCCCTGGATAGGCTGGAAAAGTGGCTCTAGACCCCAAGCTACCGGTCGCCCTGCACTGCGTACCGGTTCCAGAGTTTGGTGGGGTAGCCCGGCATGTTAGCGATATCGCTGAAGCCGGGCTACCCGGTTATCACCTTGTAGTGCTCTGCCCCACAGGCGCCCTTTCTGCTCGTCTCAAAGAGTTGGGTGCGGACGTGCGCGAAGCCGATTTTGGTACGGGAGCCGGGTTCGCGGCGTCCTTACATACCCTTGATACCCTCATCGATGACCTTAAACCGGCCATCGTGCATTCCCACCTGGCTTACGCTGATGTTGTTGCGGCTGCCGCGGTGAATCTGCGGAAGGCCCGTAAACTAGTTCGCCGCGGAACCTACGTACCGACCCTGTTCACCACTGAGCACGGTATTGCCGGTAACGATTCTGTTTACCACGGCAGCTCCTGGCGCTCGCGTTTGATGGAAACCGTCCACCGGGTGCGTCTGTGGGGAACCGACGGCAAGATTGCTGTGTCGCAGTCAACCGCTGACCAGATGCAGGCTAAGTGGGGGGCCCGGGGTGTTGAAGTAATCTACAACGGTATTGATGCGGCCCAAACCTATCAGGCTGTTGCAGCTCACCGGCAGGAAGCGGGGGAGGGGAGCCTGTGGGTTCTTTCCCTGTCCCGTCTTGCCCCTGAGAAGGGCCTGGATATTCTTCTTGAGGCCTTTGCCCAGGTTCATCAGCAGCTACCGGGAACAAGCCTTGAAATTGCTGGTTCCGGTGAACTGAAGGCTGCCCTAGAGGACCAGGCTCGGGCCCTGGGGCTTGAGGCTGTAGTTACCTTCCCTGGCTTTGTTGACCCGATTGAGGCTATGGGCCGGGCGGACGTGCTGGTGCAGCTTTCTGTCTGGGAGAACTGCTCCTATACCCTGCTGGACGCTAAGGCCGCAGGCCTGGCTGTTGTCGCAACAGCTGTGGGTGGTAACCCAGAGATTCTTGATGACTCTGAGCTGCTACCCTCTTTTGAGCAGCTGAGCAGAGAAGAGGCTGTAGGGGCAGTAGCCCAGAAAATTTTAGCTACCCAGAAGTCTCTAGCTCCTTCCTTTGACTGGATGACAAAGGAAGAGATGGGGCAGAAACTTGTTGACCTATATCAGAAGGTAGGCTGAGATGGCCCTTGTTAGTGTGAGTGATCAGGGGAAAATTACCCTTGCTGACCGTACTGTTGGTGACCTAGCCCGCCAGGCTGGTGAGGCTGCAAGAGTTCAGGCCTCTCAGGTACGGTTATCTGACTTCCTGATGTTTGCTGCGCTGATTTATGCCCAGCCGGTTCCTGGTATCGGGCTTCCCTTTAACCAGCTGATGGTTTTTGTGATTCTTGCTTTTGCTATGAGGCGCAAGCCTAATTTTGCTCTGGGTAACTGGTCGAGGATTTTTCTTCTTCTTGCCTGTCTGCTAGCCTACGTTTCGCTAGTTTCAGCCCTTGCTGATCCTAGCCAGTACGCATCAGACTGGACCAGGCGCCTTCTTCGCCTTCTTGCTACAACCGGTCTGATTTATGTAATAGCAGTTGGGCGCGTGCATCTGCGATCGGCAATACTGGGTTACGCCTCTGCTCTGATTGTTAATGCTCTTCTCTTTTATGTAGGCTTCGCCCCAGATAATTATGGTGGCTATTTGACCGGATACCTCTTGGATAAGAACTATGCAGGATTGGTCCATGCCCTTTTTGCCCTGCTGGTGATTACAACCTTGTCTAAACGCTGGCAGCAGATTTTTGCCTTGCTTTTCTCTGCTTTTCTGCTCTGGGAGACAGGATCTCGAACTTCTCTTGCTGCCCTGCTTTTTGCCTATCTGTGGATTCTTGTGGCCCCCCGCCTGGTTCCCCTAGCTAAGGTTGCTTTGCTTGCTCTTTTCTGGTGGCTGCTGGGTTTCATGACAGAAGATTTTGCAGATGCCGCTGTTTTTGGTGATAGAACCGGTACAGATGCCCTACGGGCTCGTATCGATGAGATGTCATGGGCAAAAGTGCAACAGACGGGATTTTTTGGGCAGGGGCTAGGTGAGGCTTATGTATTCGAAACGGCCCAGGAGCGTACTTGGTTCTTCCATAACTCCTACTGGTCAGCCTTCGTAGAGGGCGGCTGGCCCTGGGCTATTTCTCTTGTGGCTATCACCCTGTTTGTGATGGTTATGCCACTGACTAAGAATCCGGGCTGGACTTCTTCTCAGATTATCGGTCAGGGAATTGGGGTAGCTATCTTAATCTGTTCCTTACGCTTGGGTGAAGTGTTTTATACACTTCCTTGGGCTATTTGCCTTGGATATGTTATTCGTACCTTAATTATCGATAGCAGGGAAAATAAGGATATTGATAGATTTGGCTATGATGCCCTATTAAAGGAAAAGGTATAGGCTTGGGCAAGAAAGTTTATATTGCAACTAATAATGGTGATATGGGTGGGGGAGAGGTTATGCTCCTTCACCTGGCCCGTGCCCTTCGATCCCTTGGTAAGTCAGTTACCATTATTGGTCCAGCCCAACCGGCTGAACTGCTAGAGGCAGCAGCTGATGAAGGTTTTTCCACCCTAGTTCTTCCTGCCCAGGACCGAAAGTCCTACATGGCCCAGCTTCGCCTCTGGAGGGGCCGTAACAGGAAGGAACTGCTCTGGTGCAATGGCCTTGTTCCCTCCCTGGCAACAGCAGGCCTAGGCCCCAGGATTGTTCACCTTCACCAGCTACCTACTGGGGGCCAAAAGCTAGCGGCTAAAATTGCCCGCCGGGGAGCCCTGCTAACCCTCGTGCCTAGTGCCTTTATGGCAGAACGGGTAGCCGGTAGCACCGTCCTAGAGAACTGGGTGCCAGAAGTAGCTAAACCCCTTCAATCCACAACCCAGGATCGGTCAACGCTTGCTGTAGGTTTCCTGGGGCGTGTTTCAGAAATTAAGGGAACAGACCTCCTGGCTGATGCTATCTACCAGCTCAACCAGCAGCAGAAGGATATTCACTTCAAGCTGCTGATTGGTGGTGAAGCAAGGTTCGTTAAGGAAGGTGCGCAGAACCGGGTAGAAGAAGCCCTCGCCAGATTGGGTGATGATTTGGTCACCCTTGGTTGGGTTGAGCCTGAAGACTTCTTTGCCCAGGTAGATTGCCTTGCCATGCCCTCTCAGTGGGATGAACCCTTCGGTCTAGTTGCGGCTGAGGCAATGAGCGCTAAGGTGCCCCTGCTGGTGACTAACTCAGGTGCCCTGCCTTCAATCGTGGGGGAGGGCTACCCCTGGCTAGCTCAGCGGGGCAGCAGTCAATCAATTGCAGATACCTTAATGGATATTTCTTCTCACCTTCTTACTTCAAGTGAAACCTTGGAAGAGGTTGTAAGTAGAAATTATTGGCGTTGGTACGAGAATTATTCTCCTGAATCTGGTAAAGCTCGGGTTAGCCAGATAATTGATAATGTAGAAGGTCTTAATAAATAATGAGTAAGTATTCGGCAGCTGTCATCATTCCTACTCGGGGTGGTGCCGCTAGACTTCACTACCCCCTAGACTCCTTAATTCAGCAGACTGAAAAGGACTTTCAGGTTATTGTGGTGATTGATGGAGACATTGATAATTCTGCTGGAGTTGTTCAGGAGTACATTGATAGGGGAGAGCTGAACCTCTCCATGATTGTCTTTGAAGAGAATCGTGGGCGGGTTGCAGCCCTCAACGCCGGGCATCAGGCTGCTGATGCGACTGTACTTATCCGCTGTGATGACGATCTTGCCCCAGAGCCCCACTATGTAAGCCAGCACCTCAAGCACTATCAGGAAGGGGATCTGGTCGGTGTTATTGGCCTCTATAAAAATATTTTCCCCGACACTCCCTACTCTAAGGCCTACGGAAACTACCGCGATCAAAAGTTCAGGGAAGATGCTTACACTACTGCCCAGGACCGGTCCTGGATCTACTGGGCAGGAAATGTCTCAATGACCAAGGACCTCTTTGATCAGCTAGGTGGCTATGACCCTAGATACAGACTGTACGGTTGGGAGGATGTCGATATGGGATATATGGCCTATAAGGCTGGTGCGAGGATCATTATTGACCCTGACCTGGAAACTAACCATTATGTTGCTGCAACAACAACAGCTATCAGAGCCAAACGAGCCCTATATTCAGGAGCTGCACGTAATCTATTTGTCAAAAAACATGGGCAAAATATCTTGAATCCAGTAAATCCTAGGGGAATCTGGGGGCTGGCCCTCCGCCTTGTTGCCTCTGTTTCCACTGAGAAGACCATTCAGGTGATGGGCAAAGTTACTGATCAGCTTCTTCCCTACTTACCACAGTCTATTGGTGAAAAACTAGTTTCACTAGTGGTCGAATCAGCAAGTTACGCTGGAATCAATTACCCTCAGCGAGCCCAGAAAAAGTTTTAACGGAAAGAATCCCCCGTCTATGTCCCCCCGGCTTTCAATAAATAGTCGTGCCTCCTCCCCAGAGGTTCCTATCGCAATTGCCCACGATTACCTCACCCAGAGGGGAGGGGCTGAACGAGTAGTCCTAGCCCTCCATAAGGCCTACCCCCAGGCTCCCATTTACACCACTCTCTACGACCCTGAGAACACCTACCCGGAGTTCAAAGACTGCACTATTATCACCTCCCCCCTGAATAAGATTCCCCTCTTCCGTAAGGATCACCGCCTAGCCCTGCCCCTGCTACCTTTCTTCTCAAGCCTGCTTAAGGTCAGGGCTCAAACTGCCCTGGTTTCAACCACCGGCTGGGCCCACGGCTTTAAGCTGCCAGCTAGCTCCTTTATCTACTGCCACTCCCCAGCCCGCTGGATCTACCTCACTGACCAGTATCTGGGCAGCAGCCACAAGAAGAGCATCGCCCTGGCCTTCAGGGCCATCAAACCCTTCCTCAAGCGCTGGGACCAGACAGCAGCCGCTAAATTCCCTGCCTATGTAGCTAACTCAACTGCTATTCAGCAGCGAATCAGGGAGGTCTACGGCAAAGAGGTAGATATTATCTTCCCCCCCTATTCAGTTAGGGCTGAAGGAGACCAAAAGCCTATCCCTGGCCTGGAAGACTTCATGGCAGAGGGCTACTTTATGATTGTCTCCCGCCTGCTGCCCTACAAGAACGTTCAGCAGGCTGTAGAGGCCTTTGCCGGCCTTGACGAGAAGCTACTGGTCATTGGGGCTGGGCCTATGCTCAGTGAGCTCAAGGCCTTGAGCAGCCCAAACGTAGCCTTTGCCAGTAACATCTCAGATGAGCAGATGCACTATGCCTATGCCCACTCTAAGGCCCTACTGGCTGTCTCTCACGAAGACTTCGGCATTACTCCTCTAGAAGGGGGAGCCTTTGGTAAGCCAACCATCGCCCTAGAAGACGGGGGCTTCCTTGACACCATTAGCCCGGGAATCAACGGAACCTTTATTCAGGAACCCAGCCCAGAGCTCATCAGGCAGGCAGTTCTTGCCCATAGGCCAGAAGACTTTGACCCTGAGCTGATTAAGGCCCATGTGGCTAGCTTCAGTGAAGAGCGCTTTATTGAAGAAATTATCCAGGGTCTAGAAGGGGCTATGAATCACTAGAGGGTCCTAGAAAAAAGGGGGGGGTGAGCCATGAAAGGCTCACCCCCCTTTAGTGTGTAGGTTTTTATTCTTTTTACTGTATTTTTGCTCAGCTAGGGTATGGAAGCTGAGAGGGCTACTTTGCTGGGCAGGGCCCAAGCTAAGCCTTGTCCAGCAGGCCCCTTTCGGCCATGGTTTCAAGAAAGTCAAAGACTGCCTGGGCAACAGTTTCCCGGTCGACCCCGTAGATATCAGTAATTTCGCTCAGTAGCTCATCGGGGCCAAGAGGGTTTTCTAAGAGCTCCCAGATGGTCAAGCCCACTCCCTGAACCGTATAGATGGCAGAAGAGGCAAGGTTGGCAATATAGAGCATCTCGGCCTCACCTTCAGCTAGGCCTGCCTCAAGGTCAGACTGGTAGATAGAGGCGGTATGAGGGCTTCGGCTAATCATGCTGATCCCTTCCTGCGCAAGGAGCGGTAAAGGCGACTAAAACGGCTAAAGAAATGCTGGCAGACCTCTTGGGCAGAGGGCTCATGCCCTAGCTTCATGGCCAGATGGTCTCGGTTGACAAAAATAATATCAAGAAAAGTTCTTAGCTTTTCAGTAAAGGTTGGGGCATTTTTGACCCTTGCATACCAGCGGGTAACCTCTGTGGTAGGTTCAGAGGCAGCCTTCCAAAACAGGTAGTCTGGATGGTCTGAATAACGATCTAGGGTGCCTAGGGCAGCAGCATAGGCCAACTCAGCCCCTAACTGCTCAACCCTTTGGGCAACTGCCTCTCTCTGCCTGGACGAGAGCAGGGAATTGAGATAGCGAACATCTGGCTTAAAGTCTAGGGTGCTGCGGGCTGAGTGAATATAAACCAAGAGCCAGGAATCCACCAGAGAGGTGGTCTGGCAGGGAAAGCCACCCATCTTTTTAAGCCGCCGCTGGCTCCAGAGGGCCTCAAAGGCCTGGGCTGTGCCTAGGCCTAGGCCGGGGAAGGAGCGGTGAATATCGGCCAGGCCCCAGACCGGGTGGTAGATTGTCATGGCATGGTGAAAGTCAGAGCCAGAGGCAAAAGAGGTCACGGCCTTCCAGCCTGCCTGCCTGGTTGCTTCAATAAAGGCTTCAAGATGCTGGGGGCGAACAAGAACATCAACATCGGTGCTGGCCCGATCCCGTGGATAGGTGTCAGACCCAAAAATATAACCCTTAATGTGGAGAATATCTAGGTCAGCTTCCTGAGCCAGGTGCTGAAGGTGGGCATGGCTGAGCATTATTCTGGCCTGCAGGGGAACCTGAAGGCCAGAAGGGCCCTGCTGCTGGTCTGTTTCTTGGCTTGTCATAGCTACTTTTAGTTTAACCTGCTGGTAGAAAGATGGGGAGGCAGGAAGCCTCCCCATCGGTGTGTGGATATCGTGAGCTTGGGAAAGGAAGAGAGCCTAGGCCTTCTTCTTTTTCTTCTTTCCCTTACCCTGTTTTTCATCGGTCTTGGCACCATAGCCGTAGTAGCTGGCGTAGGCCCCGTTAGAGCTGTAGGCAAAGCCGTAGTAGGAATTACCTAGGCCGGTGCGGGGGGCCCGGTTGATGACAACACCAAGCAGGTTAGCGCTTACCTTGCGCAGGTTTTCAACAGCCTCAGCCAGGTTCTCCTTGCGGGTCTTGCCCACTGAACCCACAATGACCACCCCATCAACAGCAGTAGAAAGAAGGGCTGCATCGGTAACGGGCAGAACCGGGGGAACGTCAACAATGACGGTGAACTCACTAGAAAGTTCCTGAATCAGGGAGCGCATCTTTTCAGACCCTAGAAGCTCTGAAGGGTTAGGGGGAATCCGGCCGGCAGGCAGAATAAAGAGCTGGGTATCTTCAAACTGGCGGACGGCATCGCTGAGCTGAACCTGACCGGCAAGAACCTGGGTTAGGCCCACCTTAGAGTCGATCTTGAACTTCTTAGCAATGGTGGGGCGGCGCAGGTCGGCGTCAATAATAACAACTGGTTCACCGGCATCTGCCAGGGCCCGGGCAATAGAGGTAGAAACGGTGGACTTACCTTCACCGGGTTCAGCTGAGGTAACAATAATGGACCGGGGGGGCTGATCAACATTAACAAAGCGCAGGTTGGTGCGCATCTGCCGGATAGCTTCCTGGGAGATATGGTCGTTCTTGGTCCGCAGGATGTTCTCTTCGGTGAGTTCTTCAGAGAGGGGAAGAACACCTAGGATGCCGGCCTTGGTTGCCTTGGTAGCATCATCGCGGGTGCGGAGCTTGGTATCTACAGTCCGGCGGAGTAGAACAGCAGCAAAGACCAGTCCTAGGCCAGCGGCAGCGCCAAATGCTACCAGCTTAGGCACATTGGGACTAACCGGGCTGCTGTTGAGGGGGGCATCTTCAAGGGGAATCACCCGAACGGCGCTAGAGCCTTCAAGATCGTTAACAACCTTGGCCACTGCCTCTAGGGAGCCGTTGGCTAGGGCCTGGGCGGCCTCGGGGGAGTTTGCTTCAGCGCTGACCTTAATGAGGGCTGAGTTGGGATCAACTTCAGCAGTCAGGCTACCTTGAATCTGACCCCGGGTCAGGTTCATATCGGGGTTGGCAGCAATAATCTGGTCAGCTACGGCAGAGCTCTTGATCAGGGCCAGGTAGGCGGCAGCCTTTTCCTTAGCGGCAACTGAGCCAGAGATAACATCGCCAATTCCAGAGCCTTCCCCAATGGTCACGTAGCCGGTTGAGGATGAGGCGTAGACCTTAGGTTGGAGTAGGGAGTAGCCAAAGCCTAGGAGGGCACCAACCAGCAAGCCGATCATGAGGAGCTTGAGGTTGGCCCGCAACATGCGAACAAAATCAAGAATGGTCATTTATTAAACCTAAAGAGTTGAGTGAAAGTGTAAAGGTTGTGCAGAGTAGTTATGGGCGATTCTACCAGTCAGAGGCATGTTACCAAAGGGTAATTGCACCTTGCCTGCTGGTTAGATGGGTCTCTTTTAGCTATTTGAGAAGGTTCAACAAATAGGTGCCGTAACCACTCTTAGCTAGGGGGAGGGCTAATTCTTCGAGGCGCTGATCATCAATCCAGCCCATTCGCCAACCAATTTCTTCAGGCGATCCAATAGAGAGGCCCTGGCGGGCCTGAACGGTGCGTACAAAGCTAGTTGCATCAGCAAGAGAATCAAAGGTTCCTGTATCTAGCCAGGCTGTTCCGCGGGGGAGAACTTCAACCTGTAACTTACCCTCTTCTAGGTAAATCCTGTTCAGGTCAGTAATTTCTAGCTCCCCCCGGGCAGAGGGTTTAATGCTCTTGGCGTAGTCTACAACTTTGTTGTCATAGAAGTAGAGGCCTGGAATAGCGTAGTCGCTCTTTGGGTTTTCCGGCTTTTCTTCAATAGAAACAGCCTTAAAGTTCTGATCAAATTCCACTACCCCGTAGGCGGTGGGGTCAGCTACCCGGTAGCCAAATACGGCAGCACCATCAATAGTGGTGTACTTGCGAAGCTGGTTACCTAGGCCGGGGCCGTAGAAGATGTTATCGCCAAGGACTAGGGCAACGGGGTCCTGGCCAATGTGCTCTTCACCCAGTAGGAAGGCCTGGGCTAGGCCGTCGGGGGAGGGCTGTACCTGGTAGGTGAACTGTACCCCAAACTGGGAGCCGTCCCCCAAAAGGCGGCGGAACTGATCCTGGTCTTGGGGGGTGGTAATAATAAGGATTTCCCGGATCCCTGCCAGCATAAGGGTAGAGATGGGATAGTAGACCATTGGCTTGTCATAGACGGGTGTCAGCTGCTTGCTGATCCCTAGAGTGATGGGGTGGAGTCGCGAACCTGTTCCACCTGCTAGTAGTATTCCCTTCATGCCTCTATTCTGACATGAAACACAGTCCTTTGTGGTTCTTTTTGGCTACAAGCCCTAGTGTTTTCCGCTATGGTTGCAGGTATGGGAAAAATTCTTGTTACCGGCGGCGCCGGCTTCATTGGCTCTAACTTTGTTCACTACCTGATTGAAAACACCGATCATGATGTAGTTGTTCTAGATAAGATGACTTATGCGGCTAACGAAATGTCACTCGCAGGCCTGCCAGCAAACCGCTTTGAACTTGTTAAGGGCGATATTGCCGATATGGACCTGGTTGACCCCCTGGTAGCCCAGGCAGATGCAGTTGTCCACTACGCAGCTGAGTCTCATAACGATAACTCGCTTAACGACCCCAGCCCCTTTATTCATACCAACCTGATTGGCACCTTTACCCTGCTTGAAGCAGTCCGTAAACATAAGACCCGTTACCACCACATTTCTACCGATGAGGTCTTTGGGGATCTTGAGCTTGATGATCCCGCTAAGTTCACTGAAACCACCCCCTATAATCCCTCATCCCCCTATTCCTCAACTAAGGCAGGTTCTGATCTTCTGGTTCGGGCCTGGGTTCGCTCCTTCGGTATTGAGGCAACGATTTCTAACTGCTCCAATAACTACGGGCCTTACCAGCATATTGAAAAGTTTATTCCCCGCCAGATTACTAATATTCTGGCTGGCATTAAGCCCAAGCTCTATGGGGAGGGGCTGAATGTGCGCGACTGGATTCATGCCTCTGATCATTCCTCAGCCGTCCATACCATTCTTGAAAAGGGAAAGATTGGTGAAACCTACCTGATCGGGGCTGACGGCGAAGAAAACAACATCAGCGTTTTGCGCACTATCCTGCGCCTGATGGGCCAGGCTGAGGACGCCTTTGAGCATGTAGTTGACCGGCCCGGCCACGATTTGCGCTACGCCATTGACGGTAGCCGCCTGCGTAAGGAACTGGGCTGGGAGCCCCAGTTCACCAACTTTGAGGCGGGCCTGGCTGACACCATTGCCTGGTACAGCTCTAACCGGGCCTGGTGGGAGCCCCTCAAGGCTGAGGTTGAAGCAAAGTACGCTAAGGCTGGCCAGTAATGCCCAAAGATTTATCTGTTCGCAGTACCGACATTCCCGGCCTGCTGATTATTGATATTCCCCAGCACGGGGATAACCGGGGCTGGTTTAAGGAAAACTGGCAGCGGGAAAAAATGCTTGCTGCTGGCCTGCCAGACTTTGGCCCGGTACAGAACAACATTTCCTTCAACGCAAGTGCCGGTACTACCCGGGGTATCCACGCTGAGCCCTGGGACAAGTACGTTTCGGTAGCTACCGGCCGTATCTTCGGTGCCTGGGTTGATCTGCGGGCAGGGGAGTCCTTTGGCAAGACGGTCACTGTAGAACTTGGCCCTGATACCGCTGTTTTTGTTCCCCGCGGGGTAGGTAACTCCTTCCAGACCCTGGAAGATAACACCGCCTACACCTACCTGGTTAATGACCACTGGTCGGCAGATGCCCAGGGGGAGTACTCTTTCCTCAACCTTGCTGATGAGACCGTAGCAATTGACTGGCCGATTTCCCTGGAGCAGGCTGAGCTTTCTGATAAGGATAAAAATCACCCCCGCCTGGCTGAGGTGGAGCCCCTAGCACCTGCCCCCTTGCTGGTGGTCGGCGCAAATGGCCAGCTGGGCCGTGAACTGGTCAAGCAGCTTGAAGCATCCGGTACACCCTATATTGCTGCGACTCGTGCGGAACTAGACCTGGCTCGCCCAGAAAGCTGGGCTAGGGCCTACCGCTGGCGTTCCTTGCGGGGAATTATCAATGCGGCAGCCTATACGGCTGTTGATCAGGCTGAATCCCCTGAGGGCCGCCCCCAGGCCTGGGCGGCTAATGCTAGCGGGGTTGCTGCCCTAGCTAGGGTGGCTGATGGGGCTGGTATTCCCCTGGTGCATGTCTCTACTGACTATGTTTTTGATGGCTCACTGCCCCTAGATGAAGAGTACACAGAGGATGCCCCGCTTGCACCGCTGGGTGTTTATGGTCAGTCTAAGGCCGCCGGTGAAATGGCTGTTCGGGCCCTAGCCCGCCACTATATTGTGCGTACCTCCTGGGTCATGGGCGATGGTAAGAACTTTATTGAGGTGATGCGTTCCCTAGCTGAGCGGGGCGTGAATCCTTCTGTGGTCAATGACCAGTATGGCCGGCCCACCTTCACCCAGGATCTGGCTGGAGCTATCTTGCACCTGCTGGAAAAGAACTGTGACTTTGGCACCTACCATGTATCAAATACCGGTGAGGTAGTGACCTGGGCTGATTTGGCTCAGACAGTCTTTGAGGCAACAGGACATTCAGCTGATCGGGTCACTCCTGTATCTACTGAAGACTACTTTGCCCAGGCAGACTTTTTTGCTCCTCGTCCTAGCAACTCAGCTATGGACCTATCGAAGATTCTTGAGGCAGGTTTCGTTCCAAGAAATCACTCACTTGCCCTCGCTGAATATTTTCAGACAAGTTTATAGTACTAGGTATAAAGGTAGTTAAAAATGGTAGCAAAATCAGTGGCAAAAGCTGTGGTTATCTCACTGGCGGACTCACCGCGTTTGGAAGGCTTTCAAAAATCCAATTGGGGTATAGATTTTGAGGTTTTTGATGCGGTAGATACTCGACAGGGGTATGTTCCTGAAGATTTCAATGTTGATGAATACAAAAAAAGAGCTTTAAAGGACCCGCGCCCTGCTGAAATTGGTTGCGCAATTAGCCATTACAGGGTTATTAAGGAGTTTGCAGAGGAACCTGGTAATCCGGGTGATTTTCTGCTGGTTGCAGAAGATGATGCCCGTGCTGTTGATGGATTTTTGGGTAAGCTGAACTCAGTTTTATCAGCAAAGGGTAAAAAAGATATTGTTATTTTATCAGAGCCTATTTTTGGTTCTATTAAAAACCTGAAATATTATGCTATGTCTTTGACGGCTAAGATTCTGCCTGGCGGGTACAGGATGGGCCACTATGCAGATAGGCTAGCTGGAGCTGGTCTATATCTCATTTCACGTGAGTCCTGTGTTAAGTATGTCGCTCAAGTGAAAAAAGCTGGTGGTGTCAGCTGGCTGGCAGATGAATATAATGTGAGTCCCTCAGAGAGCTCAGTTGAACTACCCTTCCATGTTCTGGACTTGCAGGTTGTTCGCCCTGGTCTAGCTGACTGGGAAGGGGAAACAACAATTCATGATATTGAAGGCTACAATCAGTTTAAGCAACGTAAATTAGCTGAACACAGTACCTCTGTTTCGGGTGTTATGGGAATTCTGAAGAAGGCTAAATCTAAGGCTAATATGACAAACATTCTTTTGCTGAAAGATCTATTGGTCGTTAGTGCAAAGGATGTGGTTGGCAAGGCCGCTGCAAAGAGGTCTCGATAGGCCTGAAGTGCAGGGGTAGGAATCAACGCTTTTAGTAAGTCTCAAATCGTCAATGAATTCTACCAGTCTGTTTATTGTTATGGTTGAGATGCGTATGGAATATATGATGTCTGTTGCTAGGCAGGATTAGATTGGCTGGCCTCCTTGATATTTAGGTGGACTTTCTGTAGGATGAGTCGGGCTGTTGCGATAACAGCTAGAAAGCCAAGGCAGTGGAATGCCGGTGGGAGACCCCGGTAGGTCCGAACCTGACGGTGGCTGGTTAGAAAGCGATTTCTGGCGCCAGTTCACTCGAATCTTGGCACATCAACCTCTAACCAGAAGAAAGGATGGCCCTCATGACTGAGACCATCAAGATTTCCGCAACCCTTCGCACCGACTTCGGTAAGGGCTACGCCCGCCGCATCCGCATGGCCGGCGACATCCCCGCCGTCATCTACGGTCACGGTGAAGAGCCCAAGCACGTTGTACTGCCCGGCCACGCCACCACCCTGGCTGCCCGCGTTCCCAACGCAATCCTAGACCTAGACATCGAAGGTGACTCCCACCTGGCCATGATCAAGGACATCCAGCGCCACCCCATCCGCCCCGAACTGCAGCACATTGATCTGCTGACCGTTCAGCGCGGCGAGCGGGTAGAACTGGAAATCCCCGTTCACATCGAAGGTGAAGCTGCCGCAGGCACCATCGCCAACGAAGAGGTCACCCACCTGCACGTAGAGGCAGACGCCCTCAACCACCCCGAGGCCCTGGTTGCTAACATCAGCGGCCGTGCAGCCGGTCAGCACATCCACGCTGCCGACATTGAACTGCCCGCCGGTGTAAAGCTCCTCTCAGATGCTGACCTAATCGTTGTCAACATTGCTGAGCCTGCCCTGCACGCTGAAACTGCAGAAGCAAGCGAAGAAGCCTAAAGGTCCTTAGGGGGTAGCTCTAGAAAAAGCCCCCAGATCTAAGAAAACGGGCCCCTAGTAGAGAAAACTGCTAGGGGCCCAGCTTCTACCTAAACCCCCTTGTTCCGCCAGAAACCTAACCGAAAGAGAGGGCAGGATGGCTGATAGCTGGCTCATCCTAGGCCTGGGCAACCCCGGCCCCGAATACGCAGCAACCCGGCACAATATTGGGCAGATGGTCCTTGACGAACTGGCCACAGAAGTAGGCGGCAGCTTTAAAAAACACAGCAAGGCCCGTGCCCAGGTTCTAGAAGGCCGCCTAGGCATTGGTGGGCCCAAGGTAATCCTAGCCAAGCCCCTTACCTACATGAACCTCTCTGGCGGGCCCACCTCAGCCCTGGCCAACTTCTACGGCATTGAGCCTGATCACATCATCGTGGTTCACGACGAGCTTGATATTCCCTTTGATAGCGTCAAGCTCAAGATAGGTGGGGGAGAGGGGGGCCATAACGGTCTGCGCGATATCAGCAAGGCCCTGGCTACCAAGGACTACTACCGGGTGCGTACCGGAATTGGTCGGCCCCCCGGCCAAATGCCCACAGCAGATTTTGTTCTAAAACCCTTTAGCAGCACAGAAAAGAAGACCCTTCCCTTCCTGATCTCTGCTGCAGCTGACGCTACAGAAATGCTGATTAAAGAGGGTCTGCTGGCTACCCAGCAGCGCTACCACGGAGCCTAGGGGGCTTTAGGCCTTAGGTGTCAGCGGCACAGGGGGCAGCCTCA
This sequence comes from Rothia sp. (in: high G+C Gram-positive bacteria), assembly GCA_034090985.1. Classification (GTDB taxonomy): domain Bacteria; phylum Actinomycetota; class Actinomycetes; order Actinomycetales; family Micrococcaceae; genus Rothia. The sequence continues at coordinate 2,706 of JAXDRN010000009.1, read as the reverse complement.
GCTGCTGCCCACGGGGTAGCGCCCACAGAGCCCAACCTAACTACCAATTCCTGCCTGCAGGTAATAGGCTATAAAAGTATGCTCTTATGAGGCTTATTCATAAGGGTCGGCTGCGAGCGTGAGCCTGCGGAACCCTTTATGAATAAGCTTCTATGCAGGCAGGACTATGGAAAGGCTAGGACTCATGGCTGCACACTACCGCACCCCGGCAGGGGCTGAGCTGACCGAGGAACTGGTCAAAGAAATCCGCAAGGACTTCCCCATCCTCAACCAAGAGGTCAACGGTCACCCCCTTACCTATCTGGACAGCGGGGCCACCAGCCAAAACCCCCTGCAGGTACTTGACGCCGAACGTAACTACTACCTTGGGGCCAACTCAGCTGTCCACCGCGGCGCCCATACCCTGGCTGTTGATGCCACCGACGCCTTCGAGGACGCCCGCCGCACCGTAGCCTCCTTCATTGGTGCCGCCGAAAACGAGCTGGTCTGGACCTCCAACGCAACAGAGGCCCTGAACCTGCTCACCTACTCCTTCGGCAACGCCTCCGCCGGGATCGGAGGGGAGGCGGCCTCCCGCTTTGCCCTGGCAGAGGGCGACGAAATCGTCACCACCGAGCAGGAACACCACGCCAACCTCATTCCCTGGCAGATCCTGGCTGCCCGCACCGGTGCAACCCTGCGCTACATCCCCGTCACCGATCAGGGGCTCATTGATTACGAAGCTGCCGAGAAAATCGTTAGCGATCGCACCCGCGTCCTTGCCTTCACTCATGTCTCGAACGTAGCGGGGTCTATTACGGACGTGGACTTCATGGTCACCCTGGCGCAGAAGGTGGGCGCCTTGACCGTGCTAGACGCCTGCCAGTCGGTGCCCCACATGGCCGTTGACGTGAAAAAGCTCGGTGTAGACTTCGCAGCTTTCTCTGCCCACAAGATGCTGGCTCCTACCGGTATCGGTGCCCTCTACGGCCGCCATGACCTGCTAGAGGCCATGCCTCCCTTCCTGACCGGTGGGTCCATGATCACCAAGGTCACCATGACCGAAGCGGAATGGATGCCCGCCCCCATTAAATTCGAGGCAGGCACCCAGCGGGTCTCCCAGGCCGTCGCCTGGGCCGAAGCCGTGCGCTACCTGCAGCACCTGGGCATGGATCAGGTTCACGCCTGGGAATCTAAGCTCGGGCAGCTCCTAGTAGAGGGCGTCAGCTCAATCCCCGGCGTCCGCCTGATCGGCCCGGCAGCAGGTCAGCCCCGTGCCGGACTGGCTGCCTTCCAGCTCGAAGGGGTCCACCCCCACGATGTGGGTCAGTACCTGGATCAGGAAGGTATCGCCGTGCGGGTCGGCCACCACTGCGCCCAGCCCCTGCACCGGGCCCTGGGTATGACCGCCTCTACCCGGGCCTCAGCCTACATCTACAACAGCCCCGAAGATATCGACCGCTTCATTCAGGCCCTGGCCCAGGTGCGGCCCTACTTTGGCTACAATAGCTAAACTACGATCTACAGACCAGAAAGAAAGAGACGATGAGCGGCCTAGAACAGCTCTACCAGCAAATCATCCTTGAACACTCCAAACAGCGCTCAGGGGAGGGGCTCATAGAGCCTGCCGCCGGCCTTGCAACAGGAAGCAGCCACCAGTACAACCCCACCTGTGGGGATGAAATTAACCTCAGGCTCATCCTCAGCCCCAACGGGCAGCAGATTGAATCAATTTCCTGGGAAGGGGATGGCTGCTCCATTTCAATGGCTGCTGCCTCTGTTTTAGCTGAGATGGCTCCGGGAATGACCCTGGAGGAATTTTCCCAGATGATTGATCAATTTAGGGAAATGCTTCGCTCCCGGGGAACAGTGCAGCCCGATGAAGAAATTCTTGGTGATGCTGCGGCCTTTGCCGGGGTCTCAAAATTTGTTGCCCGAGTAAAATGCGCCATGCTTTCTTGGGTAGCTGCTGAAGAGGCCTTAGGGCAGGCCAAGGCCTAAAAACCTGTCCCCTAAAGAGGGCGTAACGTCAGTCTGTAAAGAGGGGCCAGAGTGCCGTAGGCTTTAATTCTGTTAACACTCTGCCCGTCCCTCGCACAGCGGGCTATCTACCGTACCACTAGGGGAAATAATGAACATTGGTTATGCTGCCGGCGCCTTCGACCTCTTTCACGTTGGCCACCTGAATATTCTTCGTGAAGCTAAAAAGAATTGCGATTACCTTATCGCCGGTGTTGTCTCTGACGAAATGCTAGAACTGACCAAGGGCCGTAAGCCTATTGTTCCCCTAGCTGAGCGCATGGAAATCGTTTCTCATATTGATTTTGTAGACGAGGTTCGGGCCGAAACCGTTGTCGATAAACTAGAAACTTGGGAACAGGTTCGTTTCAACACCTTCTTTAAGGGTGATGACTGGAAGGGTACTCCCCGCGGCATTGACCTAGAAAACCGCTTCGCAGAGGTTGGGGTGCAGGTTGTTTACTTCCCCTACACCGCTCACACCTCAAGCACTAAGCTGCGGGCGGCCCTAGAAGCCCTCAACACCCCCCAGGCCAAGTAGGCTTTCGCCTCAGGCCCCCATCAATCCTTAGGGCAGCTGCTCCTTTCCCACCTGCGGGGAAGGGCAGCTGCCCTTTTTCCTGCCCTCTTTGTGAAGAAGAAAAAAGGGGCCGGGCCCGGGTGTATAAATTTCAAACCGGCCCGGCCCCATCTAGCGAATGCAAGCCG
>JAXDRN010000008.1:0-46818 GCA_034090985.1 Rothia sp. (in: high G+C Gram-positive bacteria) | reverse complement strand
AATCCACCCCGAACTGAGCTTCAACAAGCCCTACCTGCTGGCTATGGCCAACGCAGGCCCCGGCACCAACGGCTCCCAGTTCTTCATCACCACCGTTGAAACCCCCTGGCTCAACGGCCGCCACACCATCTTCGGTGAGGTAGCAGATGAAGACTCCAAGAAGGTCGTTGACGCCATTGAAGGTGTAGCAACCGGCGCCATGGACCGCCCCGTTGAAGATGTTGTGATCTCATCTATCGACATCAAGGAACTCTAAACCACATTTGAGCTAGCACAAGGGCCCACCTTCCCAGGTGGGCCCTTTTCTTAAAAGTTCGCTCAAACATTCTGGCCAGAAGAGAGGAAGGGCCCATGCTAGAAAAGGACCTTTCAAGCCCCCACTACCCTAGGAAGGGACAAGTCCTTCCCCGCCTCACCTACGCCCTGATAGGGATCAACAGCCTTATCTGGATCCTGCAAGTCTTCTTTGACCAGGTCACCCTAGCGGCCGTCCATAACCCCCTCTACGTCGAATACAGCGGCCAGTGGTACCGGCTAATCACAGCAGGGTTTATTCACTCACCTACGGGGGTCACTCACCTGCTGCTGAACATGCTGACCCTCTATCTTTTTGGGCAGGCGCTTGAGCCTCTACTAGGTCCAAGAAAGTTCATCACCATCTACCTGGTCTCAATTCTGGGCGGATCTCTGGCTGTTCAGGGTTTAGCCCACCTGTTAGGGACCCTGAACGTCAATACTCTGGGCGCATCTGGCGGGGTATTTGGCCTCTTTGGGGCCTACTTTGCCCTGGCCCGCGCTCGCCGCAAGAGCACTCAGGGCATTCTGATTCTTGTGGGAATTAACTTTGCCTTCGGCCTGCTAGAGCCCTCTATCTCTTGGGAGGCCCATCTAGGGGGCCTGCTGACAGGTCTAGTCTTCACCTGGCTTCTAGAGGGAAAGAGGCTGCAAAAGCGGCCTAGGTAGGATATCCACAAGGTCTATCCACAGCTGTTAGTAAATACATTCTTGTAATTCCACAGATGTTAAGAACCTGTGGATGGGGAAAATTGGGGAAAGTTCAGCGGCGAAATTACAGGCCTGTAAGAGATTTCCCCAGCTTTATCCCCACCTGTGGATAAGTTCTATCCCCCGCCTGTAGATAGCTTGTAATTTCAAATTTTTCCCGGGGAAGGGCCCTGGGCAGGCACAAAAGAGGGTGCCCCTCAGCAGAGGGGCACCCTTGAGTTCTAAGAAGCGACTTATTTGCCGAACTTTTCACCCAGCTGACCGGCTAGACCAGCAGCAGCGTCCTTGACCTGCTGGGCCTGCTCCTCGTTAACGAGGTCCTGACCGGTCTTTTCGTTGATGGCATCCTTGGCCTTGTCGACGCCGTCGTTGATAACGTTGTTCAGATCGAAACCCATGAGGGTCCCCTTTCATCTAAAAATGCGAATGGTGAAAGAAGCTCACTGCTTCCCTCAAGCACAGTCTAAGGGGCAAAGCGACTAAAAGACCAATCAGCCCCTAGAGGGCCCGATTGGCGGGGAAACCAGCCTGCATGGGAAGGAACTTAGGGGCAGCATAACCCTGCTGGGCGTAGGCATCAGAGACCTTCTGGGCAGCTAACTGGCACAAGGAGGCCGGAAGGAGGGCCATGACAGCCCCACCAAATCCTCCGCCTACCAGGCGGGCCCCTAGGGCCCCTACCTCCAGGCAGCAGGCCACAGCCAGATCAATTTCAGGTCGGGAGACCCGCAGCTCATCCCTCATAGAGATGAAACTCTCAGTAAAGAGATGTCCCAGCTCCTGCCAGTTAGGCTCCTGACTCTCATCTTGAATGCGAATCAGGTAGGCGGCCCTTTCGACCAGGGTCATATCGTGGATTGTATGGCGGATCCAGCCCCGGGGAAAGGTCAAGGGCTGGCCCCCTGCCTCAAGGGCCTCAAGGGCCCGATTGACCGTCTGATCAATCAAATCATGGCGTTCCCTCTTAGCCTCAGCCTCTGACAGGCCAGCAAAACTCAAATCCTGGGGAAGGGCATTGCGCAGGTAATCAAGGCCCATAGCTTCAGTGACAGCCTCATTAGCGGCCCTGCGGGCAGCAAACTGGTCGCCAGCAAGCTCATGGGGGGTATTGGTATCAATCACCAGCCAGGCCAGCTGGGCCTGATCCAGGTCAAGAGGAAGGGGCTGGATCGAAAAATCCCTGAAATCAATGAGCAGGGCCTGACCGGCAGAAGAACGCAGGGCCGCTGTCTGATCTAGGCCACCGGTTCTTGCCCCGGCAACCTCATTTTCAGCCCGAATACAAACCTGGGCCAGGCGGGCCCGCAGGGCATCATGGCTAGGGGAGAGGTCAGCAGGAGCAGGGTCGGTAGAGTCGCAGTCCTGCCGCAGGGGGCAGGAGAGTTCCAAGAGGGCTAAGGCTGTGGCAGTTTCTAAGGCCGCAGAAGAAGAAAGGCCGCCGCCGACTGGCACCTGGGAGTTAATGAGCAGATCAGCGCCAAAGGCTAGGGGCAGGGCGATATCCTTACCCCCCTCCTGATTCATAGCCCAGGCTACCCCGGCAACATAGGTGAACCAGCCCTTGAAGGTTCCGGGGCTGATTTCTTGAATAACGACCGTGCGGTCATCGCCGGGCATCTGCAAGGAAGCTGCCCGCAGAACCCCATCCCTGCGGAGTCTGCCTGCTATATAGGTTCTGTAGGGTAGGGGCATAGGCAGGCAGGAGCCGCCTAGAAAGTCAATGTACTCCCCTAAGAGGTTAAGGCGGCCGGGGGCTGACCAGACCCCGTCAGGCTCAAGACCATACTTGTCAATAAAGGCCTGGCGGACAGCCTGGATTTCTGCCTGGTGATCGGGCAGGGATACCCACTGGGGTTCGGAGTGGTAGGTCATGCAGTCTATCTATCCTTTGTCAGGGTCGGTGAAGCCTTTAATGATAGCGCTCAAGGCCTGCTGGTAGCTGGAATCTGGCTGATCTGCTGGTAGCTGGCCAGCCAGTAGGGCCTGGGTCTGGGTCTGTTCCATGAGGCTCAGGCAGGTATGCAGAAAGACCTCAGCTGCCAGCTCCTCCTGACCGGCTGGAGCCAGGCGGGCAAAGGCCAGGGTCAGCTGCTGGCGGAGGGGAAAAACCTGATCCTTAAGGCCCCTGTAGGCCAGGGCTAGGCGCAGAACCTCGGCTGACTCCTTGACCGGGATGAGCAGCTGGTAGAGGGCCTGCCCCTGCCTGAGCAGGTCGCTAGGGCCCTGGAGGGACCTGCTGGTATCTAGGTGAGCTAGCAGGCGGTTAGCTAGGGAGCTCAGCAGCTCCTGCTTATTGGCAACATGATAGTAGAGGGCCCCGGGGGCTACCCCCAGTTCACTGGCCAGTCGGCGCATAGAAAGGTCAGCTAGACCGAACCGGCAGAGTAGATCGAGGGCAGTATCAAGAATTTTCTCACGGTTTAAAGCCACTCCCTCATTGTGACCTACTTTCTGGCTAAGTGGTAGGTGCTGCCCTGCCCCTAGGGGGTAGATTTGAGGGTATGACCCTCAATTTTTCTGATCTGGCCCAGCAGGTTCGCTCCGGCCAGCCCCTTAGCTCAAGTGACTTCTATGATCTTCTAACCGCCAGCCCGGCAGCCACCTTTGCCCTAGCTGACCTGGCTGCTGAGATTCGAACCGCCCACTTTGGCTCCTACCTGACGGCAGGGAATCTGCCCGGGGCAGAAGAAGGCAGTGGGCCAGCTACCTTTCTGGATCTGAGCACGTATGACCCCCAGAAGCTGGCAGACCAGCTAGCCCACTTAGCTACAGACCCTGCCGCTGAGCCCGGTCAGCTGGGGATTCTCTGGGGCCCTGAAGCCCAGTGGACCCCCATGGAGGCCCTCAGGGTGCTGCTAACCCTGCGCCTAGCCCTGCCCCAGCAGAGCCTGCACCTGGGGGCTGAAAGGGAAAAGATTTTCCGCTCCCTGCAGCCCCTAGCCCTGCGGGTCATTGATTCCCTTGAGCTGGCCTACCAGCCAGCAGAGCCCCAGCTGATTTTTGAGGACCTAAAACTTATTGTGGGGGCCGGCCTTACCCTAGCCGGTGCTGAGAACCGGAATCTGGTAGAAGAGTACGTTCAGGCCTTGACCGATGCGGGGGTTCAAGGCGCCCCGGCCTTAGCCCAGTCCCTCCTAGGGCCCGAAGGGCAGACAGGTGGCTGTGGAGGTTCTTGCGCCTGTGGTAGTGGGGGCTGTTAGGAGTAAGAAACCCTCTACCGGCGGTGATTCAGGGCACCGGTCAGCTGCTGGCCAAGAAATTCTAAGCATAATCACCTACCATGGTAGGGGTTGGTTTTCTCTGCCAGAATTTTTTTCAGGATCTTTCTGACAAGGCCCTGATTAGGTAAGGCAGAAGAAAATAAACCATTCCTTACAGGGAATATGCCCCAGTTGACCTCTTCAGAATTCAGGATTCATGGACACTAAAGACCTCTCACCTGCTTACTTCACCTCACTAGCAGCCCTCCTTGCTGGAGCCCTGCTGGTGAGCCTCAGCTCTATCTGGCTCGCGATGGTAGGTTGGGTGCTGGTTTTCTTAGGTCTAGGCCTCAACGTCTTTTCTACCCTGGTTATTATTCAAAGGCTCAAGGGAGGGCCCCTGCCGGGTATGCTCATTGCTGATGAGCCAGAAGGCTCTGAAGAAGAAGAGGGTGAAGAAGAGCCAGCCCACCCCTACATTTATGAGGAAGCTGAGCCCATTACTGAATCCCAAGAGATTGTAGCTGCCAGCGAACCTGCCTCAGATGAGCGTATTTTTAAGGGCCGCCCGCCCCGCCCCCACGTCCGCTAAGACCAAAGAAGATAGCTCATGGATACCCGTTTTCTTCTCTCCCCAGCCTACCTGGCCTCTGTCCTTGCCCTGATTGTGGGGGCGATTCTAACCAGTACAGCCCTGATGGTTATCGGCTGGATCCTTTTCATCCTGGGTCTGGCCCTCAACGCCATGGCCCTGGTTGTTCTAGCTAACCGGGAGCAGCTCCATAAGGCTCAAAGAATAGGAACCCTACCCCGGGTTAAAGGGTAGGGCAGGGTTCCTTAGAGGGCATTGAGCCTGCTTTGAACAGCGAGGCAGAAGGTGTAGAGGGCCCTTTCTGTCTCTGGCTTGAAGTGGGCCAGGGCCAGGTGGTGAACCTCTCTGAGGTAGACCGGCTGGGCCTTCTTGTAGACCTTCCATCCCTGGTTGGTGATGGCCACCCCCTTACCTCGCCTGTCATTGGGGATTGGAATCTTACGAACCAATCCCTGCTGACAGAGATTATTGACCTGGTAGGTAAGCCGAGAGGGGGAGACTGCCGTTATCTGGGCAAGGTCCCTCATGCGGACCACAGCAGGGTCTAAGGGGGGATTATCTGCCCCTAGACCTAGCTTCTGAGATGAATCCACAAGAGACTCAAGGATCTTATAGTCTGTCAGTTTGAGTTTGACCTCTTCTTTGAGACAGCGATCTAAATGTAGGTTAAGGCTTGCCAGGGTCTCGGAATAGGTGGCCCACAATTCTGCCTGTTCTGCGGTGAACTGAGCTGATTCTGTAGATATTCCCATAGAACCTCCTTTCGTATGATCGCCCAGGGGCAGATGCACAGGAGGAGATTTCACTTCAAAATCTCTGTTTAAAAATCTCTGCTACAAAATCAGCCTAACTCGATAACCTGTCTAGAGGGAATAGGTGACAGAAATGTTAAGAAGCCACCTGCGGGCCGGAGTTTTGCCTGAGGAGTTCCTCAAAAGGAGTGACCTTCAGGGCGCTTAGACCCGGGCCCTTATAGGCTTGAGGGCTTCCGTCTGGCTGCTGGGCCTGGGAAAGGTCTCCAAAAAAGGACCCAGCATTGGCCTGGTCTGCTAGCTTCCTTCTGCCCTGCTGGCCCATCAGTAGCTGGGTAAATTCTTCTGCCGCCTGAACAATCCGGGAGGACAGAAGAGAGGTATTGCCAAAATCGTCGGTAGCTGCAAAGACACCTGTAGGGGCAACTAGGGCCTTGAGGTAGCTAAAGAGGGGGCGCAGGGCAGTCTCAAGGACCAGGGAATGACGGGCTGTTCCACCACTTGCTGCAAGCAGCAGGGGCTTACCTGCTAGGGCCCCGTCTTCAACCAGATCCCAGAAGCTCTTGAAGAGGCCGGAGTAGCTGGCCTTGAAGACCGGGCTGACAACAATGATGGCGTCAGCCTCCCTCACCTGGTCAAGGGCCTGGGCCAGGGCTGGCCCCGGAAACCCCGTGAGATAGTGGTTGCTGATCTCCTGGGCTAGTGACCTGAGGGGGATATGGGTCAGTTCAGAGCCCTGTTCGTAGGCTGCAAGGGCGGCCTGGGTGGCATCAGCTAGCTGCTTGCCGAGCAGGGCTGTGGTGGAGGGCTCAGAAAGGCCGGCGGTGACCAGCAGAAGGCGTAGCTTGCTCATCTTTACTGACCCTCCTGCCTGCTGAGAGTTTCTAGCTGCTGGGCGTAGCGGGGGTGAAGGGGGGCCTGGGCTGGTACATGGGCAGGGCGTAGCTTCTCAAATTCCTGGCGGAGAACCGGGACAACCTCTTCTCCTAGAAGGTCGATCTGCTTGAGGACCTCCTTGAGGGGCAGGCCTGCATGGTCGAGGAGGAAGAGCTGGCGCTGGTAGTCCCCTGCGTAGTCTCTGAAGGAGAGGGTTTTTTCAATGACCTGCTGGGGGGAACCAACCGTGAGGGGGGTCTGGTCCATAAAGTCCTCTAGGGAAGGTCCACCCCCGTAGACCGGGGCGTTATCAAAGTAGGGGCGGAAGCGGCGGATGGCCTCTTGGGAGTTTTTGTGCATGAAGATTTGACCGCCTAGGCCAACGATGGCCTGGTCGGCGTTGCCGTGGCCGTAGTGCTCGTAGCGTTCCCTGTAGAGATCAATCATCTGGGCGGTGTGCTCCTTGGGCCAGAAGATGTTGTTGTGGAAGAAGCCGTCCCCATAGTAGGCGGCCTGCTCAGCAATTTCAGGGGTGCGGATTGATCCGTGCCAGATGAAGGGGGCACTGCCATCGAGGGGCTGGGGGGTGGCGGTGAAGGAGGTGAGAGGGGTGCGGAACTGGCCCTGCCAGGTGACGGACCGTTCGGACCAGAGCTTGCGTAAGAGGGCGTAGTTTTCAATGGCTAGGTTGATGCCCTGGCGAATATCCTTGCCGAACCAGGGGTAGACCGGGCCGGTGTTGCCCCGGCCCAGCATCAGATCCATGCGGCCGTCGGTAAGGTGCTGAAGGGTTCCGTAGTCTTCTGCTAGGCGGACGGGGTCTGTGGTGGTGATAAGGGTAGTTGCTGTAGAGAGCTGAATACGCTGGGTCTGGCCTGCGATGTAGGCCAGGGTGGTGGTGGGGGATGAGGCGATGAAGGGTGGGTTGTGGTGCTGGCCCATGGCGAAAACATCTAGGCCAACTTCGTCAGCCTTCTGGGCGATGGCAACCATGGCCTTCTGTCGTTCATATTCGCTCGGGATGCTTCCAGTGGTGGGGTCACGGGTGATGTCGCCGACGGAGAAAATGCCGAACTGCATGGTGGGTCCTTTCTTGAGAGCCTTTTGCCTATGGCTCCATCCTAGAGCAAATTACTTTCCTTGTAAAGTAATTTGCTGGTCTGAAAATCCCCTTGGTTAGCAGCGGTTCTTGCAGGCTAAGAGACCTGGTATTGGTCCCGGGCCAGGCGGGCTATATGAATGGTCAAATAGGTCAGCTCATCGTCTGTTAGATTCTGCTCCAGGTGCTGCTCAAGAACCAGCTTGACCTTAATGGCGCAGGCAAAGGCCAGGGGGTGGGCCCCCTTCAGGCTCTCTAGAAGCAGGGAGCCAGGGCCGCTGGGGTCAGCCTGGGCCTGGGTAGCTCGGGCAAAAAGATAGCGTAAGTGGGTTACAAAGCGGGCAGCGCTCATCTGGGAAGAATCCACAGGGCCACCAAAGCTGACCTCAATGACCTCAAAAATCTGGGCAAAGACCTCGGTCATTCGATAGGTGCCCCCCATACCTTCAGAGGCAAACTGAGAATTGACCAGGTGCATGGCTAAGGGGATGGCCTCAATGTCAGGTAGGCAGACCCCCAGGCGCTCCCGGATCAGATTCAAGGCCTGCTGGCCAAAATGAACCTCTTGGGGGTAGAGCTGGGCCACTTCAGGGGCAAGAGGGTAGTCAACGATCAGCCCCTCTCTGGCTCGGTCAAGGGCAAAGTTGATGTGGTCAGCTACCGGCACAATAAAGGAATGGGAAATCTCAATTCCCTGGCTTCTGACCAGGGCCTCAAGGTCTGTTGCCAGGCTCAAAATCTCTGAAGGAATCTTAGCTAGGGACCAGGCCAGGTTATCCTCTGAGGTGCCCGATTCAGGAACGAAGGTCTGTTCAACGAGGGTGGGGTCAATGAGTTCCCCCTTGCGCTTGCCAAAGGCGAGGCCCCGACCAATCACCACCATCTGCTCTCCGCTGTGGGCACGGGCTAGGGCCACATTGTTGTTGTAGATGCGTACAATCCGCACAGTGGCTCCCCTTCTGACAGGTTCTTGAGGTGGTGAACCCTATCAGTTTACTGGCCTTCTTCTCTCTGGGCCTAGTAGACCTGCTGGTGGGGTCCCTGGTCCTGGGGGAGTGGATAAAAAAGGGTCTTGTCTCTGCTGAGCAGGAGACAAGACCCTTTGGTACAGAGAGGCTCGCGCTGAGGGGAACCACAACCATCAACGCGAGCCCGCCTAACGAGTTGCGAGGTGGTTCATTCAACTCAAACTTAGAAAGCCTCAAGGCAACCCGTCAAAAAAGTTTCTTAAAAAATAAACAATTGACAGCCTGGCTAAAACTCTACCTGATGGAGCCTCAGAAGCCAATCTGATAGTGAAAATTCCCTGTAATATTTCTGCCAGCCCCAGGATCTGACCGTGCAATACAGGCAGGTGTACCCCCTGCCTTCGGCCCAGCCTAAGAAGCAGCTGTGAAAATGAGGGTAGAAGGGCCCTAGGCTGCCCCTGAGCTATCCTGCCAGAAGGTCTATTCGTTAGTCTTGAAGGTATGAGTAGCGCAGCAACTGATATCGCCAAAAACCTTCCCCCCCTAGAGCACCCCGATGGCTCTGCCATCCGGGCCCTAGTCGTTGACGATGAGCCTATGCTAGAAGAACTGGTCAGCGTAGCCCTCAAAATGGTTGGCTGGGAGGTCAAATCCGCCAGCCAAGGCCCCCAGGCCCTGACCCTAGTGCGCGACTGGCGCCCCGATGTGCTAGTTCTTGACATTATGATGCCCGGCTTTGACGGTCTAGAACTGCTGAGCCGAATCCGCAAAATCTACCCCAACGTCCCCTGCCTCTTCCTCACCGCTAAAGACTCAGTGGACGACCGAATCCTAGGCCTGGCAGCCGGGGCTGACGACTACGTAACCAAGCCCTTCTCTATGGAAGAAGTCATTATCCGCCTCCACCGCCTAGTGCAACGCTCCGGGGTAGCTGTGGCTAACGATGCAGAACTTGTTGTAGGGGACCTTGTACTCAATCAGGACACCCGCGAGGTAACCCGCGGCGGCCAGGAAATCCAGCTCACCGCCACCCAATTCGACCTTCTGCGCTACCTGATGGAAAACGCCAAGCAGGTAGTATCTAAGGCGCAGATCCTTGATAACGTCTGGAACTACGACTTTGGGGGTCAGGCCAATATTGTTGAACTCTACATCTCCTACCTGCGGAAGAAAATTGACGCAGGCAGAGAGCCCATGATTCATACCGTTCGCGGGGCCGGTTACGTCATTAAACCTGCCAACCAGTAGGCTCTATGACCAAGCACCAAGCCGCTGGGTCCACCCCGGAGCACCAGCTACCTCACCCCGCCCTGCGCCCGGCCCCCAGGCTCAGGACTAACCTGATCGCCATCCTCGTCAGTATGCTCGGTATCGCCTGCCTGATTATTGGGGTATCAAGCTACCTGGCCCTCTCTAACTCCCTGATGGAAAGGGCCTGGGACCAGCTCAATGAAACAGCCCACCGGGCTGTCTCCTTCAAGCCCAACAGCCTGCCAAATCAGGCAGCTATCAGCACAGAAACAGACGGCTGCTCCCAACCCAGCGGTCGCACCCTCCTTGATGCCCCCGGCCAGGGGCCCGGAACCCTGGCCCTGTGCACCTCGGAGGGGCAAACCGTCCTAGCTGGCCTGCTGGACTTTCAGGGGGCAACCCAGCCGCTGAGCGATGCTGACCAGCAGACCCTTCTGGCCCTTTCCCAGACCCCGGGAACCAGCGAAGTAGATCTTGAAGCTGGCGACTACCTGATTCATATTCAAGAAAACCCCATCACAGAAGGGGTGGTCATTACCGGGGTTCCTCTCACGGAAACTCACCGAACCCTTACCGTCTTGGTGATTGTGATTATCGCCGCCTCCCTGGCAGTCATGATAGGGGCAGGGGTCTTAGGGTCCCTGATTATCCGCCGAACCATGCAGCCCCTAGAGAGGGTCTCCCAGGTAGCTGCAGGGGTGGCTAACCTTGACCTGGCTCTAGAAACCCTGCCAGAGGCCAGCCGGGTTCAGCCAGCAGACGCCCACCCGGGAGATGAGGTAGGGGCTGTAGGTTACGCCCTCAACCAGCTACTAGATAACGTGCAAACCGCCCTAGAAGCCCGCTCCCGCACTGAAGAGCAGATGCGAGTCTTCGTTGCCGATGCCTCCCATGAGCTTCGCACCCCCCTAGCTGCCATCAAGGGCTACACCGAACTCATCCGCTGGACTGAAAAGCTCTCTGACCAGGGAAAGACTTCTCTGGAGCGGGTTAACTCCCAGACTGAACGGATGTCGTCTCTAGTTGAAGACCTTCTTCTTCTGGCCCGCCTAGATGAGGGTCGGGCCCCAGAAAAGGCCGAAGTTGATCTAACAGAACTCCTGCTTGAAAACGTCATGGACCTACAGGTTGCTGCCCCCAGTCACACCTGGAAGCTCAGACTGCCAGAAGAGCTGGTCTATGTTCTTGGGGACAAGACCCAAATCCAGCAGGTGATCCTCAACCTTCTCTCTAATGCCCGTAAACATACTGATCCAGGCACCCAGGTCACAGCCTCCCTGAGTATCTCAGCAGGAGGGCAGGACGCCATTATCTCGGTCATGGACCAGGGGCCGGGGATTGCCCCGGACTTCCAGGAGAAGATCTTTGACCGCTTTACCCGAGCTGACTCTGCCCGCTCTGGCTCAGACGGGACAACCGGCTTAGGCCTTCCCATTGCCAAGGCAATCGTTGAAGCCCACGGCGGCAGGATTGACCTGGTCTCTAGCCCGGGCAGAACCGAGTTCACCGTTCGCCTACCCCTCCTTAAAAAAGTTGATGCCTAAGGGTCAGAACCTTCAGGAGGTAGGCCTAGGGGAAGGGGCCCCTCGGGTCCACCCGATTCTGCTGGTCTTCTTGGGTGGAGGAGCTGGGGCCCTGAGTCGGGTTGTGCTTCTTGAAGTCTCCCCCTCTCATCAGCCCTGGTCCCTGCTGGCCCTCAATAGCCTGGGGGTCCTGCTGCTGGGCCTCCTAACCGGCTTGTGGGAGGGGAGGCAGACTGGCTTAGGGCCCCTGAGGGTAGAAGAGGCCCGACTGCTGCTGGGGGTTGGCTTTCTGGGAGGCTTTACCACCTATTCGAGCTTGGCCCTGACCCTAGCCCAGCTGGCCCTGGCAGCTTCCTGGGGTACTGCCCTGACCCTCGCTGCCCTTTCCCTGCTGACTGGCTACCTGCTGGCCCTGGTGGGCTTACAGGCCGGTAGCTATCTTGGCAGAAGAAGCAGAGGCAGAGGCAGAGGACTGAGGCAGGCAGAGGGGAGGGACTAGGAATGCTCTACCTACTGATCTTCTGTGCCGGCGGCCTAGGCTCCCTTTTGCGCTATGGCCTAGATTCCTACCTGCGACCCCGCCTAGGCTGGGGGAAACTCCCTTATATGCCTCTAAGTACATTCTTTATTAATGTCTCTGGCTCCCTCTTGCTCGGCCTTACGGTTGGCCTGATCGGTCAGAGCCAGCTCCTTCTAGGTCAGGTGGCTGGACGTGACCTAGAAGGGCAGATAACCCTCCTTCTGGGCCTAGGCTTTCTAGGGGGATACACCACCTTCTCAACTGCCCTTCTGGAAGCTCTTCGCAGTCCAGGGCCTCTAGCCCAGCTCTTCTTGACCCTAGGCCAGCTTCTCTGCTCCAGCCTGGCAGCTGCTAGCGGCCTGATCCTAGCGGCCAGCTTCTTCTCCTAGCCTTCCTGACATTTCTAACTACCTGTAGAATAAGACCAATCCACCCCCCTCATAGCTCCCCCATGCAGTATTACCTTTCCTACTCCCTTCCCGTCATTGCCCAGGCCCTGACCCTCTGGGGCCTCCTTCTGTGCGCCTTCCTGCCTGCCATCTACTATCTGAAGCGCAGCCAGGGCCTTCCCATCCGCCTAAAACTGATGGCAATAGCTGCTCTGCTTCTCTTCTACCTGGCTGGGCTTATTGCCTACACCTTCCTACCCCTGCCTGATCGGCAGACCTTCACTTGCCCAGAAGGCTGGGGGAGTAATTACCCCCGCTTCTACCTGGGCTGGAGTATTCACCGTGCCCTGCTTGAAGAGGGAGGTTTCTTAGGGGTTTTGACCTCTACCTACATTCTGCAGATGCTCCTGAACGTTCTGCTCTTTGTTCCCTATGGTTTTCTGGCCCGCTGGATCCTCAGGCTGGGCTTTAAACCCCTGCTCTTTGCCGCCTTTCTTACCTCCCTGCTCATTGAACTGACCCAAATCAGTGGCCTTTGGGGCTACTACCCTTGCGCTATTCGCACCTTCGATGCAGAAGACATTTTCAATAACACCCTAGGGGCCCTACTGGGCTGGGCCCTGCTCGCTAGCTGGCAGAAGAGGGCTGAGCTTAAAGGCTGGCTGGGTCGCCTGCTAGGCCCCTAGGTTGATCCGTCTTAGCAGGTGGGCAGCCCCTTAGGTTCTTGGTCACAGTCTGATGGGAAGGGGGCGTAAAACTGCTTAAGTGTTAGGGAACTTTTACTCCTAAGCCTTGCCAGGCTAAAGCCCACTCATTCACACTTAAACCCAAGTGAAGCAAGATAAGGGCTGAAGGAATCCGGCAGCTGCCGGGGCAGACAAGCCCCTAACAAGGCGGAGAAATACGTGAATACCATTAGCCCCTACCTGGCTGAATTCCTCGGCACCATGATTATGGTGACCATCGGCTGCGGCGTCATTGCCACCGTTGAACTACGTCGCTCCAAGGGGCACGGTGATAACTTCTTCACCATCGCCTTCGGCTGGGGCTTTGCCGTTACCTTCGGCGTCTACGCCTCCCACGCCTACTCAGGCGGCCACCTCAACCCCGCCGTATCCATCGGCCTAGCAGCCTACGGCGAATTCGACTGGGCCAAGGTGCCCGGCTACATCCTAGCTCAGGTCCTAGGGGCCATGGCCGGGGCAGGCTTCGTCTTCCTCAACTACCTACCCCACTGGAAGGCCACCGCAGACCGAAAGATCAAACTGGGCGTTTTTGCAACCGTACCAGCCATCCACAACTACTTCACCAACGCCCTATCCGAAATCATCGGCACCTTCCTGCTGGTCTTCTCAGCCCTCTACGTAGGGGTTAACTTCACCCCAGTCCTAGAAGGATCAGAACTAGCCCTCAACCTTCACCACGTCCTCAAGCCCCTGACCTTCGGCTTCATGGTGACCGTCCTGGTCATTGGCCTAGGCGGCCAGACCGGCTTTGCCCTCAACCCAGCCCGCGACTTCGGCCCCCGCCTCATGCACGCCCTGCTACCCATCCACGGTAAGGGAAGCTCCCGCTGGTACTACGCCTGGGTTCCAATCTGCGCCCCCATCGCTGGCGGCATCATGGGTGGCTCCTTCTTCAAGCTCTACTACGAAGGCCACTTCTCCATCTTCCAGGTCATCGGCGCCCTCCTAGCCCTGGGTGTACTCGCCTTCGGTCTCTGGGCCAACAAGAACATGTACCGCTCCAAGTCAGCCGAAGTTCTACCCCAAACCGAAGACACCGAAGCAACCGCAGCTTCAGCCGCCGCAACCTATGTGCCTACCGGCAAAATCCCGGTAGTCCAGAAAAAATCCTTCTGGGAATAAGCACCTAGAACCCACCCCAACAGCAGGTGGCCTGCCCTGAAAAAACTCTCAGGGCAGGCCACCTGACCTATAGGGGCCTAACGGCTAGCCCACTGCAAGACCCTGAGCATCAGCCGGTCACAGGCCTCAATCTGACTCAGCTCAATCCACTCGTTAGGGGTGTGGGCCTGGGCAATATCACCAGGGCCGCAGACCACAGCCTGCACCCCGCCATAGAGGGCGAACTGGCCAGCCTCAGTACCGTAAGTAACCTTCTGGGCCTCACGTGAACCGGGGCGGCCTGCCCAGTCATTAGCCAGGGCAATAATCTGAGCATCATCAGCAGTGCCCAGGGCAGGAACCGCAGCCAGCAACTCATGGCTAATACCCACAGCATCCACAAACTCACCGGGGGCAACCCCTGCCAAAACCTCAGCATCAGCCGCCCGAGCCTTCAGGGCAGGGAGCAAATCAGTAGCGATCTTAGCCTCCACCTGGGCCAGAACCTCATCAGTGGTCATCTGCGGAACCGTGCGGAAGTCATACTCTAAGACCACCTGCTCGCCCACAATGTTGTACTGAATACCACCGCGGGCAAAATTCACCCCGCCAGTAGAATAGGGCACCACAAAACCCTCATCAAAGGGCCCCTCGGCCCGCCAGCGCGCAGCCAGATCCTCAAAGAAGGTAATAAACTCAGCTGCCGGAGCCAGGGCATTGACCCCCTGGGGGCCTAGGGAAGCATGCCTAGCAATCCCCCTGAAGGTCACCCGGCCCCGATGGGCCCCCTTATGGGCCGAAATAACCTTCATCATCGACGGCTCACCAATAATGGCGAAGGCAGGGCGAATACCCCGAGCCCGAAAATCCTCAATCATAGCCGGAGCGCCCACGCAGCCCACCTCTTCATCGTAAGAGAAGGCAAAATGCACCGGCTGGGTTAGCTCCACCTCAAGCAGCTGAGGCAGCAGCCACATGGCCGACCCAATAAAGGACTTCATATCAGAAGCCCCCCGGCCATAGAGTCTTCCATCCTTCACAAGAGGACTAAAGGGGTCAGTGACCGTCCAGGCCTGCCCCTCAACGGGCACAACGTCTGTATGCCCCGATAGGATCAGGCCCCCATCTGTGCGACCATCAGCAGCAGGCAGGGTCACAAAGAGGTTGGCGCGCTCGCCATCCTGGCTGTAGGTGTAGTGGGGAGTAAGGCCCCGGGCCTCGAACTCAGCTGCAAGCAGGTCAAGGACGGGGCGGTTACTGGTCTGGCTAATGGACTGGGCTGCAATCAGCCTTTCAATCCAGGGTAAAGAGGCAGGGAGTGTCATAGAACCAGTCTAAGACGACTAGCTGGGCAGAGGGCCTCTTAGGGGCACAGCTTAGAGGGCTGAGTGATCCCCTAGGCTGTGGAAGCGGCGGGCATGGTAAACGGTGGGGGTGGCCTGAGCATCATGACGGATAAAGTCAGTGACCTCGGCGGTAAAGACAATAGCAGGCCCGGCAGTCAGAGTGCCTAGGGGCTTGACCCTGAGAACCCGGTTTACCCCGTGCAGGAGGGGCTCGCCGGTAGGTAGGCGGTCCCAGGTTGAGGCATCACTAAACTTATCGGCCTTGCTGACAGCAAAGAGCTTAGCGATCTCAACATTTTCAGCCCCAATAAGGTGAATCAGGAAGGACTGGGCATCAATAATCCGGGCAGCAGAGCCGGTCTGATCCTTGAAGGAGAAGGAGACAATGGGAGGCTCAGCAGACACTGAAGAAAGGGAGGAAATAGTAAGACCACCGGGTAGACCGTCAGAGCCCTCTGCGGTGATGATAGCGACACCGGCTGCCTGGGCGCCGAAGGCCTCGCAGAAGAGTTCGCTAGCTGTTTTCTGGTTGATATCTACCTGGGTGGTCATGGTTTTTCCTTTGTGCGGCTGCTTGGGGATCTAGGGGATTTTCTCCCTCTTGAATCCTTAGCCTAGAACCAAAAGAGGCCAGGAGGCTAGCCCTTCTCAGATATTGCGACTATGAGTAGAAGTGTGACAGTGTTACGAAAAGGTCTGTAACATTGAGCAGCTAGCCTCCGGCCGGCCCAGCTGAACCTACTTCCTTCGGTTCAGTTCAGCAGCCTGGGCCCCAAAGCGGCGCAGGAGCTCAGGCATGTCCATTGGGCCGGTGACGGCCTCAATGAAGACCAGTTTGTCGCGGGTCTGCTGGGCTAGCTGGCAGGCCTCATGAAACTCCCTGACGCTTCTAGCCTGGAGGGTTAGAACAGTACTCTCACTGCCCCCTAAGGCGCTAGGGATTTCCTGCCACTTGTAGGGGGTGATGTCATTGTATTCTGCCTCTACCCCGTGGATTGACCGCTCAATGGTGTAGCCGTCATTGTTGATCAAGAAAATAACCGGGTTAACCCTTTCTCGGATCAGGGTTCCAAGTTCTTGAATGGTGAGCTGGGCTGAGCCGTCACCAACCATGAGTACACCCCGAGAATCCCTATCTGCCATGGCAGCCCCTAGGAGGGCCGGGATGGAGTAGCCAATAGATCCCCACAGGGGCATACCAATAAAGCGGGAGTTACGGGGGAACTTGCGGGTTGCCATTCCAAAGAAGGAGGTTCCCATATCAACAACCACCGTGTTCTTCTCATCAAGGTGGGCTGAGAGGAGCTTCCAGAGGACGTCCTGGGTCAGGGGCTGGTCGCTGATCTCGGGTAGGGCTTCTTCGCTGCCTGGAGCCTCAAAGGGGGTTCCCTGCAGGTTCAGTTCTAGGCAGACTTCTTTGACAATCCTTAGGGCTGTGGCCATGGTGAGGGGGGCGTAGTGGCGGCCTGCGATGCTGCTACTTTCAGCCCCCAGGTTAATCACCCGGCCAAAATCTATCTGATGTGAGTATATGCCTGTTGTGGTATCTGTAAATTCAACCCCGGCGCAGATCAGAACCTCAGCCTCCTCTACCACTGCCCGGGTCTCTTCAGTAGAGAGGCCACCTACATAGATACCGGCAAAATTCGGCTTAGTTTCATTCAAAATCGCCTTACCCCACATCAGGGAAGCAAAGGGAAACTTGGTCTCAGTGACCAGGGCCCGAAGGTCCTGTACAGCCCCCAGTCGCTCAACCATGATGTCTGCCAGAACGGTGACCTTCTTGCCGGCCATGAAGGCAGAAAGGTCAGCCCTAAAGAGGGCCTCAATGTCTGGGGAGGAAACATGAACATCAAGATCTAGGGGCTGGGAGGGTGGGGTGGTGGGCATGGTTGAAACATCAACCGGTAGCATCAGGTAGCCAGGCTTACGGTGGATAACAGCTGTGCGAATCACCCGGTCAATGTCTGAGGTGGCTGTAGCCGGGTGCAGGGCGGCAGCAGCTACTGATACCTCTGAAGCCATCCTTAAAAAGTGCTTAAAGTCCCCGTCGCCTAGGGTGTGGTGCATCCGCAGGTGGGAATTTTGGGCCGCCAGACTGGGGGCACCCACAATATGAATAACAGGAACATTTTCTGCCGCAGACCCGGCCGTAGCGTTAATGGCCGACAGTTCCCCCACCCCGTAGGTGGTGACCAGGGCCCCTAGGCCCTTGACCCGGGCGTAGCCGTCAGCGGCATAGCCTGCATTCAGTTCATTGGCGTTGCCCACCCAGTCCAGCTGGGGGTGATCTAGGACCTCATCGAGTAGGAAGAGGTTGAAGTCCCCGGGGACCCCAAAGACCTTATCTAAGCCGAGTTCAGCGAGGCGGTCAAGAATATAACGACCGATGGTGTATTTCATGAGCTACTCCTTCGTAGGTTCTCAAGGTCCCAGTCTGATGAATGTGACCTATAACATTTATATGCCCAGTCTAGGTTGGGGGACCTGAAGGGATTGGTTCACCGGTGTTCATTCCTACGACCAGGGTGTACACATCACAGCCTTAAGGTAAGAGCCTAGGAAGTCAGAGGCAGAAGCTATCAGATAGAATGAGGCACCTGGGCAGGCGCAGCTAGAAGAAGCGTCAGACCCTCTTGCCTTACCCCACAGGAATGGATCCCTAAGCACCCATGGACTGGTCCCTTACCCTTCTTCCGGCCCTTGTTGCCCTAGCTTTTCTCTTTCTACCCGGCCTGCTCCTTGCCCTAGCAGCAGGCCAAAAAGGGTTCGAAGCCCTAGGAATCTCCCCAGCCTTGTCAGTGGCCCTCATTGCCCTGAGTGCCATTGGGGCTCCCCTCCTGGGCCTGCGCTGGGCCCCCTGGATCCCCTTCCTAACGGCTGGCCTACTGGCGGCCCTGGTCTACGGCCTTTCCCTGCTGCTGGCCCGCCGCACGTCTGCCCAGAATAAGCCTGCCCAAGAGCAGGCTACCCAGCTAGAGCCTGCCAGCTGGTGGAGCCCCCAGCAGGGCTGGGCCTATGCCGGTCTGCTCCTGGCCTTTCTGCTCCTGGGGCGTAACATTAGCAACGCCATTGGTGACCCCTTCTGGATCTCCCAGACCTATGACGTGAACTTTCACCTCAACGCTGTTCGCTACAGTGCAGACCAGGGTAACGCTTCCTCCCTCTTCATTGCCTCAATGACCAGCGGGGATGGGCCCGTTCTCTTCTACCCGGCAGCCTGGCACGGCCTAGCCTCCCTGGTCTTTCTGGTAACAGGGGCCGATATTGCCCTGATTGCCAACACCTTGAGCCTGATCATTGCCGCAGTGATCTGGCCCCTGAGTCTGATCTACCTGGGTCGGATGACCTTCCGTCTGACCGGCCCCAGTCTGCTGGCTACCGGAGCTATCAGCGCAGCCTATATCTCCTTCCCCCTGCTGCTCATCAACTTTGGGGTTCTCTACCCCAACAGCCTAGGCCTTGCCCTGCTGCCCCTGGGTCTTGCCCTGCTGGCCCAGGTTTTGGGCCTCAGTGAGCTGCGGCGAATCAGCCTGCCCCAGGGGCTCTTCCTGGGGATACTAACAGGCCTGGCCCTAGCCCTGGCCCACCCCAATATGGTCATGACCCTGCTCTTTATGGCCGTGCCCATGATCCTTGTCTTTGGCCTGAGGGCCCTGGGGCGGGGGATTCAAAGGAGCTACAGCCCCCTACAGGCCCTAGCTGCCCTGCTTCTTTCTGCTGCCCTGCTCTGGCTTGTTTCTATCCTCTGGGCCCTGGTTCGGCCCCCCAAGGAAAGCGGGGGCTGGGAGCCTTCGACAGCTGATACCGGTGGCCTTGGGGAGGCCCTGCTCAATAACTCCCTGGGGATAGGTAACCTCTGGGTTATTTCTCTGCTGGGCCTTCTGGGTCTCTTTTCTATCTTCCACTCCCGCCGCAGGCTCATCTGGCTGGCTCTGGTCTGGGCCTACACGGTCTACTTCTATGTTGCTGGCCGGTCTATGAGCTGGGCAGATGGCCGGGACTGGGTGACCGGTATCTGGTACCACGACCCTTTCAGGATTGCAGCTATCCTGCCGGTGGCAGCTGCCCCCCTGGCCCTGCTGGGGGTAGACTTCATTGCCGGGTATCTGAGCAAGTTTATCTCTGGCCTGGGTTGGAAGGGCCTGGGCTGGAAGAAGGAAGGGCAGAAGGCCCTGAGCCTGCTGGTAGCTAGTAGCCTACTGCTCCTACCCCTAGTCTGGCTGACCCAGTCCAACACCCGCCTGCAGGACTACATTGAAAGCACCTTTTGGTCCTATGCCCCAGACCTCGAATCGCCCCTGCTGACCCCTGATGAGTATCAGCTGCTCTACGCCCTTGATGACTATGTGCCTGAGGATGCCACCATCATTGTCAATCCCTGGACTGGGGCTGGCTTAGCCTATGCTATTTCTGGCCGCAAGGTGACCGGCTACCACACCTCCTACAGCCCTACAGAAACAGAGGAGATAGTCCTTCAGGATCTGGAGCAGGCTGGCAGTGACCCTAGGGTCTGCCAGGCTCTGGCAGAGGAAAAGGCCTACTACGCTATCTATTTTGGTGAGCGGGAAATCAACGAGCACATTAGCGGTAATCACCGGGATGACTACCCTTCACTGACCTACCTGGCTGACCCCCAAGTTATTGACGCCGGTGGGGTTGCAGAGGTCATCTACCGCTCTGGTGGGGCCACCCTCTATCGGATTACTGCCTGCTCCTAGGCCTTGAGGCTGCCTCCTTCCCTTCCTGCTAGCGCCCAGTATCACCCTCAGGGGCCTCCGGTGGGTTATGGGAGGAGCTGTTAGACTGGTAGACAATGGCCTGGACGGGGGTAGCCCGCCGGGTCCCTTCTGACCAGGAGACATTAATCTTTATGCCTGATTCGCCTGCACCCAGCGGTGAACTACGGACCCTTATTATCATGCCGGCATGGAATGAGGAAGAAGTAATCGGTGGAACCATCACCGAACTTTACCGCATGATGCCCGAAGTTGATTTGCTTGTCGTCAATGATGGGTCTACAGACCGCACTTCAGAAATCGCCCGTGAGGCTGGCGCCTTTGTCATTGATCTGCCCTACAACATGGGCATTGGTGGAGCCCTGCGGACCGGTTATAAGTATGCCCGCCGGATGAACTATGACCGGGCTATCCAGGTTGACGCTGACGGCCAGCATGACCCTAAGGGGATTCGGACCGTCCTAGCGGGCCTGGATGACGGGACGGACATTTCTATTGGTTCCCGCTTTGCAGAAGCAACCAACTACAAGGTTAAGGGCCCCCGCAAGTGGGCCATGGTGGTTCTCGCCTTCCTCTTTACCCGGATCTCTGGCGAGAAGTTTACTGACGCAACCAGTGGGTTTAGGGCTGCTAACCGGCGGGCCATTGAGCAGTACTGTGAGCACCTTCCAGCTGAGTACCTGGGGGACTGTATTGATGCCTGTGTTATGGCTATCCGGGCTGGCCTGACCGTCAAACAGGTTCCGGTTGAAATGCGGGAGCGGCAGGCTGGTACTCCCTCCTCTAACCCCTGGAAGTCAGCTATCTACCTTGTTCGCTCCTTCTTCTCTTTTGCTATGTCTATGACCCGGACCAAGACATCTGTAGGAGGCAAATAAAATATGTCTAGTAATGCATATATCTTCTTCCTGATTTTCTCAGCTGTCATTGTTCTGCTGGTCCTAGCCCAGGTCAGAAACCAAAACATGAAGGAAAAGTACGCAGCCCTTTGGTTGATTGTCTCAGCAGCTATCATCCTGCTAGTCCTCTTCCCCCGCCTGCTCTTCTTCTTCTCTGACCTGATTGGAATCGAAACCCCGGTCAATCTTCTCTTCCTGCTCTCGATTATCATGCTGATCGGAGTTAGCCTGCACCTGACAGCAGCCCTCTCTAAGATGGGGGAGGACCTTCGGGTTCTGGCAGAAGAAGTGGCCATCCTTCGGGCCCAGTTCGACCAGGAAAACAGCTCAAACAACTCTCAGGCAAGAGCCGCCTCACCCTCAACAGGAGCACCCAACCATGACCGTTGATATCCTCTTTCCCTACTACGGGGACGTAGACCTCATGAAGCAGGCCGTCCGATCTGTTCTGGGCCAGACCAACCCTGACTGGCGACTGATTGTAGTAGACGACGGCTACCCCGATGACTCAATCCCCGGCTGGTTCGAATCCCTCAAGGATTCCCGAATCACCTACATGCGCAATGAGAAGAACCTGGGTGCAAACGGCAACTACCGCAAGGCCCTGACCTTCGTAGAAAACGACCTGGTTACTGTTATGGGGGCAGATGACCTGATGCTCCCTAACTACATTGACTGGCTCATCTCAGCTGCCGCAGCTAACCCCCAGGCCAGCGTCTTCCAGCCCGGTGTTGTTGTTATTGATGAAAACAATGCAGCTTCTAACACCCTGGTTGAAAAGACCAAGGACTTCTACCGGCCCAAGCAAACTAGCCTGCTGACCGGCCAGGAGCTGGCTGTTTCCCTGCTGCGGGGCAACTGGTTCTACTTCCCCTCCCTGGGCTGGAGGGCTGATGCCATCGTCAATACCGGTTTTAGGGAGGGGCTCAATGTTGTTCAAGACATGGCCCTGGTCCTAGATATTGCCATGCAGGGTGGGTCCCTCTTCTACGACCAGACCCTAGCCTTCATGTACCGCAGGCACCGGGCCTCTGACTCCTCCTGGAGGGCCCTTGAGGGAACCCGCTTTGATGAGGAAAGAAGCTACTTCTACACCATCGCCTCAGAGCTTGATGCCCTGGGTTGGAAGCAGGCTGCTCGGATTGCCCGCCTGCACCTCTCATCCCGCCTTCATGCAGCGACCCTCCTACCTAAGGCTGCCCTGGCTAAGAAGTGGACTGGAGTGAAGAACCTGGCTAATCATTTGGTTCGCTAGGTTTACTGTCTTAGGTGAAGCGGTTATGGCTAGGATCTACTCTGGCCCTAACCGCTTCATTCTTCAATAAATACTTTTTCGAGCATATAAAAGGTTGAGCATGAGCGACCAGACCCCCCCAACTCCTCCCTCAGACTCCCCAGCCCAGGGAATCAGCAAGCTGGAATCACTAGCAATCCTCCTTGCCTCCCTTACCGCTGCCCTCTCAGCCTTTGCCGCCACCGTCATAGCCCAGCGAACCCTCAGCCCAGAAGAAAACACCGAATTCCTGCTCTTCTGGTCCCTACTCTTTGGTCTTTTTGGCATCATCGCCGGAATCCAGCAGGAAACCACCCGGGCCGTAGGGGCAGCTAAACTTCAGGCAGCCGCCGGCCAGAGCCCGGCCCAGGCCGGGGCCAGAATCCTTCCCCTAGCCCTGGGCCTAGGGCTAGGAGTTGCCCTTCTCGCTGGCCTCAGCGCCTTCGAATGGGCAGAAGACCAGATCCCCAGCACCCTCTGGGCCGGGGTAGGGCTCATCCTGCTTGGCTCCACCCTCTACGCCGCCCACTCAGCCATGAGTGGGGCTGCCGCTGGGGCTGAACGCTGGTTCCTCTTTGCCTCCCTGGGTGGGGGAGAAGCCGCCTGGCGGCTAGTGGCCATGGTCCTTGTGGCCCTAACCCTGGGCAATCTTCTGGGCTTTGAGGCAGCAGTTGTCTCAGCCAGCCTCCTGTGGGTCCTGCTGATCCTGACCCTACCCCAGGCCCGGGCCATAGCCGCCAGCCGGGCTGACGTTCCTGCCGGCCGCTTCCTGCGCAACCTTCTGCTGGCTATGGGCTCCTCAGCAGCCTCAGCCGTCCTGACCGTTGCCTTCCCCACCCTGCTCAAGTGGAGCCAGGGGGAGGCAGTGAGCCCCACAGACCAGGCCGCCCTGGGCTTCCTAATCCTGGCGATCTCTATTACCCGATCGCCCATCATGATCCCCCTCCAGGCCTTCCAGGGGGTAGCTATCTCAGCCTTCCTCAAAGAGCGGCACCGGCCCCTAGCTGCCTTCAGCCGGCCAGCTGCTGCCCTGCTGGGCCTAGGCCTCGTAGGGGGCCTAGCGGCCTGGCTCATTGGCCCGACCCTCTTTAGCTGGATCTACCAGCGGGAGGAAGAGGCCGCAGCTGCCTACGACCTGGTCAATCAGGGCTGGGTTCTAGGCAGCCTTACCTTCGCCTCAGCCATCATGGCCCTGCTGGTCCTCTCTGGGACGGCCGTCATTGCCCTGGGGGCTCACCGCCTCTACATTGCCGGCTGGATTGTGGGGGCCATGGTAGCTACCGGCCTGCTCTTTGTGCTCCCCATGGATCTTATTCCCCGGGCCATTACCGCCCTCTACCTAGGGCCCCTGCTGGGCTTTGCAACTCACCTAGCCGGTATGGTCCTTCTGGCCTCAGAAAGGCCCAGGGCCTAAAGGCCGTAGGTTCGCTTCACATAGGCCCCATAGAGGCTACGGTAGGCAGCAGGGGATAGCTTTAAGAGGGCCCCGGCAGCTGCATAAACCGGCCGCAGCCGGGCCGTAGCCAGCACCTGCTGCCACTTAATCTGCTGCCGGCAGCCCTCAATGACCCCTTCGGCCTCAGGCCCGCCCACTACCAGGGCTTGCTGGGCGTTATTGACAAAAGTCAAAAGGTAGGAAACCGCATAGGCCCTCTGCCCCTCAGCCTGGTCAAGGATGGGCCTAGCTGCCTGCTGCATATAGTCCATCAGCCGCAGGCTCTCAGCCAGAGGGGTAATCTTGCCCCAGGTAAGACCCCCAGGATCAACCGTGTACTCATAAAGGGAGGTGGGGGCAACCACCAGGCTCTGGGCCCGCACATAGGCCTCTAGGCAGTAGAGGGCATCTTCAGCCCGGTGAATATCCTCCCTAAAACGGATGCCCTCCACCAGGGAAGCCCGAATGATCTTATCCCAGACATAAGGGGTTAGTTGGTCTGAAAGTAGCTCCTGGGCAGCCCGGTAGCCGGTGCGTACCCCATCGTGGGCCCTGAAACGATCCCGGCTAGAGCCATCAGCTTCAATCAGGGTATGGCCGGCAACAGCAATATCAGCCTGGTGGGTCTGGGCGTAGGCGTGAAGGGTAGAGAGGAAGTTAGGCCGGTAGCGGTCATCAGAATCCAAGAAGGCCAGCCACTGGCCCCGGGCCTCATCAAGGCCCTGGTTGCGGACGGCCGAAACGCCACGATTGACCGTATTATTGAAGACCCGAACCCGGGAATCTGGCCGTTGCTTAAGGAAGGTATCAATCCGCTCAGCTGCATCATCTGGAGAGGCATCAATCATGACCAGCAGCTCAAAATCAGGGTCAGTTTGGGCAAGGACAGACTCAATGGCGGCCAGAACCCGATCGGCTGTCTTATAGACCGGCATAATAATAGAAGTACGCGGGGAAAGGGTCATCAATACATTCCTAAACATCAACTCTTCTGGGCTGCCCGGGCAGCCCAGAATACTCTACCCTTGCTGTGATAGAATTCCCGAGATATTGCATGGGAGCCCGGCTGGCAAGATGCCTAAAAATAGCAGACCTCTTAGCCTGGTTCCTCTGGATAAATCCTACCCTGCCCCGGCCTGGTGTAGGATTTTTCACTTTTACCTGGTCTTATGTGGTCGCGGCCATAGGTCTAGGTAAGGGCAGACACAGAAGACGGCAGAGGCATGAAACGAATCACTCACTGGCATACTCCCCGTGGAAATTTTTTAGATCAACCCCGCTTTAGGCCAGAAGTTCAGGGGCTCCGCTCCCTGGCTGTCCTTCTGGTGGTGATGTACCACGTCTGGTTTGGCCGAGTCTCGGGGGGTGTTGATGTTTTTCTCTTCATCTCAGCCTTCCTGCTCTCCCTCTCTTCCCTGGGCAAAATCCAGGCCGGTAAGCCCCTGAAAATCCTGGGCTACTGGATCCACGTCTTCCAGCGGCTCCTACCCGTAGCGGCCCTGGTGATTGCTGCCACCACTGTAGCCTCAGTCCTCATCCTGGCCCCCTCCCGCTGGAACGGAATCCTAGCCGACGCAAAGGCCTCCCTGCTCTACTACCTCAACTGGCGGCTGGCCTTCACCTCAGTGGACTACTACGCCCAGGATGCGACCACCAAAACCCCCTTCCAGCACTTCTGGTCCCTGTCCATGCAGGGGCAAATCTTTATTCTCTGGCCCCTGCTCTTTGCCCTAGTAGCCTTCTTGGTTGGCTACCTGCGGCTGAAGGTGCTGCCCACAGCCCTGCTGATCTTTGGGTCCGTCTTTGTGACCTCCTTGACCTTCTCCATTATCAAAACCTATAGCGACCAGTCCTTTGCCTACTTCGATACCCGCACCCGCCTCTGGGAATTCGCCTCAGGCACCCTCCTGGCCATGCTCCTGCTGGCCTGGAAGGTTCCCCAGCGGGCTAAGGTTCCCATGGGCTGGCTGGGCCTGCTAGGACTAGTCACCTGCGGCTGGATCCTACCCGTTCAGCAGGCCTTCCCCGGCTTCCTGGCCCTCTGGCCAATCCTCTCTGCGGCCCTGGTCATTGCAGCCGGTAAGACCGACTCCCCCCTAGGGGCTGACCGTTTCCTTTCCACCTGGCCCCTGCAGAAGCTGGGGGCTATCTCCTACTGCCTCTACCTGGTTCACTGGCCCCTGCTGATCCTCTACACCAGCAAGGTAGGCAAGGCCCACGCCGGCTTCCTGGACGGAACCTTGCTGATCCTAGCCTCTATTGCCCTAGCCTGGGGGCTACACCAGCTGGTGGAAAAGCCCCTGCGGGCCCTAGACCGTAAGCCCTCAGCCAAGGCCCTCAAGGCTTCGGCAGCTGCCCCCGGCGGCCGCCACCGCAAGGAGGTTACTAGCCCCGCCTGGGTTCGCCCCCTAGCCCTGATCGCTATCAGCCTGACCCTTGTTGGGGGGCCCATTAGCGCCGCCCAGGCCTGGGCCTCCTACCAGCATCAGCGGCTACTGGCCCTAGCCGAAACCTCAGGGAGCGACGACTTCCCCGGAGCCAGGGCCCTAACCAGCAGCTTCTCAGACTATGAGCATGATCCCATCCCGGCCATTGAGCCCCTGAGCCAATACGACGGGGCCCAGGTCCCCTGTGCCGGGGACTTCCTGCCCCAGAACCTGGGCCTTGAGTCCTTCTGCACCTATGAGCAGTACGGCCAGGCAGATAGCCCCCGGATCATGGTGGTAGGAGCCTCCCACGCCGGCCAGTCCCTGGCCATGCTCCGGCCCCTAGCTGAGCAGACTGGCTCCAACCTTATTGATATGCACCTAGGTGGCTGCCGCTACCCCCAGGAGCCTAAGCCCAATGAGGAATGTAGCTACCTGAACTCCCAGATCACCCAGGAGATCCTAGAGAGCAAGCCAGATACCCTGGTTCTGCTAGCAACCTTGACCGACCCGGCCTCTAACCAGGAGGTCATCATGCCCGGTATTGAAGAGAAAATTGCCGCCTTCACCCAGGCCGGTATTCAGGTGATTGCCCTCAGGGATAACCCCCGCTACACCTACAATGTGTACGAATGCGCCCAGACTAACCTAAAGAACCTTGCAGCCTGCCAGGCCAAGGCGGCCGATAAGCTGGCCCCCCTGAACCCGGCTGCCGCCCTGGCTGCCCGTAACCCCCTGGTCTACGCAGCTGACCTGACAGCAGCCTACTGCCCAGAGGGAATCTGCCAGCCGGTTATTGGCAACGTCTATGTCTATATGGACGATAACCATATTGGCCGGGCCTACGGCAAGACCCTAGCTCCCCTGCTGGCAGACCAGCTCCAGAACCAGGGCTGGGGGCCCAGGGGGCCTGGGAGCAGCTGGGAAATCAGTTAAATACAGAGGGGGCAATCGGTCACTGGGCCCCTCTCAGGGGCCTCAAGGGCCACTATGCGAAATAGGAGGGTCATAGCTTTGACCCTCCTATTCTTTGCCCCTAGGCTCAGAAGAGATCTATGACTGATACCACGGGGGCTGGCCTGGTCCCAGTGGGTGAACGAAGGGCCTTCCTATGACTTCTCTGCCCCCTCACTCCTTGCAGAAAAAACCCAGAAAGGCAGCCCTGGCCTCTTGGATTGGCTCAGCCCTGGAGTACTATGACTTCGCGGTCTTTGGTACAGCTGCAGCCCTGGTGCTCAACAGCATCTTCTTCCCTGAGGATTCAGAGGTAGCCGGGATCCTCAAATCAATGATGGTCCTGGGTGTTGCCTACGTGGTTCGCCCCTTTGGGGCCATGCTCATGGGCCCCCTGGGCGACCGCTTTGGCCGCCGTTTTGTGCTCATGCTGACCCTCTTCATGATGGGGGCGGCCACCTTCGCCATCGGCTGCCTGCCAACCTATGATCAGGCTGGCCTGCTGGCCCCGGCCCTGCTGGTTCTCTGCCGGGTCTTTCAGGGCCTATCAGCTGCCGGTGAGCAGGCCTCAGCTATCTCTATGTCCCTAGAACATGCCCATGAGGACCGGCGGGCCTTTACGACCTCTTGGACCCTTCACGGAACCCAGTTCGGTTCCCTGCTGGCAACAGCTGTCTTTCTGCCCTTTGCCACCCTGCCTGAAGAGGACCTCTTAGCCTGGGGTTGGAGGGTTCCCTTCTGGCTCTCTGCCTTTGTGCTGGTAGCAGCCTGGCTGATTCGCCGCCGCCTCGAAGAGGCCCCCAGCTTTCTTGAGACTCAGGCCCAACAGGTCATTGACCCAGCCCGGCGTAAGACCCCCCTTAGCCAGGTCTTTTCCCACCACAAGAAGGCTGTTATCACGGTGGCCCTCTGTGCCCTGGTCAATACGGTCAACATGGTCTTTACAACCTTCTCGATTTCCTTCGCCACCAAGGGCCACGGCATTGATGCGGATATCATGCTCTGGGTGCCCATTGCCTCTAACGGGCTGAGCCTGATTGCCATTCCCTTCTGGGCCCTGGTAGCTGACCGGCTGGGGCGCAGGCCGGTCTTTGCCGGTGGGGCCCTGCTGGCCGGTGGCCTGATGTTCCCCTACCTGCAGGCTATTACGGCCGGGAACATTCCCCTGATCTTTGTCTTTGGGGTGCTCATGCACGGGGCCTTCTACTCTATGGCTAACGGTATTTGGCCCTCCTTCTACGCTGAAATGTTCCCCACCCAGGTTCGGGTTACTGGCCTAGCCCTGGGCACCCAGATTGGTTTTGCCCTTTCAGGTGGCCTAAGCCCGCTTGCGGCAACTGCCCTGGCCGGTGAGGACCTGAGCCAGTGGGTTTGGCCGGCAGCCTTTACCCTGGCTGTAGCTGCCCTGTCTGCTGGGATGGCTCTTACTGCCCGGGAGACAAGCAAGCTGAGCCTTGCTGAGGTTGATAGGGTTCAGTCGGCCCAGGGGGCCTAGAGCCCTGGGCGGTTTTTGAAGAAAGAATAAAGGGGGTGTTTCCTCTCTGCTAGAGAGAGGAAACACCCCCTTTTGATAGCTAGGGCCCTGGTTTAGGGCCCTGAAGGCTACTTGCTGAGCTTGGCTTCGATTGCGGCCCGTAGGGCCTTAGCGCCCTCTACCCAGGCCTGGAAGTCCTGGTTGACTTCTAGGTCAGGCAGGCTGCCAATCTCTAGGCGGGCTGCCCGGAAGGCCCGGGCAATGTCGTTGACAGAGGCCCCATACTTCTTCTGCATTTCAAAGACGAAGGTGATACCGGCGTGGTTGATCATGCGGTTAGCTGCCCGGGTGGCAATGATTTCACTGCGCAGGGGGTGGCCGTCAAAGTAGCTGCCGAACTTTTCGGTGGCGGGGGCCGGGAAGTAGTCTGCCAGGACGTCGCTGAGTTCCAGGTCGGGAAGGTCGGCGTAGCCGCTTTCTACCAGGGCGGCGGTCAGGTCAATCTTGGCGTAGGCGGTCAGGACTGACAGCTCGGGGCTGGTCAGGGGCACATGGGCCTCTGCCCGGTCGGCCAGGTCCTTTTCTGAGGGGAGGAGTTCAACCTCCCGATCCAGGTGAACGGTCTTGGCCAGGTGGTCCATGAATTCGCTGACTACAGCGTTGGTGTTAAAGACCTCAGTGCGTTCAGCCTGCAGAAGGACGTTCTGTTCCAGGTTGGAGCGGAGAACCCGGCGGCCGACTTCTTCAACCTGGTCTGCAATGAAGCTGGCCCTCTCGGCGGGGTCGAAGTCGCCAGCTTCGATGGCCCGGCTCATCAGGATCTTCAGGTTTACTTCCCGGTCAGAGGTTTCTACACCGGCAGAGTTGTCGATTGCGTCGGTGTTGACCAGGATACCGCCGGCAGCTGCCTCAATGCGGGCGTACTGGGTCAGGCCCAGGTTGCCGCCTTCAGAGATGACGCGGACCCGCAGTTCGGGGGCGGTGATGCGCAGCTTATCGTTGGTGGAGTCCCCTACCTGCTTGTTGCTTTCAGAGGTGCTCCTGACGTAGGTTCCGGTGCCGCCGGTGTAGAGCAGGTCAACGGGGGCCTTGAGGAGGGCTACGATCAGCTGGTCAGCGGTTAGGGTCTGGGCATCGGTGTCTAGGTCTAGGGCCTGGCGCATCTGGTCGCTGATTTCAATGGCCTGGTCCTTGCGGGAGAAGACCCCGCCGCCTGCTGAGATAAGGTCCCGGTTGTAGTCGGTCCAGTAGGCCCTGGGCAGGTTGAAGAGGCGCTGACGCTCAGCGAAGGAGCTAGCTGCATCTGGGTTGGGGTCAACAAAGATGTGGCGGGAGTCGAAGGCACCGATAAGGCGGATGTGCTCTGAGAGCAGGGCTCCGTTGCCGAAGACGTCGCCGGCCATGCCGCCGATACCCACCATAGTAAAGTCCTCAGTCTGGGAATTATGGCCTAGGGAGGCAAAATGCCGCTTGACAGACTCCCAGGCACCGCGGGCAGTGATGCCCATTTCCTTGTGGTCAAAGCCAACAGAACCGCCTGAGGCGAAGGCATCTCCCAGCCAGAAGCCCCGGTCCAGGGAAATCCCATTAGCAATATCTGAGAAGGTAGCGGTGCCCTTATCGGCAGCAACCACCAGGTAGTGGTCCTTCTCATCCAGGGCAACTACATTCTCAGGGGTCACCAGCTGCCGCTGACCCTGCTCATCGGTCACCAGGTTATCGGTAACATCCAGCAGGGAAGAAATGAAGAGCTTGTAGGCAGCTACACCCATCTCATTGTATTTCTCCTGCTCAGCATCCCGGTCAGGCAGGTTCTTAGGAACAAAACCGCCCTTAGAGCCGGTAGGGATAATCACCGCATTCTTGGTCACCTGAGCCTTGACCAGACCTAGAACCTCAGTGCGGAAGTCATCAGGACGGTCAGACCAGCGCAGGCCACCGCGGGCCACCTTGCCAAAGCGCAGGTGAACACCCTCAAGGGCCTCACCTTCAACAAAAATCTCAAAGAGGGGCTTAGGCAGGGGAGCGAAGGAAACATCCCGGGTAGAAATCTTCAGGGCAATAGTCTGCTTACCCTGGTAGGCGTTGGTTCGAACGGTTGCCAGAAGCACCTCAAGCAGCTGCTCAAAGAAAAGGCGGGCCTGGGCATCAGAAACCTGGGCTAGGCTGGCAGTGAAGTCTGCAGCCAGGCTAGCCTGGGCCTGCCGCCGCTGCTCAGGGCTCTGATCCAGCTGGGGGTCAAAGCCAACCTTGAAAATTTCAGCAGCCTGCTCAGCTAGCTGGGGGTAGTCAGCCAGGGCCCGAGCCATGGCCTCATCAGGCAGGGGAGAACCAAGCTGGTGGAGGTAGCGGGAATAGGCGTAGAGAACCTGATCTGCAGGAACTGAAAGAGTTGAGGCTGACATCAGCGGCCCTTCTGCTTGGGAACAGGCACCCTTAGAGGGTGCACACTAGTTTGAACTACCAGCATAAAAGCCAAGGGCACAGACTGGCGAGAGTCTTTTTGCAATGTGAGACCGCAGAAGAGGGCAACTTTTATCTCATTCTGCCCCCAAGAGCCACTATGATAGGAAGTAAGGCGCAGCGAAGCGCCCACCAGATATCACAACGGAGTGACATCCACCCCAGCGAAAGGCACCTCACCGTGTTCATCACAGACAGCGAACCAACCTGGATCAAGGAATACTACCGCCACAGCTCAGAAGAGGAACTTCTAGGCCTCAGCCAGCAGCAGCTCATCCAGCTAGCCCAGGATCACCGGGCCCTAGCCCAGCAGCGGCAGGCAGGCCAGGCCCTCATCAAGGTAGGCAACGACCAGGCCGGTAGCACCCTCTTTATTGTTGTTGACGACACCAGCTTCTTAGTCTCCTCCGTTACCGCCCAGATAGCTGCCCAATGGGGCGGAATCTCTGGCCTCATCCACCCCACCTTCCTGGTAGAACGAGACCAGGACGGCCAGCTGGTCAAGCTCACCGAAACAGGCTTCAACCAGCCAGTTGCCAGCGGAGACACCGTCAGTATGCCCATCCTTCAAACAGCCGCCCAGGCACAGGGGGCAGTCATCGAATCCTGGATCGCTGTTCGCCTCAGCTCCCGGGTAGAAGGAGAAGACGCCCAGAGGCTCGAAGCTCAAATCCAGGCCATCTTGAAGGACGTAAGCCTAGCGGCCCAGGATAACACCGCCATGGCCAGCAGGGTCCTAGACATTGCAGACCGCCTAGGGGAGGTTGCCGGTATCACCCTGGGCGGGGCAGAACACTACACCGGGGCCATCAATTCAGATGCTGACCCCATGTCAAGGGTCGAATCAGTCCAGGAATTCCTGCGCTGGCTCACCCGCGGTAACTTCCTCTTTATGGGAGTCAAGGCCAGGGACCTCAGCGGCCAGGCCGGCCAGCTGATCCTCACCGACAGGCAGGGCTCAGGGCTAGGCATCCTCACCGAAACCCATGAGGGAGACCCCCTAATCCTCACCGGCCTAGGCCTGGAAAAGGCCAAGGACCCCAAGCCCCTCTACATCACCAAGGCCAACTCCCGCTCCACCATCCACCGCCACGAATACCTGGACTACATTGGGGTACGAGACTTCGACCGTTCAGGCAAAATCATTGGCGAATACGTCATTCTGGGCCTCTTCTCCCGGCAGGCCTACTCCCTACCAGCAGTAGAAACCCCCCTGGTACGGGAAAGGGTGGCCATTATGCGCCGGCAGCTAGGCTACCAGCCTGGCTCCCACTCCGATAAGACCCTAGCTGGCATTATCGAAGACTACCCCCGCCTAGAACTACTCCACGCCAACCTTGAAGAACTAACCACCACCTTCCGGGGAATCATGGGCCTAGAGGAGCGGCGCACCACCCGCCTCTTCCTGCGGCCAGACGCCTTTGGCCGCTTCGTCTCAGCCACCGTCTTCCTACCCAGAGACCGCTACAACACCCTAGTTCGCCAGCGGCTAGAAGCGGTCTTCCATGACTTCATCCAGATCGACAGCCTAGACTTCGAGGTCTACCTTTCAACCTCATCCCTGGCCCGAATCTTCTTCCGCCTGCGCCTCTCTACCCCCAACACCATCCCTGACCTTGACCAGCAGGCCATTGAGGCCCGCCTCCAAGAGGCCAGCCGCTCCTGGGGTGAAGCAACAGCCGCCGCCCTAGAAGCAGCCAGCCTCAAGGAAGGAAGCCAAGCCAGCCTAGCCCGCCAACTGGCAGACACCTGGGCCGAAGCAGCCCCCATGACCTACCGGGCCGACTACGAGGTAGCCAACGCTGTAGAAGACATGGGCATCTTCCAGGGCCTAAGCCCCCAAGAACCGGCAGCAATCCGCCTGACCGAAGAGGAAGGCCAGGTACGGGTCAAAACCTACCTCAACAGCTCCCACACCCTCACCGAACTGCTACCCGTCATGCAACATATGGGCCTGGTTGTTATCGACCAGAAGCCCTACGAGATCACCCCGGCTGACGGCCGCCGCTTCTGCCTCTACGACTTCGGAGTCCAACTCCCCCAGGGTCTTGAAACTGACAAAATCGCCAGCCTCTACCAGGAGGCCCTCAAGGCCTACCTGCTGGGCAAGCGGGAATCAGACAGCCTAGATAGGCTGATCCTCGCTGAACAACTGACCTGGCAGGAGGTCCAAATCCTGCGGGCCTACACCCACTACCTGGTGCAGCTAGGGCAGGTCTACACAGCAGAGTTCATGTCTGACACCCTGCTGGCCTACCCAGAGGTAACCCGCCTGCTGGTTCGCTACTTTGCCGCCAGCTTCGACCCAGATGCAGCCTACGCAGACGATGCCCAACGCCAGCAGGAGCGGGAAGAAATCTGGCAGCAGCTAGAGCAGGCCCTAGACGCTATCCCCACCCTAGATGCAGACCGCCTGATGCGCTCCCTAGCCCAGGTCATCAGGGCAACCCTGCGCACCAACGCCTACCTAGACCGGCCAGCCCTGGCCCTGAAGGTAGCCCCCGGCCAGATCGACTTTGCCCCCCTGCCCCGCCCCAGCTTTGAAATCTTCGTCTACTCCCCCCGGGTAGAAGGGGTACACCTGCGCTTTGGATCTGTGGCCCGTGGCGGCCTGCGCTGGTCTGACCGCCGCGAAGACTTCCGCACCGAGGTGCTGGGCCTGGTCAAGGCCCAGATGGTCAAGAACTCCGTCATTATCCCCACCGGGGCTAAGGGCGGCTTCTACCCCAAGCAGCTACCCAACCCCGCCCTAGACCGGGACGCCTGGATCAGCGAAGGCCGAGAATCCTACAAGATTTTCATTGCCTCCCTGCTCGATGTCACCGACAACCTGACGATCGAAGCTGACGGCAGCGAAACCGTAGTTCGCAACCCCCGCGTCATCGCCCGCGACGGAGACGACTACTACCTGGTAGTTGCCGCCGATAAGGGAACAGCCTCCTTCTCAGATACGGCCAACGCCATCAGCGCCGACTACGGCTTCTGGCTAGGCGACGCCTTCGCCTCTGGCGGCTCA
This sequence comes from Rothia sp. (in: high G+C Gram-positive bacteria), assembly GCA_034090985.1. Lineage (GTDB taxonomy): Bacteria > Actinomycetota > Actinomycetes > Actinomycetales > Micrococcaceae > Rothia. The sequence continues at coordinate 12,771 of JAXDRN010000008.1, read as the reverse complement.
GTTGGCTACGACCACAAGGCCATGGGCATTACCGCCCGGGGAGCCTGGGAATCAGTCAAGCGGCACTTTGCTGAGCTGGGCATTGACTGCCAGAGCCAAGAATTTACCGCCGTCGGTATTGGGGATATGAGCGGTGACGTCTTTGGTAACGGGCTGATGCGCTCGCGGGCTACCCGCCTGGTGGCAGCCTTTGACCACAGGGATATCTTCCTTGACCCCAACCCCCAGGCTGATCTTGCCTTTGAGGAACGGGTGCGCCTCTACAACCTGCCCCGTTCCTCCTGGCAGGACTACAACCCGGAGCTGATTTCAGCCGGTGGGGGTGTTTACTCCCGCGGAGCTAAGTCTATTCCCATCTCTGAGCAGGTCCGTCAGGTTCTGGGTCTCGATGAGGGGGTAAGTGAGCTGGCCCCACCCCAGCTGCTCTCAGCTATTTTGAAGGCCCCCGTTGACCTGCTCTACAACGGCGGTATTGGCACCTACGTTAAGGGCTCTACTGAGACCCATGCCGAGGTGGGGGATAAGGCTAACGACCCCATCCGGGTTGATGGCCGAGACCTGCGAGCCCGGATTGTGGGTGAAGGTGGCAACCTGGGCTTTACCCAGCTGGGCCGGATTGAGGCGGCCCAGGCCGGTATTCTGATTAACACTGATGCTATTGATAACTCAGCTGGGGTTGAAACCTCAGACCGGGAGGTCAATATCAAGATTCTGGTTGATCGCCTGGTTGCTGCCGGTGAACTGCCTGCCGAAGAACGCGCCGGCTTCATTGAAGCCCAGCGGGAGGAGGTCGGCGCCCAGGTGCTGCGGACCAACATTGAGCAGAACGTCCTGCTGCAGGCTGAGCGGCTTGGGGTGGTTCCCGGTGTTGAGGCCTACATCCGTCTGATTCACGACCTAGAGGAGCGGGCTGGGCTGAACCGGGCCGTTGAGTTCCTGCCCACCGATGAGCAGATCCGTGAACGCTACGCCAGTAAGGGAGAGACCCTCACCGGCCCTGAGCTGGCTGTCTTGGCTGCCTACGTGAAGATCCATCTGACAGCTGAGCTTGAGAAGACTGACCTGGCAGATGACCCCTACCTCTCTAGGGTTCTTGCCGAGTACTTCCCCCCGGCCCTGGTAGAGCGCTTCGGTGCCCACCTGGAGTCCCACCCCCTGCGCCGGCAGATCATCTGCACCAGGGTAGCTAACGAGATGGTCAATCTAGGCGGTATTACCCATGTTTTCCGGGCCGTTGAAGAGACCGGCGTGGGGGTAGACGCCCTGGCCCGGGCCTTCTATGTTTCACGTGAAACATTTGGTATTGGCAACTCTGCCCGTTTGCATAGGGAGCTTCCGGCCTCCCTGCCCCTAGAGGCCTGGCAGGCTGTCATTAAGGACTGGCAGCGGATGCTCGACCGCCTAGCCCGCTGGTTTGCCGCCGAACGTTCAGTTCTTGTTGGCACTCCTATTGCTGAGATGATTGAACGCTTCAAGCCGGTTGCTGAACTCATCCCCTCCCTCAAGGACTACTTTGCAGACCAGACCCGGGCCCGGGTTCGGGCCCTGAGGGACCAGGCTGAGGCCTGGGGGCTGCCTGAGGAGCTCATCGTTAACTGGATTCGTGAGTTTGAGGCCTTTGCCCTCATGGACGTAGTTCGCACTGCTGAGGCCAACGGCCTCTCTACCGAACAGGTGGCCCGGGTCTACTACTCGGTCTACGACCGCTTCCAGGTGGACTTGCTCCTGACCAGGATTTCTACCCTGCCCCGTAATGACCGCTGGGAGACCCTGGCCCGCTCCTCCCTGCGAGATGACCTCTACGAAATCGCCGCCTCCCTGGCTCTTAAGGTGGTACAGGAGGTTGGCCAGCCGGTAGCTGCCGGAGGCGAAAGCGGTGACGCTGCCCTAGCCCGCTGGGTAGAAAACCACCCGGTACGCATGGGGCGGGTTGATGCCATGCTGGCTGAAATTCAAGAGGCTGCCCCGGGGGCAGACGGTCACCCCCGCCTGGCTGTCTTGCAGGTAGCCCTGCGCACCTTGCGCGGTGCGGTCAGCTAGGCCCACGCACCAGGGCTAGGGTCTAGCGGCCCTAGCCCCGAAGAGAAGAAGCTCTGAGGAGAAAAAGCCCCGAGCAGAAAAAGCCCTGAGCAGAAAAACCGCCCCCTCGTCTGAGGGGGCGGTTTTTCTGCAGTTACCCTAGGCCTAGGCTGGCTTAACTGGCACCCAGACCTGCATCTGAAAGTCATCAGCAGACGGGTCGCCCGGCCCGTAGGCCTCAAAGACCGGGCCCTTGGGCTTAAAGCCTGAAGCGGGTAGGAAGGTTCCCATCAGGTGGTCCACCCCGGCCATGGTGCTCATGGGTACCGGGCCTTCAACCTGGGTTACGGCAAATTCGCCGCCGTCGACCTTAAGGGCGTTGAAGCCTAAGGCCTGGGCGGTTTCTAGGTTCTCTACCAGGAACCCTGCCATGTAGTCGAATTCGCCAGCGGCATTCATGCCTACAATAACGCCCACTGGGTGGACCTCGGACATGGTAACCCCCCGGGCTTCTGCCTGGGTAGTTAGCTTCTTCCAGAGCTCGCCAATGCCGGCGCCCTGCTTGACGGTTTCACGGAAGCCTGCAATGAAGAACTCGTCCTTGTGCTCAATGCGTGCACCGATCATTGACTACCTCCTTAGAAAAATGTGTGTCGGTCCTATCTTACTGGCCGCAGCCGCAACCACCGCAGCCGCAGGCGGCCTGCTCTGATCCGGTCGTCTGGGAGCTAGGGGAAGAATCCTGCCCGCCGAGCAGGTTGAGTCGGTCACCGATGTCAGGGCCTCCGGCAGGCTTGGGGGTAAGCCCTGCTAGCTGGGCTGCAAAACCTGCTGGCTCAGCGGCTGGAAGGGTTGCGGGGCTGTCTGTCGTGCCGGTTCCGCAGGCTGCTGCTGCGGCCTTGACCTTGGGCTGCTTGAGCTGGTCAAAGTGGGAAAAGCGGCGTAGCTGCTCAGGGGTGGGGTACATGTAGGAGACCTTGATCAGGCCTTCTACTAGCAGGATAGGTAGCACCTGGGGCCCGGCTATGGCTAGCTGGTCGGCTACCGGCTCACAGTCCTTAAAGGCTGAAGGGTAGGAGTCGGTGGAGTAGACGGCAATATCAAGACCCTGGTCCAGTAGGTCCTGGGCGGCCTCTAGGAAGGCCTGACGCTGGGTGTCTTCGGGGTCCTCTGGGTTCTGCCCAGGCCCGGGGATAAAGACCTCAAGGCTGCTGCTGCCAATGGAATCGTGGGCTGGGCGAACCATAGGCCCCTCCTGATCTGTGTACTAGTTGCCGATAAAAAATTTTCTTAAGCTGGCCCGAAGGGGGCTAGTGGTTTGCTGACGGGGGCTATTATCCTCATCTGGGGAATTTACTGCCGGGCTTGAGGTCAGGTGTACCTTCTTAGCCCGGGCGGCAATCGAGGGAACAGGATCAGCATCAGCGTCAGCCTGGCGAATCCGCTCCTCCTTACTGCCAAAGGCCAGAACCTCCATTGCCTGGGCAATCTTACGCTGCTCAGGGGAGGTAAGGGGAGTAGCTGAAGGGTTCAGCAGGGTCTGGGAATCAGCAGGGGGTAGTAGGTCGCTATCCCCTAAGGGGGTGGGTAGAGAATCTGTAGCCGAATCTACCTGCACTCCTGCCCCGGCTTCTTCTGGCTCATCCCCTGGCGAAGCTGTCGGGGTAGCTGGAGTTTCTGAAGCTAGAAAAACCGGCTTCTTAGGGGCTTCCTGCTGCCCCTGCTCCTGGCCAGCTGGGGCAGAAAGAAGGGGGGTGGACTGGGTCAGGGGCCTGGCCCCTGCCCCCTCCTGGTCCGAAGCTAGGCCAGCCTGCCCCCCTGCCGCTAGGTAGCTGAGGGCCTGTTTGTAATCGGCCAGGCCTGGGGTCTGCTCCCAGCCTAGAAGGGGTGGAAGCTGGCAGGGTTCTAGGTCGCCAGCCCAGGCCAGAACCTGCTGGTCAGCTGCCTCAGAGGCCTGAGGCCCTAGAGGGGAGTCTTGGGGGGCTGAGTCTGCCTGCTCCTGGGCCTTCTTGCCTCCAATAAAGGCCAGCAGGCTGGGAGCCAGAAGCTGGGGGGCGGTGGCCTGGCCCAGGGGGCGGGCAATCACCTGCCCCAGCTGCCCCTCTTGGCCGGGGGCAAAGTCAAGAGCAAAAAGGTAGCTGCTGGTGTGGCCAATTTCCACCCAGCGGGGGTGGGTGAGTAGGGGCTGGACGGCAGGGTCCTGGCTCTGCGGCGGCTGCCAGGGAAGGGAGTTGAGGGCAGAAACTCCAAAGTCTGCCTGTGGATCAGAGGCTAGGACCTCTTCGCCCTGCCAGAATCCAATAACCCCCTGGCGCACCAGGGAGCGGAAAAACCTGAGCTCCGGTGGAAAGTGGAAGCCCCGCTCCTGCTCTTCCCGGGCAATTTCTAGGGGGCTGTGCCCCTTCTGGTGGCCGTAGGAGGCAAGGGCTGTGCGCAGGGCCAGCCCCTCATGGGTAACAGAAGGCTGAGGGGCCTTAGCCTGCTGGTCCTGCTCCTGAATCTGGGAGCTGGGGATTCGTTTAATGATGATGGAACCGGTGGGGGTGCTACTCATTCGGTAGCTAGCTGAGCCAGCAAGTTGGCCAGCTTGGGCCAGCTCCTTCAGGGCGCAGGTTACCGCCCAGGTAAAGGCCTGGGGGGCCGGGCTACTGGGGGAGCCGGTTACGGTGGTGTGGATAGCCTGAGGCTGTCCCTGGTTGGTGGTAAAACGAAGGTCCAGGGGAAGGGCAGAGGCCCGGGTGTGCCATTGGGTTATCTGGGCCAGAGCCTCCACTGCTGGGGGGAGATGGGGGTGTGGTGGTGTGCTCATATATTAATTGTGGCACGTGAGGGGGCTAAGTGCCTGTAAAGGAAGGGGTGGTTCCCCTCGCCTTAGGTGCCTCTGAGGGTTTGGGCTCTTGAAGCTGGCAGGCTAGGCCCTCAAGGAGGGCCCCTAGACCCAGCTCGAAGGCCTCATCCTGGGGGGTGGGGCCCAGTTCCTGGTAGGCGGCCCAGATGGCGGGGTGCTCCTGCTGGTGGGGGCTGGGGTTGAAAATGTCAGCCGGGGCCTGGGTGTCAAGGGCTGCCCCCAGCAGGAAGGCCTCTAAGGCCTCAATGGTCAGCAGGGCCTGGCGGTGGCTTAGGCCAAAGAGGAGGAAGGCCTGGGTGACGTTCTCATACATGGCCAAGGTGGCCGGCGCCTGGCGGACTGGGGTGATGGCCAGGGTGGTGACGACTGCCGGGGTTAGGGAGAAGGCCCTTCTGTAGGAGCGGGCCCAGTGGCTTGTGGCCTGAATCCAGGCCCGGCGGACCTGCTGGGGTTCGCTTGCCCTGAGGTCTAGCTGCTGGGCCGCTAGGGTTAGGGCGCTGGTGTCAATGCCCTGGGCAATATGGTCTGAAATGGCTGCTAGCACCTGGTCCCGGGAGGAAAGGTGGTTATAGAGGGAAGAGGGGGCCACCTCTAGCTGCTGGGCCAGCTTGGACATGGTGAAGTTTCCCTCCCGGCTGATCAGGTGCAGGGCGGCGCTGGCAATTTTTTCTGGGGTCAGCACAGAGGCTGGTGGGCGGCCTGCGGGCCGGGGCTTCCTGGGGCTAGGGCTCATGGTTTTAACGGTAGCACCCCAGAAAAAAGGTAAGGCTCTTCACATTTTTCCTGACCTGGGCTAGACTAAAACGAACGATATTCGTTTTCCGTTTTCTGACTTACATCCACTCTTAGGGAAGGACAAAGACGTTGACCCCCAGGCAGATCACCAGTGACGTTGCTATTATCGGGGCAGGCCCCTCTGGCCTGACCGCCGCCTACCGCCTCCAGCAGGCCGGCCATACCGTGACCGTCCTAGAAGCCCGCCACCGGGTGGGGGGCCGCACCTGGAACGGCGACCTTGATGGAGCCTTTATTGAAATTGGCGGCCAATGGGTCTCACCCGACCAGACCGCCCTCAAGGCCCTGCTAGAGGAGCTGGGCCTTAAGACCTTCTCCCGTTACCGGGAGGGCGACTCCATCTACAAGACCCTAGACGGGCAGGTCAAACGCTACTCTGGCGACATCTTCCCCGTTGATGAGGCCACCAAGGCAGAAATGCTGCGCCTGATTGACCTGATGGACCAGATCGTTGCTGAAGTTGGCCCCGAAGCCCCCTGGGCCCACCCCCAGGCTAAGGAGCTTGACTCTATTAGCTTCCGCAACTGGCTCAGGACCAAGACCGATAATGAGGAGGCGCTGAACAATATCTCCCTCTTCATTGCCGGAGCTATGCTCACTAAGCCCTCCCACGCCTTCTCAGCCCTGCAAGCCATTCTGATGGCAGCCTCAGCTGGCTCCTTCTCAAACCTGGTGGATGAAAACTTCATCCTAGACCAGCGGGTCCTAGGTGGTATGCAGAAGGTTTCTTTGACCCTGGCTGACAAGATCGGTGCAGAGAACATTATTCTGGGCCACCCGGTGCGGGTGCTGCGCTGGCAAGAAGAAGGGGACTACCCGGTTTTGGTTGAGGCAGAAGACTTCAGTGAAGAGGGAGTAGCCAATCCGGAGGGGGCAGTAACAGTTCGCGCCAAGTACGCCATCATGGCCGTGCCCCCCAATCTCTACTCCCGGGTTTCCTATGTGCCGGCCCTAGACCGCCGCCAGCACCAGATGCACCAGCACCAGTCTTTGGGGTTGGTCATTAAGGTACATGCCGTCTATGACCGCCCCTTCTGGCGGGAAAAGGGCCTTTCTGGCACCTCCTTTGCCTGCGATAACCTGGTCCAGGAAATCTACGACAACACCAACTATGACCCAGTGACCGGCCAGGAAGAGGAGCGGGGCACCCTGGTAGGTTTTGTTTCTGATGAGAAGGCTGACCGCATGTTCACCCTTTCAGCTGAGGAGCGCAAGCGCACCATCCTAGAGTCAATGGCTGAGATGCTGGGGGAGGAGACCCTCAATCCCATCCGCTACTACGAATCTGACTGGGGGGCTGAGGAATGGACCCGCGGGGCCTACGCTGCCAGCTTTGATTTAGGGGGCCTCTCCCGCTACGGGGCCTACCAGGCTGACCCGGTTGGCCCTATCTACTGGTCCTGCTCAGACCTGGCTGCTGAGGGCTATCAGCATGTCGATGGGGCAGTGCGGATGGGGCAGAAGACTGCCGCCCTGATCAGTGAAAAACTAAAGGGATAAAGATGCGCTACCTTGTTGGCTACTCGCCCTCGCCTCGGGGGCGAGATGCCCTGAATCTGGCTGTTGCTCTAGCCTCTTCCCTGGGGGCAGAGCTTGACGTGGTGTATGTTATCAAGCAGCAAAACCCCCGCCTAGCTGCCCCCCGCTCTAATTTTGGGGCCCTGCTCCAGGAGCAGGCAGTAGGCTGGCTTGAAGAGGCCCAGCAGTGGGTGCCCACCGATCTTAAGGCCCGCTTTCACCTGCGGCAGGCGGAATCAACAGCTGCCGGCCTCATGGAGTTTGCCGAGGCCATTGCAGCCGGGGCCATTATTGTGGGCGGGGCTAAGACCGGCGGCTGGCTCTTTCACTCCCTAGGGTCGGTGGCTCAGGCCCTGCTTCACCGCTCCTCTATTCCGGTCATTTTGGCCCCCCGCTCTTATGATGCAGCTAGGGTTATTGACCAGATCGACTGTGCAGTTTCTGCTGAGATTGACTCAATTTCCCTGGTTGAGGAGGCTGTGGCAACTGCCCAGCGGACCGGCCTGCCGGTGCGCCTGGTCTCCCTGGTTGAAGGGGCAGCTGGCCCCCAGGAGCAGGCTGAGGCAGAAGCTATCTTGCGGGACCTTCTGGACCAGTCTTCAATTGTTCCCCTTGAGTCTGACCGGATCAGTATTAGGGTGGGCCAGGGGGCGACCATACCAGAGGCTGTGGAGTCGGTGGACTGGTCTGCCGGGTCTGTGCTGATGGCTGGATCCTCTCGGCTTGCTGCCCGCGGCCAGCTCTTCTTAGGTTCCCATACGGCTAAGATTCTGACCCGCCTGCCCCTGCCCCTGGTGGTTGTTCCCCGGGACTACTCGCCCGGTCGGCGGGGGTCGGCCCAAGACCCCTGGACCGGTTCTCTGCCCCAGGTGAAGAAGCCTGCCGCAGGTGCCTAGGGGCGCTGAATCTAGCCGCAGAAAATACTAGAGACTGTGGGGTTCGAGCCAGCTCGGGCCCCACAGAAAAAATTGCGTTACCCACTTCACAAACAAACCTTAAGGTTGTAGTGTATCTAACTAAACGAATGACGTTCGTTTCCCTAGCCCTTCCTTAGCCCATAAAGCTGATAAGGAGTCAATGATGACCCAAACCCCAGGGGCCCAGCCCCAGGCCTCCAGCTCAAATCAGGCCAAACCCCACGGCTCAGTAGATGTCAGCGCAGCCAACAAAAAAGGCCTCTCATCCGGTCGAGTAACCCTCTTTTCCTCCATCATTATCGGCATCTCCGTTGTTGCCCCCGCCTACTCCCTCTCAGGGGCCCTAGGCCCCGTAGCTGCAGAAGCTGGAACCTACATGCCGGCCATGTTCCTTGTTGGCTTTATCCCCATGCTCCTGGTGGCCATCGGCTACCGGGAGCTGAATGCGGCCCTGCCCGATGCTGGAACCACCTTCACCTGGACCACCAAGGCCTTCGGCCCCTATGTTGGCTGGATGGGAGGTTGGGCTCTACTGGTTGCTACCATCCTGGTTCTCTCAAACCTGGCTGGAATCGCCGTTGACTTCTTCTACCTCTTCCTCTCCCAGGCCTTCAATAACCCAGCCCTAGCAGACCTAGCCTCAAACAATCTGATCAACATTGCCACCTTCTTAGCTTTCATGGCCTTTGGCTGCTACATCACCTACCGCGGGCTAGATGCCACCCAGAAACTGCAAACCATCCTCACCATCTTCCAGCTGCTGGTCCTAGCCCTCTTCTCAGCTGTAGCCCTCTACAAGGCGGCAAACGGCAGTGGCTTTGCCAACCTGACCTTCAGTCTGAGCTGGTTTAACCCCTTTGGGATTGACTCCTTCTCTACCCTGGCAGTCTCTATGTCCCTTGTCTTCTTCCTCTACTGGGGCTGGGACGCTGTGCTGACCATGAATGAGGAAACAGAAGGTGAACACACCACCAGCGGAACCGCTGCTATTAGCACCATTGTGACTATCGTGCTGCTCTACCTCTTCCTTTCTGTGGGAACCCTCTCCTTTGCCGGAACAGGCCAGGAAGGCCTAGGCCTGGGCAACCCGGATAACCAGGAAAATATCTTCGCCGCCCTCTCTGGTCCGGTGCTTGGCTCCCTGGGAATCCTTATGTCTATTGCGGTTATGGTTGCAGCCCTGGCCTCCCTGCAGTCCACCGCTGTCTCCCCAGCCCGCACCCTGCTAGCTATGGGCTACTACAAGGCCCTAGGCCCCCAGTTTGCCCGTCTTTCCCCTAAGTACCAGGCCCCCTCTTATGCAACGGTTGCCTCTTGCCTTATTGCCAGCATCTTCTATGTTGCTATGCGCTTTATCTCTACCTCAGTGCTCTGGGATACCATTTCAGCCCTGAGTTTGATGGTCTGCCTCTACTACGGTCTGACCGCCTTCGCCTGCGTCTGGTACTTCCGCAAGACCTCCCTCAAAAGCGGGGCTCGTAACCTGCTGAACCAGTTCCTTCTGCCCCTGCTCGGCGGGCTAATCCTGGTAGTCTTCTTTGCCCAAACCTTCTTTGACTCTATGGACCCGGCCTACGGCTCTGGCTCCGAGATCGGGGGAGTGGGGCTGGTCTTCATTCTCTCTCTGGTCCTGCTGCTTCTGGGGATAGTGCTGATGATCTACCAGCGGATTAAGCGCCCGCCCTTCTTTACCGGCCAGGTTTCCCTGGGAGCCGGTGAACTCCTTGACCTTCCCGAATAGATAAAATGCACAGCCCCACCCCCAAAGAATGTGAGATAGGATACCCGCCGGCGGGGGTGGGGCGTAGGATAAGCAAGAACTGCCCCTCAGCTATCAGGCTGATACATGATGAAAGGTTGACAACCATGACCTTAGATCTTCAGGAACTCCTAGCAAAGGTGCCCACCGGCCTGCTCATTGACGGCCACTGGCGGCCAGCCTCTGACGGGGGAACCTTCGATGTTGAAAACCCCGCCACCGGTGAAATCCTGGCAACCTTGGCCTCTGCAACAGAGGCAGATGCCCTAGCAGCCCTCGATGCAGCCTGCCGGGCCGAAAAGGAGGCCGGGGAGCACGGCTGGGCTGCCACCTCGCCCCGGCAGCGGGCAGAAATTCTGCGCCGGGCCTTTGAACTGGTGACCGAACGGGCTGAAGAGTTTGCCACCCTGATGACCCTAGAAATGGGTAAGCCCTACGCTGAGGCCCTCGGTGAGGTAACCTACGGGGCAGAATTCCTGCGCTGGTTTGCCGAAGAAACTCCCCGCCACTACGGCCGCTCCCTCAATATGCCAGAGGGTAGCTTGCGGATGATTACTCGCCACAAGCCTGTTGGTCCCTGCCTGCTGATTACCCCCTGGCACTTCCCCCTGGCTATGGGCACCCGTAAGGTAGCCCCTGCCATTGCCGCAGGCTGCACTATGGTGCTCAAGCCCGCCCGCCTAACCCCTCTGACCAGCCAGTACTTTGCCCAGACCCTGCTCGATGCCGGCCTGCCAGCTGGGGTGCTTAATGTTGTCTCTTCTAAGTCAGCTGCCGCTGTTTCTGAGCCCATCATGAGCGATTCCCGCCTGCGTAAGGTCTCCTTCACCGGCTCCACCCCGGTTGGTAAGGACCTGCTGAAGAAGGCTGCTGAGAACGTTTTGCGCACCTCTATGGAACTAGGCGGCAACGCCCCCTTCCTGGTCTTTGAGGACGCTGACCTTGACCAGGCTGTAGCTGGGGCTATGGCTGCAAAGATGCGCAATATTGGTGAGGCCTGCACGGCCGCTAACCGCTTCATCGTCCATAAGTCCCTGGCTGAGGAATTCTCTAACCGCTTTGCCCAAGCCATGGCCGCCCTCACCCTAGGCAACGGCCTAGACGAAGGCGTCACCTGCGGCCCCCTGATCGAACAGAAGGCCCAAGACTCCATGGTCGCCCTGGTAGAGGACGCTGTCGCCAAGGGAGCCCGAATCCTTACCGGCGGTAAAAAGAAGGAAGGCTCAGGCTACTTCTTTGAACCCACCGTCCTGGTCGATGTGCCCCTAGATGCCCGCCTAGCCCGAGAAGAAATCTTTGGCCCCATTGCCCCCATCTTCACCTTCAGTGACGAATACGAGGCCTACGCCCTAGCCAACGACACCGAATACGGCCTAGCCTCCTACGTCTTTACTGAATCCATTGACCGCCTCTACCGGGCCAGCGACCACCTAGAATTTGGCATCATGGGCTTCAATGCCGGTGTTGTCTCTAATGCAGCAGCCCCCTTCGGTGGTGTCAAACAGTCCGGCATGGGCCGGGAAGGTTCAGCAGAAGGAATCGCCGAATACTCCTCTATTCAGTACATCGGCATCCGCAACCCCTACGCCCACTAAAAAGATTCCTCCAGCCCTCTAAGGAGTAGTAAGATTATGACCTACCGACTTGAAGACCCCACCAGCGGCCAGGTGCTCGAAACCTTCGACACCCTCACCGACGAGCAGGCTACTGCGGCAGTAGACCGGGCCCACACCGCCTACCTGACCTGGCGCACCAGCAGCCTTGAAGAACGCGCCGCTATTGTGAACCGTATCGCTGAACTCTTTGAAGAGCGCAAGCAGCAGCTGGCTGAAATTATCTCCCAGGAAATGGGTAAGCCCCTCTCAGAAGGGATTGAAGAGGTAGAGTTCTCATCTGCTATCTTCGCCTACTACGCCGGGATCGCCGCCGACCACCTCAAGGATGAGCCCATTCCCTCCTCCGCTGATAACTCCGAGGCCTATATTCAGCGCAAGCCCCTGGGCGCCCTGCTGGGCATCATGCCCTGGAACTTCCCCTACTACCAGGTGGCCCGCTTCGCCGCCCCTAACCTCATGCTGGGCAACACCATTGTGCTCAAGCACGCCGAAATCTGCCCCAAGTCAGCCCTGGCCATTGCCGAGATCATGAAGGAGGCCGGGGTTCCCGAGGGTGCCTACCAGGCAGTTTTTGCTAGCCACGACCAGATTGAGGCCATGATTGGCCACCGCCACATCCAGGGGGTCTCCCTAACCGGCTCCGAACGGGCCGGGGCTATTGTGGCTGGAATTGCCGGGTGCAAGCTCAAGAAGGCTGTGCTGGAACTGGGCGGCTCTGACCCCTACATTGTGCTTGATACCGACAATGTTGCTGAGGCTGCTGCTACCGCCTGGGCTTTTCGCATGTACAACACCGGCCAGGCCTGTAACTCCAACAAGCGGATGATCGTTATGGCCGATATTTACGATCAGTTCGTGGCTGAACTGGTCAAACTGGCTGAGGCTATGAAGCCGGGTCTGCCCCAAGAGGCGGGGGGAGAGGTCTACGCTCCCCTCTCATCCCGGGCAGCAGCTGAAGGGCTCAAGAAGCAGCTGGATGCCGCCGTCGCTGCCGGTGCCAGCCTGCGAGCCGGTGGCCAGCTGTTGGATGAGAAGAGCGCCTACCTTTCACCGGCCGTCCTCACTGATGTGCCCGTTGGCTCTGAGGTCTACTACCAGGAGCTCTTTGGCCCCGTCGCCACCGTCTACCGGGTAGAGAGCGATGAGGAAGCCATTGAGCTGGCCAACAACACCCAGTACGGCCTGGGTGGGGCGGTCTTCTCGCAGGATGAGGCCCGCGCCCGCCGCCTGGCCCAGCAGATTGACGCCGGCATGGTCAATGTGAACACCCCTGCCGGTGAAGGGCCTGAGATTCCCTTC
>JAXDRN010000007.1:0-33225 GCA_034090985.1 Rothia sp. (in: high G+C Gram-positive bacteria) | reverse complement strand
CGCTCACTAGGAGCGGATTTCACCGATCATATCGAAGGTGGTGCCAGCGCCGCGGCTGTTGGAATTGACCATTACCGCAATAGAGTTCTTACCCTGGTTCAGGGCAGAGGCCGGAACGGTCAGAACCAGCGGGGTCTGGCGGGCAGCGCCAAAGTCTACAGCCCGGGTTGCCGCGTAGGTGGGCAGGGCCCCCAGGAGCAGGTTCTTACGGGTGTATTCCTTGCCATTGACCCAAACCATCATGCCGTCATCAACATAGGTGGTCAGCACCAGCGACTGGTGAGGCTGCAGGTTCAGGTTCAGTTCCTTGCGCAGCATCATCGACATGGGCTGGGAGCCGGAGTTGAACTGGTAGAGGGTTGCAATCCTCGGTTCACCCCAACCTACTGAGGTGTAGGTGTTGTACCACTTAGCAGTGTCGTAGTTGTAGTTAGTCTGCTTCCAGGTTGAGTCTAGACCCTTCCAGGCGTTCAGTCCGAAGGCAATCTTCCACTCCTCGCCTGAGGCTAGAACAAGTTCTGCACCGGCTGCCGGGGCGGCAATGGGCTCAATGGGAGCGGGGTTGACCTGAACTACAGCGTTATCGGGGGTGTCAGCAACCTTAGGTGGAGCAACCGGCTGAACGGGTTCAACCGGAGCAACAGGGGCTGAGGTGGTAGGTGCCGGAGCCGGGGCGCTGGTGGTCGGGTTCGGGCTGGGGGTAGGCGCTACGGTAGGTGCTTCAGTCGGTGCCTCGATGGGGGCTGCAGCCTGTACCGGCTGAACGGCAGCGGTTGAAGCTGAGTAGTTACCAGCTGCATCTGCTGAGCGAACGAAGTAGCGGGCCCCGTCCTGGTGGGCAACACTGTAGGTGAGTTCAGTGGTGCTTGCAATGACCCGGTTGTTGCGGAGGATCTGGTAGGTTACGCCCTTGCCGGCTGAGGACCAGGTGAGCTGGTCGGTGCTGCTGTCGGTAGTAACCTTCAGGTTTGAGGGGGTTGCAGGAGGGGTAATGTCTCGGGCAGCGAACTTGGCAAAGCCAACGGTGTTCTGCATACCGCTTGCACCCATGGACCGGTTGATGTCGCCACCGAGCCAGAGGGTGCCGGTGGAGTCTACGAACTGCTCCCAAACACCGTCACCGCGGGGCCCACGGATGTTGGGGGCGAATTCGCCGAGCACGCGGCCGCTCTGAGCATCAAAGGCTGCTGAGAGGCGGATGGAGTGCAGGTTGAAGAAGCCTGAGTTTTGCCAGGGGCTCATCCAGGTGTTTGAGCCCTCGTAGAGGTAGTTGCCGCAGTGGCAGGAGGCGTAGATAACCCCGTTCTTCTGGTCCATGAAGAGGTCCTGGAAGTCGCCGCCTTCAAGGGTGATGCCTGAAGACTTACGGGCCATGCCGGGCTTGGTGTACTGGGAGACTAGGTGCTCGGTGCCTGCGGTCCAGACTGAGGCGCCTACATCTTCAACGTCGTGCTGGAAGCCCTGGCGCTGAACGACGGGGAAGGAGGGTTCCCAGTTCCAGGTTGCAGCCAGGTTACCGTTGTTGCTGCTGCTCATCTGAGCTAGCTTCCAGGAGCGGGTTCCGTTTACTTCGCTGAAGAAGCCAGCTGCTGCTACCGTAGCCCCGTCAGCTGATGCTGAGATGCCGTTGACAGTGCCGTTCAGGTAGGGCCGCCAGGAGGCGTCGGGGGCGTTCTTGGAGAAGCTGAAGCGGGCTGCGTTGCGGGAGTAGCCAGCTGCCCCGTTGGCGGGGTTGATGATGTGGGTGAAGGCACCACCAATGTAGAGGTAGTCGCCCTGAACATCTAGGGTCTTAGCAGAGGTGATAGCCCCAGCGCCCCGGTTTTCAATCTTTAGATTGTAGGAGGTATCGATCTGGCCGGTTACAGGGTTGAGGATCACTAGGCCGGCTACTGGCTGACCGTTAACCTGGGTGAATTCGCCGCCAACAGCTAGGGTGCCGTTGGGGAGGGCTGCCAGGGACTTGACCTGCCCGTTGAGCTGGGGCATGAAGGTGCGAACAAGCTCACCGGTGTTCACGTCGTAGCCGGCTAGGAACTTCTGCTGTACGCGTTCACCGCTTGCAGCGTTTTCAACGTAGGCGAAGTCACCGCCGGTAAAGACGGTATTACCGACCTGGTCCATGGCCTGAACGTAGGTGTTTAGTTCGCTGTAGGTTCCGGTTCCGGTTGCGTCACTGGTGCGCCAGGTGACCTTCTGGGAGTAGCTGTTGGGCAGTCCCCGGCGGTTTGAGGCGCCCTGGCCGCTGTTTGCGTAGTCGCTGAGCTTCAGATCTGCCTGGGTGAGCTTGGGCCGCAGGTAGGTCTGGGCGAAGGGGACGGCGCTGCCGCCGGTCTGGGACCAGAGGTGGGTGGTTGAGTTGTTCTGCCCGCCAGCTAGGTTGCCGTAGGCGAAGCCCATTTTCCATGACTGGGCTGAGCTGCCAATGAACTTCACCTGGTACTTAGAGAGTAGGGGGGTGAACATCTGCCCGGTCATGGAGGAAGAGGAGAAGTTGGATCCACCGAGGGTGGGTGAATCGCCGGTGATGCGAATGTTTGCCCAGGATTGGGTTCCTGAGAGGGCCCAGGTCCAATCGGTTGCGTCTGAGCGGGTGGTGTAGACGTTCTGCCAGGTTGTGCCCTGGGAGTTGGCGGCCCGGCGGATTCTGAAGCCGCCAATGAGGCTTGAGATGGCCTGGTCTCCCATGAGGGCGTCAACGGTGGTTGAGGGTAGCTGAACGGGTGAGAAGGCGTCAGTGCCGTCTGGGTTGTTGTACAGTTCAGCCGGGTTACCCTTGCCGTTGTATTCTTCGCCCCAGCCTTCACGGCCGCGGCCGATCATGACCCAGCCGCCACCTTCAGTTTCCTGGTCGCAGTAGAACTGCTGGGGGGCTCCCATTTCTGGGGTCCAGAGCCAGTAGGTACCGCTCTTAGCGCCTGGGTTGGTCTGCTTAGCTTCCCAGCAGGAGGCTGCGGCGGTTTCCTGGCTGAGCCCATCGGGGGTGTAGCTGTCGTTGGCTAGGGCTCCGGGTAGGGTTGCTACGACGGTGCCTAGGGCCAGGACCCCAACGGAGGCCTTGGTGAGCAGGTTGGGTTTTTTGAGGGAGAAGGGCTGACGGAGCTGCTGGCCAGCGAAGGCCAGAGCCTTGCGAACAGTCTCTTGGGTGGAGAGCTGTTCCGTGGGTGATTTATGTTCCATGGATACCTCTGATGCGTGCTAGCCTTTTGGGCTAGCTGAGGGAGAAATAAGTGTGCATCCTCAGAATATGTCTGCCCGCAGGGCCTTACCCCTTCAGCTCCTGTCACTATTGATGGGGGTCTACTGCTACTGATTGGGGTACAGGTTTTCCAATTTTTACTGATCTAAAGTTTTTTTACGTTTACTGATTACCTCAGATGACCAGTGATATTACTGGGCAGTAACCTTCCAGTGGTCTTGTGGGGTGTTTAGGGAAGCGGGGACAAACCCACTCTGTGACATTCCCCTCACTCCCCTCCCCTGGCTTAGCAGCCAGGTCAGCAGAAGAAAGAAAAGCCCTTCAGACGGCAGGCCGACAGCCAGGCCCACCGGCAGCAGAAAGCCCCCTGACCCACCCGCTAAGCAGCAGGAAGGTCAGGGGGCTTGCAGTTGAGACTGAGGATGCTAGATATTAAAGCCTAGGGCCCGCATCTGGTCCCTACCCTCTTCGGTGATCCGTTCAGGACCCCACGGGGGCATCCAAACCCAGTTCACATGCCAGGAGTCAATCATGGTTTCTAGGTTCTGCTGAACCTGCTCCTCAATGACATCCTGCAGGGGGCAGGCGGCAGTTGTCAGGGTCATATCCAAAACCAGGGACCCATCCTCATTCCAGCGCATACCGTACAGCAGACCAAGATCAACAATGTTAACCCCCAGCTCGGGGTCAATGACGTTCATCAGGGCCTCTTCAATAGCCTCTTGGCTGGGGGCACCAGCAGGAGCTTCTGCCATAGCAGTCACCTTTCGTTTGGCCTACTAGGACCGAGCAGCTAGGTAGCTCTCGTAGCCCTCTTCTTCCAGACGGTCAGCCAGTTCAGGGCCGCCCTGGTCAACCATCTTGCCATCCACAAAAACGTGAACGAATTCAGGCTTAATGTAGCGCAGGATTCGGGTGTAGTGAGTAATGAGCATAACACCCATATCGTTGGCCTGGTGGGCCCGGTTAACACCTTCAGAAACAACCTTCAGAGCATCGACGTCCAGGCCGGAGTCGGTCTCATCCAAGATACCGAACTTGGGCTTGAGCAGCTCAAGCTGCAGAATCTCGTGCCGCTTCTTCTCGCCGCCAGAGAAACCTTCATTGACATTACGGGCCACAAAGGCAGGATCAATAGAAAGCTGCTCCATAGCTGCCTTAACGTCCTTAGTCCAGGTACGCAGGGCAGGAGCCTGGCCATCAACAGCGGTCTTAGCTGACCGCAGGAAGTTGCTCATGGTAACGCCGGGGATTTCAACCGGGTACTGCATGGCCAAGAAGAGGCCGGCCCGGGCCCGCTCATCAACAGACATCTCGGTGACATCTTCACCATCGAGCAGGATTTCACCTGAATCCACCTGGTACTTGGGGTGACCGGCAATGGTAGCTGCCAGGGTGGACTTACCAGAACCGTTAGGGCCCATGATGGCGTGGATTTCACCGGACTTAATGGTCAGGTTTACACCCTTAAGAATGGGCTTGGTGTTTTCGTCATCCAGAATAACGGAGACGTGAAGGTCCTTGATTTCAAGGGTTGCCATAGTTTTTTCTCCTCTAAGGGTCAAGCTTTAGTTATTAGAAATCGCGAGTTCAGCTTCAAGGGCATCGGTGAGCTGCTCTTCCAGCTCAGGGATGCGAATCTGCTGAATAATCTCGTTGAGGAAGCCGCGAACGACCAGGCGGCGGGCCTCAGATTCAGGAATGCCGCGAGCCTGCAGGTACCAGAGGTGCTGCTCATCCAGCTGGCCGGTGGTAGATGCGTGCCCTGCCCCCTCAATCAGACCGGTCTCGATCTCAAGGTTGGGTACAGAGTCAGCCCGGGGGCCGTCTTCAAGAATCAGGTTCCGGTTCAGCTCGTAGGTATCAGTACCTTCTGCTTCCTTACCGATCAGCACATCGCCCACCCAAACAGAGTGAGCGCCCTTGCCCTGTAGGGCACCCTTGTAGGTCACCCGGGACTTACAGTTAGGCTCAGTGTGGGCCACAAAGAGGCGGTTTTCAATGTGCTGGCCGGCATCTACAAAGTACAGGCCGTACATTTCGGTTTCAGCGCCGGGGGCAGTGAACTTAGTTGAGGGGGTTACCCGCACCAGATCGCCACCGAGGGAGATGCTCACATGCTTAAAGCGTGCATCCCGGCCAAGGCTTGCATACTGGGCTGAGGCGTGAACGGCATCAGCATCCCACTGCTGCAGGGAGATGACGGTCAGGGAGGAAGAGTCCCCTACCTTGAACTCAATGTTCTGAGACAGGATTGCTGACCCGCTGTGGCGCAGTACGAGAACTGCCTTTGAGAAGGGCTTAGTCTCAATGAAAAGGTGCTGGGCGGCAGGCTGCTGGTGGCTGCCGGTAATAGCAACTTCAATCTGACCTTCAAGTTCAGCTTCGGCAGGGATGGTAATAGCAGTTGCCTGGCTAAAGCTGCTCCAGGCGTTAGCCGCTACCCGGTCCTCAGGGATACCTGCTGAGCCAATACGGGCATCGTCCCGGTTGATGGTTTCAACCTGAACCCCTGCAGGGGCAGTAACCTCTAGGGCAGGGGCAGCACCGGTGAGCTGATCGGTGTGCAGACCACCTAGTCGCTTGAGGGGGGTAAAGCGCCAGTCTTCTTCCCGGCCGGTTAGCTCTTTGAAGTCTTCCAGCTTGTAAGAGGTCTTACGCTCAGCGCGGGAGCCATCAATCTCGACCTTATCGGTGTTGTGCTTTGAGACGCGGATGGTGTCATCGCCTGCCAGCTCACTCGCTAGCTTTTCGCCTTCCTGGTCCATACCGGGAATGGCGGGGTTCATATGACCCTGGTTATCAGTCTTAGCCATCATTTAGCCTACAGATCCTTCCATCTGAAGTTCGATTAGGCGGTTGAGTTCAAGAGCGTACTCCATTGGTAGCTCGCGGGCAATTGGTTCTACGAAGCCGCGAACAATCATCGCCATAGCTTCATCCTCAGGTAGCCCCCGCTGCTGCAGGTAGAAGAGCTGCTCTTCAGAGACCCGAGAAACAGTTGCCTCGTGGCCCATGGTCACGTCATCTTCACGGATATCTACATAAGGGTAGGTATCTGACCGAGAAATAGTATCAACCAGCAGGGCATCACAGACCACTGAGCTCTTAGCCTTTGAAGCCCCTTCCCGTACCTGAACCAGGCCCCGGTAGGCTGAACGGCCGCCGTTACGGGCCACAGACTTAGAGACAATGGTTGAGGAGGTGTTAGGAGCAATGTGGACCATCTTTGAGCCGGTGTCCTGGTGCTGACCCTCGCCGGCAAAAGCGATAGAGAGGGTCTCGCCCTTAGCGTGTTCACCGACCATGTAGACAGCTGGGTACTTCTGGGTAACCTTTGAGCCGATGTTCCCGTCGATCCATTCCATGGTGGCACCCTCATGGGCAATAGCCCGCTTGGTGACCAGGTTGTAGACGTTGTTAGACCAGTTCTGAATGGTGGTGTAGCGAACGCGGGCGTTCTTTTTGACCACGATTTCAACAACAGCTGAGTGCAGGGAGTCGGTCTTGTAGATGGGGGCGGTGCAGCCCTCAATGTAGTGAACGTAGGATCCCTCATCAGCGATGATCAGGGTACGCTCAAACTGGCCCATGTTCTCAGTGTTGATACGGAAGTAGGCCTGGAGGGGGATTTCTACGTGAACGCCTGGAGGGACGTAGACGAAGGAGCCACCAGACCAGACGGCGGTGTTCAGGGCTGCGAACTTGTTATCCCCTGCAGGGATGACCGAGCCAAAGTATTCTTCGAAGAACTCAGGGTGTTCCTTCAGGGCAGTGTCAGTATCTAGGAAGATAACACCCTGGGCTTCTAGGTCTTCACGGATCTGATGGTAGACCACCTCAGACTCGTACTGGGCAGCTACACCGGCAACAAGGCGGTTGCGTTCAGCTTCAGGGATACCCAGCTTTTCGTAGGTGTTGCGGATATCTTCAGGCAGGTCTTCCCAGGTTTCGGCCTGGCGCTCGGTGGAGCGGACAAAGTACTTAATGTTGTCGAAGTCGATTCCAGAGAGGTCAGCGCCCCAGGTGGGCATGGGCTTGCGGTCAAAGAACTTCAGAGCCTTGAGACGCAGATCAAGCATCCACTCCGGTTCGTTCTTCTTGGCAGAAATGTCCCTGACGACCTCTTCGTCCAGGCCTCGCTTGGCTGCCTGGCCTGCTTCATCAGAGTCAGCCCAGCCGTACTCGTAGGTACCAATACCTTCAAGTTCGGGGTTTGCCTCTAAGATCTCTGAAATGACGGTGTTGTTGGCCTGCGGCTCAACCTGTTCAGTCATTACGGCCTTTCTACTTACTGGTCTTGACCTGGCAGGTTCTCAGCGGAGCCTGAAGGTCGATTCTTAGGGTTTGGGGCGTCCTGCCCTTCTGGGCTAGGACGGTTGAGGGGAATATGGGTTGTACAGACGTGGGCCCCACCAGCCATGGTAGAAAGCCGACGAACGTCCACCCCCAGCAGGTCAGAGATGACTGCAGTTTCCTGGTCACAGAAGACTGAGAAGTCTTCGGCTAGGTCCCGCACCGGGCAGTGGCCCTGACAGAGCTGGATTGAAGCCAGGATCCGTTCTGGCCCCTGGGGGGCTGAGCGGGGCAGGCTAGGTTGCATGGCTTGGGCAGTAGCTACAAAGCCGTCCCGGGTCATAGCCTGGGCCAGGGCCTGGGCGCGGGCGGTGACGTCACTGCCGGCTGCCTCAACAACTGGCCTGTAGCGTTCTTCCATCTCCTGGGCCCGGGATGAAGCAAATTCTAGCAGGGCTTGCTCACCAACAGCTGCCTGGAGCCTGTGCAGGGCCTCTTTGGCTATTGCCAGGTAATCGTTACCCAGCTGCTGGTGCCCCTGAGGTGCTATCACATAGCGCCTGGCGGGCCGGCCTGCTCCTGCTCCCGGTTGCCGGTGGCTGGCTACCTCAATCAGGTCAGCCTTTTCTAGGGCGTCAAGGTGGCGCCTGACTGCCGCTGGAGTTAGGGATAGAAGGTCCCCAAGTCGAGCTGCAGAGACTGGGCCGTGGTTGAGTACCCCCTGAAGGACCCTGTCTCGGGTCCTTTCTTCACTGTCTGCAGAACGGGTTCTTTGGGTCAATACAGGACCCCCCTTTCACTGCTAATAAACAAATAAAGTATGACCTAATTATCCTGCCTGAATCTAGTAAGGGCAACCTATCTTCACCAACTGCAAACCTTGACAAAAATAGGTCTAGAATAGATGGGTGACTACACCCACACCCCAGCAGGAAACAGACCAGGGCAGGCAGCAGGCCGCCCTCACCTTTGACCGGGTCAGCAAGGACTACCGCCCCACAGGCCGCTTTGCCCAAGAGAATCCCCACCTCCTCACAGACCAGGGCAGGCTCAGGGCCGTCAACCAGCTCAGCCTTCAGATCAACTTTGGCCAAGTCACCGTTTTGCTGGGAGCTAACGGGGCCGGTAAAACCACCACCCTCTCCCTAGCCCAGGGCCTCCTGCCAGCAGATTCAGGCAGCATCAGCCTCTTAGGTCACAACCCCTGGAAGGCCAGCCCCCAACTACGAGCCCAGGTAGGGATCATGCTCCAAGAAGGGGGCCTGCCCCCAGCAGAGCACCCCCTGGCCCTACTCCGACACCTAGCCCGCCTCTACAGCAACCCCCTTGACCCTGAGGCTCTAGCCCAGCGGCTAGGAATCAAGAGCTTTGAAGGGCGCAGCATCCGCCGCCTTTCTGGAGGCCAGCGGCAAAAGGTAGCCCTAGCAGCAGCCCTCATTGGCCAGCCTAAAATCCTCTTCCTTGACGAACCAACAGCAGGCATGGACCCCCAGTCACGGGCCCAGGTCTTTGAGATCATCGAAGAACAGAAAAAGGCCGGCGTAGCTGTTGTACTGACCACCCACCTTCTTGATGATGCCCAACGCATCGCCGACTATGTTTATATGATCGACCAGGGCAAGGTGGTTCTAGCAGGCAGCCTGGCCCAGGTCCTGGCCAGCGGCCAGGAGGGCAACCGCCGCCTTCACTTCACCGCCCCCAGCGGCTGTAGACTTGAAGAGATCTGGCCCCAAGGACAGGCTGCCCTAGAGCTGAGCGAAGGACCCAGCGGCCACTACCGCCTCAGCGGCCCCCTTGGCCCCCAGCAGTTGGCAGACCTGACCGCCTACTGGGCTAAAGAGGGCATTATGCCCGGCGAATTTAGCCTAGTCGGCAGAACCCTAGAAGATATCTTCCTTGAACTATCAGGCAGTGACACCCCATGACGAGCACCCCAGCAGCCCCACCCCTGACCCGTATCCTGGCCCAGGGCCGGTTTGAAACCATCGCCATGCTCAAAAATGGCGAACAGCTCATGCTCAATATAGCCTTCCCCGTCCTGGGCCTACTGGCCCTGACCTACACCGGCTTTCTTGACCCCTGGGCCAAGCTCTATGGGATTAGCCGGGTAGATATGGCCGTCCCAGGGGTACTGGCCCTCTGTGTGCTCTCAACAGCCCTCTCTGGCCAGGGCATAGCTACCGGCTTTGACCGCCGCTACGGGGTTCTCCGCTTCATCTCAACTACCCCCCTCGGTAAGGAAGGGCTCATTGCAGGTAAGGTCCTAGCCGTCCTGAGTGTTCTGCTGATCCAGTACCTGCTGGTCGGAGCCCTCGGCCAGCTACTGGGCTGGACAGCCAGCATAGCTGGGGTTCTTCTCTCCCTCCCCACCCTGCTCCTGGGAGCAGCCTGCTTTACCTCCTTAGGTCTGCTAATCGCCGGTACAGTCCGGGCCGAAGCAACCCTAGCTATTGTAAATATGGCCTGGGTTCTTCTGGCTGCAGCCGGTGGGATTCTCATTCCCACCGACCGTTACCCCAGCTGGCTGGGCTCCATCATAGACCTACTACCCTCAGCTGCCCTGGGTAATGCCCTCCGGGGAGACTACATTCAACAGAGCTTCCTAGCCCTGCCCCACCTGATCCTTCTCGTAGCCAGCCTGCTCTTTGCCGCCCTGGCTACCCGCTACTTCAAGTGGTCAGCCTAGGCTGACCTGACCTACCTACCAGTTCGATAAGGAAGGCCCCCATGCCGACCCCTCAGCCAACCAGCTCTGCCCCCCACCAGCCAGCCAGCCTGGGGGAAAAGTTGATTCCCCACAGGTACACCGCCTGGGTTAGGCACAGCGCCTGGGCTGTAGCCATTGCCAATATTGTGCTCATTATTTCTGGCGGAATCGTCCGCCTAACCGGCTCAGGCCTAGGCTGTGACGCCTGGCCCCGCTGTACCTCAGATGGATCCTGGACCACCACCCCAGAGATGGGTATTCACGGCATGGTTGAATTCGGCAACCGCCTGCTGACCTTCGTTCTGGTAGCCATTACCATCCTTGCCTTCCTAGCGATCCTGCGCATCGTCTTCCCAGAGCGGGTGACCCCCTCCTTCTTCGTCAAGAAGCTCCTTCTAGGGGCCCGCCCGCATGAATCCCGCTACTCAGACCTCTTCAACCTGACCCTTCTGCTTCTGTGGGGTATCCCCGTTCAGGCTGTTGTTGGTGGCATCTCGGTATGGCAGAAGCTCAACCCCTGGATGATTACAGCCCACTACCTGCTCTCAGCACTCATGATCATGATCGCCGCCGTCTACCTGAACCGGGTCTACCGCTACTTTGAGGCAGGAGCCAGGGCCGAAGAGCTGACCCCTGCCCCAGAGACAGCCGCTGGCCCCCTGCCAGCTTCGGCCCAGCTCATGCAGCTTCTAGGCCTACTGGGCCTAGTTCTGGTCCTTGCCCTTATGTTCCTTGGCACTGTTACTACCGGCACCGGCCCGCACGCTGGGGACCCTGAAACCCACCGCCACGCCTTCAACCCGGTTCTAGTAACCCGCCTGCACGGCTCCCTGGTCTGGGCCTACTGCGCCACAGTCCTGGCCTTCTTCATCCTCTGGAAGAAGAAGGCATGGGCCCCGGTCTTTGGCCGCTCCATCAGCCTTGTACTGCTGGTTCTGGCCTACCAGGCCCTGGTGGGCTACACCCAGTATTTCAATGGCCTTCCCATCTGGTTAGTTGAGATGCACCTGATTGGCTCGGGCCTCTTTGCCCTGGCAGCTGCCTCTCTCTTTGAGCGCCAGCTGGTGCTCTCCTCCCCCACAGCCCGGCAGAGGGCAGCTGAGCGGATTCAGGCTTCCTAGCCCAGATCCCCAGCTGGGGAACCCTGGGATGCGCCAGAAAGCTTGAAGCCCGGGCCTGGTTGCAAACTGGCCCAAGAAGAAAGGGACCGCGCACAGCGCGGTCCCTTTCTTAGCTCTAGCTCTTATCGCTAGTCTTATCCCAAGTCTTATTCTCTAGGCCAAGGCCCTCAGCTCCTTCCTAGCTAGGGCAGGGGAAGAACCGGCCCCCCAAAGAAGGGATCTAGAGCCAGGGCCAGGAAGAGGATGGTCAGGTAGGTAATTGAGCCGTGGAAAACCACCATAGCGGTTCGGCTGGTTGCCTCTTCCCGCAGGGCCAGGCCGTGCAGCTTATGGCAGTGGTAGAGGAACCAGGCCCCAACGGCCAGGGCAGTGAGGCTATAGACCCAACCGGCTGAACCGAGGGGAATCAGTAGCAGGGAGCAGATGACCATGGCCCAGCCGTAGAGAACTACCTGAACTGAAACACTCTTGGCTGAATCAGTTGCCCCCAGCATGGGGATTCCGGCAGCCCGGTAGTCTTCAGCGTATTTCATGGACAGGGGCCAGTAGTGGGGTGGGGTCCAGAGGAAAATCACCATGAAGAGGACTAGCGCCGCCCAGGAGAGCTGGTTTTCTACCGCAGCCCAGGCAATGAAGACCGGCATACAGCCAGCTAGCCCGCCCCAGACGATATTCTGCTTGGTCCGCTTCTTGAGCCAGAGGGAGTAGAAGACCACATAGAGGAAGATGGCCAGCAGGCCTAGGCCTGCTGCCAGGGGATTGACCAGGAAGAAGAGGTAGACCAGGGAAATGACAGAAAGAACCCAGGCGAAGATCAGAGCTTCCCGGTCGCTTAGTTCACCGGTCACCAGGGGTCGCTTTTCGGTCCTTTTCATCAGCCGGTCAGCTTCACGGTCAATGTAGCAGTTAAAGGCGCAGGAGGCCCCAGCAGCCAGGGATCCACCAATCATGGTGTGAAGAACCAGCCAAAAGTTGGGGAAGCCACCGGCAGCGAAAATCATGGTTGGTGCTGTGGTGACCAGCAGCAGTTCGATGATCTGTGGTTTTGTTAGCTGAATGTAGGCCTTTATTTTGCGGCCCAAGGACACCCGCCCCTGGGGGGCCGGTACAGGACCAGCTGAGGCTGGGCTGCCCCGGTCGATGACTATATTGCTACCATGGCCCTTCACAACTGCCAACTTCCCTTACTTTTTCTTGTCTGCTCTTCTACTGGTGCTGAGCCTGCCAACCACTATGTGAAATGATGCCCTCCCTTCCGGCGTGTTCCGCCAGGAGGGGCTCAGGTGGCCTAGGGGGCCACCAAGGGGGCAAAATCAGTGCTTCATATCACTATTATCAGGTGTTTGCTGGTCTTCGGGCACCAAAAAAGAGCATTTGGTCAAATTAAATGCTAACCCGGGGAGCCCACAGGCACCTAATACGTTAAGAAGGGCAGCTCAGGGCCCCCTTTCTCCCTGAGGGAAAAAGAGACTCAACCCAGACCAATAAACTATCCTGGTAGATAGCCCTAGCGCCCCCTGCCCCGACCTTTCAGTAGCCGGCAGTTGGCCGGAGGGGCCGACGACACAATCCTCATCGAGAACATCAGTCTGGCATGCCAGATGGAAGGAAGGAAGGCCCATGCCTCACCTGAACCAGCCGCTTGAATGGACCGACAAAGACCAGCGAGCTGTAGATACTGCCCGCATCTTAGCCGCTGACGCAGTAGAAAAGGTTGGCTCGGGCCACCCCGGCACCGCCATGAGCCTGGCCCCTGTGGCCTACCTGCTCTTCCAGAAGGTCATGCGCCAGGACCCCCGCGATGACCGCTGGGAGGGCCGTGACCGCTTCATCCTCTCCCCCGGCCACACCTCAATGACCCTCTATAACCAGCTCTTCCTGGGCGGCTTTGGCCTGGAGCTTGAGGACATCAAGGCCCTACGGACTGCCGGCGCTAAGACCGCTGGCCACCCCGAGTACGGCCACACCAAGGGCGTTGAAATCACCACCGGCCCCCTGGGTCAGGGCCTGGCCTCAGCTGTAGGCTTCGCCTACGCCCAGCGCCGCATGCGCGGCCTCTTTGACCCTGAAGCTGCCCCCGGCACTTCACCCTTTGACCACACCGTTTTCACCATTGCCTCTGAAGGTGACGTGCAGGAAGGCGTCACCGCTGAAGCTAGCGCCCTAGCTGGCCACCAGCAGCTAGGCAACCTGGTTGTTATCTACGACCGCAACCACATCTCTATTGAAGATGACACTGATGTTGCCTTCACTGAGGACGTTGCAGCCCGCTACGAGGCCTACGGCTGGGACGTTGCCAAGGTTGACTGGACTGCTGGCGGGGACTACAAGGAAGATGTAGCAGCCCTTTACGATGCCATTGTGGCAGCTACTAAGGTTACCGATAAGCCCTCCTTCATTGAGCTACGAACCATCATTGGCTACCCAGCCCCCAGCAAGCAGAACACCGGCGGAATTCACGGCTCCAAGCTAGGGGCTGAAGAGCTGGCCGCAACCAAGAAGGTGCTGGGCTTTGACCCCGAGCAGCACTTTGTGGTTGAGTCTGAGATTCTTGAGCACACCCGGGCCCTGGTTGAGCGCAGCGCAGCTGAACGCCAGGAGTGGGAGAAGTCCTTTGAGGCCTGGCAGGCAGCTAACCCTGAAAGGGCCAAGCTCTACCAGCGCCTGATCGCTGGCGAACTACCTGCCGATCTTGATCAGGCCCTGCCCGTCTTTGAGGCCGGTAGCTCTATTGCAACCCGGGCAGCAAGCGGTAAGGTCATCAACGCCCTAGCCCCCCACCTGCCTGAACTCTGGGGTGGTTCAGCTGACCTGGCTGGATCCAACAACACCACTATTGATACTGAAAAGTCCTTCAACCCTGAGTCCCGCTCCACCAAGAGCTGGACCGGCCACCCCTATGGCCGGGTACTGCACTTTGGTATCCGTGAGCACGCTGCAGCTGCCATTACCAACGGTATTGCCCTCTCCTCACCGACCCGCCCCTTCTCAGGCACCTTCTTCGTCTTTACCGACTACCAGCGTCCTGCTGTTCGCCTAGCAGCCCTGATGGGTGTACCTAACATCTTCGTATGGACCCATGACTCCATTGGCCTGGGTGAAGATGGGCCTACCCACCAGCCTGTTGAGCACCTCACTGCTATGCGAGCCATCCCCAACCTGGATGTCATCCGCCCCGCTGACGGTAACGAAACCGCAGTGGTCTGGCGCAAGATTCTGGACATCAAGGACCGCCCCGCCGGCCTGGTCCTCTCCCGCCAGAACCTGACCAACGTTGCCCGTGAAGACCTTCACGCAGATGCTGAGGGTGAAAAGTTCGCTTCAGCCCAGGGCGCTGCCCGCGGCGGCTACGTCCTGGCCGATACCGAAGGCACCCCCGATGTCATTCTGATCGCTACCGGCTCTGAGGTTGAGGTTGCCCTAGCTGCCCGCCAGCTGCTAGCTGAAGAAGGCATTGGGGCCAGGGTTGTCTCTATGCCCTGCCGCGAGTGGTTCGCAGCCGAGTCAGCTGACTACCGCGAGTCAGTCCTGCCTGCTGCTGTCAAGGCCCGCGTCAGCATTGAAGCCGGCCTGGCCATGCCCTGGCTAGACCTTCTCGGTGAAGCTGGCCGCGCTGTTTCCCTTGAGCACTACGGGGCCTCAGCCTCAGCCGAGGAACTCTTCGCTGACTACGGTTTCACCGCCCAGAACGTAGCTGATGTAGCCCGCCAGTCTCTGGCTGCTGCAGGCCGCTAGGGCCCAGATAGATCCAATCTCAATATTTATAAGGATATAGAACCTATGACTACCCCAACCCAGAAGCTCTCAGATGCTGGTGTCTCTATCTGGCTCGATGACCTTTCCCGCGAAAGGCTGACCAGCGGCAACCTGCAAGAGCTCATTGAGACCAAGAACGTTGTTGGTGTCACCACAAACCCCTCTATCTTCGCTGCTGCCCTGACCGATGGGGCTGCCTATGCTGAGCAGATGCAGAAGCTAGCAGCGGCCGGTCTTGAGCCTGAGGCTGCCGGCTTTGCGGCCATGATTGACGATGTTCGTGATGCCTGTGATGTCTTTGCCCCCATCTACGAGGCCAGCCAGGGTTTTGACGGCCGGGTTTCCATTGAGGTCTCTCCCCTGCTGGCAAGGGATGCTGAGGCAACCGCAGCCCAGGCTAAGGAACTCTACAGCGCTGTTGGCCGCGATAACGTGATGATCAAGATTCCTGCCACCCTAGAAGGCCTGGAACCAATCGCTGCTACCCTGGCAGAGGGTATCTCAGTGAACGTCACCCTGATCTTCTCTCTTGAGCGCTACCGGGCCGTTATCAATGCCTACATGCTGGGCCTTGAAAGGGCCCTAGAGAACGGGAAGGATCTTTCTAAGATTCACTCTGTTGCTTCCTTCTTCGTCTCCCGGGTAGATACCGAAATCGATGCCCGCCTTGAGGCCCTGGGCACTGAAGAGGCCCTAGCCCTGCGCGGAAAGGCTGGTGTTGCCAACGCCCGCCTAGCCTTTGAGGTCTACGAGCAGGCCTTCGCCTCTGAGCGTTGGGCCCGCCTGGAAGCTGCTGGCGCTAACCGGCAGCGGCCCCTGTGGGCTTCAACCGGTGTGAAGAACCCCGCCTACCCCGATACCCTCTACGTCACTGAGATTGCAGCTGCCGGCACCGTCAACACCATGCCTGAAGCTACCTTGAATGCAACCTTTGACCATGCCGAGGTTACCGGTGACACCATTGCAGGTAGCTACCAGAAGTCAGCTGAAATCCTTGACCAGCTTGAGAAGCTGGGGATTTCCTACCTGGAAATCGTCGACCTGCTTGAAAGTGAAGGTCTGGCTAAGTTCGAGGTTTCCTGGCAGGAGCTGCTAGAAACTGTCAAGGCAGCCCTGGCAGCCAAGTAAGCCCCCTTTTTCCGGGCTGGGGCAGCCTACCTGCCCTGAGAGCTTTTAGCTCAAGGAGCAGGTAGGCTGCCGCTAAACTTGAATTATCCACTGGGGTAGCTACTGTGAACCACACTAGGCCAGTAGCAGCTACCCCTTCCCCAATCTGTGAAGGATTCTTGACTGTGGCAAACACGCACGAATCAAACCCTCTGCGTGACTCCCGTGATCGCAGGCTCACCCGTATTGCGGGGCCCTCTTCCCTGGTCTTTTTCGGTGTCACCGGCGACCTGGCTCGTAAGAAGCTCCTCCCAGCGGTCTATGACCTGGTCAATCGCGGCTTGCTTCCACCTAGTTTCGGTCTGGTTGGTTTTGGCCGCCGACCCTGGTCTGACCAGGACTTCCAGGAGCAGGTTCGCTCCCATGTGGAAGCCCACGCCCGCACCCCCTTTAGGGAGGACGTGTGGAAGCAGTTCGCTGCTGGCATTCGCTTTGTAACTGGCACCTTCGACTCTGATGAATCCTTCATCAAGCTAAAAGAAACCCTGGCCGAACTAGATCAGACCCGCGGCACCCAGGGCAACCATGCCTTTTATCTCTCAATTCCCCCTAAGGACTTTGACCAGGTCCTTCAAAAGCTAGCAGACCACAACCTGGCAAATCATAACCAGCATGAGGGCTGGCGCAGGGTCGTTATTGAAAAGCCCTTTGGCCACAACCTTCAGTCTGCCCGGGAACTGAACGCCATTGTTGAGCGGGTCTTCCCCGCCGATTCGGTCTTCAGGATCGACCACTACCTGGGTAAGGAAACGGTCCAGAACATTTTGGCCATGCGCTTTGCTAACCAGATGTTTGAGCCCCTCTGGAACGCTAATAATGTTGACCATGTTCAGATCACCATGGCAGAAGACATTGGCATTGGCACCCGGGCTGGCTACTATGACGGGGTTGGCGCTGCCCGCGACATCATTCAGAACCACCTGCTGCAGCTACTGGCCCTCACCGCCATGGAAGAGCCTATCAGCTTTAAGGCTGAGCACCTGCGGGCTGAGAAGGCTAAGGTTCTTGAGGCTGTAAAAGTACCAGAGGATATCAGCTCAGCCTTTGCCCTGGGCCAGTATGCAGCCGGTAACCAGGGCGGTGAAGAGGTCAATGGCTTCTTTAACGAAAACGATATCCCTGCAGATTCTCGCACTGAGACCTTCGCTGCCCTGAAGCTAGAGATCAACACCCGCCGCTGGGCCGGGGTTCCCTTCTATCTGCGGGCCGGTAAGCGCCTGGGTAGGCGGGTCACCGAAATCGCTGTGGTCTTTAAAAAGTCACCTAACCTTCTCTTTGATTCAGCGTCTGATCAGGCCGGTCAGAACGCTATTGTGATCCGGGTTCAGCCAGATGAGGGCATGACCCTGCGCTTTGCCTCAAAGGTCCCTGGCACCCAGATGGAAATTCGGGATGTCAATATGGACTTTGGCTACTCCCACTCCTTTACTGAGGAATCCCCTGAGGCCTACGAGCGGCTGATCCTTGATGTTCTGCTCGGTGAGCCGCCCCTCTTCCCCCGTCATGAGGAAGTTGAACTGTCCTGGAAGATCCTTGACCCCTTTGAAGAGTACTGGGAGC
The DNA here is from genome assembly GCA_034090985.1 of Rothia sp. (in: high G+C Gram-positive bacteria). Classification (GTDB taxonomy): domain Bacteria; phylum Actinomycetota; class Actinomycetes; order Actinomycetales; family Micrococcaceae; genus Rothia. The sequence goes on along the minus strand of JAXDRN010000007.1, from coordinate 15,419 downwards.
AGGAGAAGATTAAGCCTGAAGCCTACCCACCCGGCTCCTGGGGTCCTGCTTCTGCCCATGAACTGCTTGAACGCGACGGCCGTGCCTGGAGGCGCCCATGATAAAGAAACTGAAAGACACCACTGTTGGTGAGGTTGCCAAGGAACTAGCCCGCCTGCGCAACGAGGAGGGGGCTACGGCCTCAACCCGGGTTTTGACCCTGGTCATCCTGGCTGAAAAGGGCCACTCTAAGGCCGCTGTTGAGGCTGCCCTCAAGGCCTCCTACGAGCACCCCTCCCGGATCATTGTTCATATTGACTACGGCCAGGAGGCTGAAGACCGTCTCGATGCCCGGATTTACGTGGGTGGGGACGCTGGTGCCTCTGAGCTGATTATCCTGCGCGGCTACGGGTCAGCAGCCCAGCCAACTGAGTCGCTCATTTCTGGCCTACTGCTGCCTGACTCCCCCATTGTGGCCTGGTGGCCCCACTCAGTGCCAGAGAACCCTGCAGAGCACTCTATTGGCCGCCTGGCCCAGCGCCGGATTACCGATTCAGCCAGGGCCTACGATCCCCTAGGTGTTCTTGAGCAGCTAGCAGCTAGCTACCGGGCTGGGGATACTGACCTGGCCTGGATCCGCCTGACCCTTTGGCGGATTCAGATCGCTGCCGTCTTTGACCAGCTAGAACCTGCCCCCATTACCAGGGTTAAGGTTTCAGGTTCCTCGATGAGCCCCTCTGTTGTTCTGCTGGGAGCCTGGCTGGGTGAGAAGCTTAATGCTGAGGTACATCTGCGGACCACTGCTGTTGAGCGCGGCCTGTACCGGGTTGAACTGGAACGGCCTGATGGGTCAATCATTATCTACCGGCCGGGTAAGAGCATTGCAACGATTTCCTACCCTGGGGCCCCTGACCAGCAGATTTCCCTGCCTGTCCGCTCCCTAGCTGACTGTCTGGCTGAAGAGCTTCGCCGCCTTGACCCAGACCAGGTCTACGGTGAGGTTCTGCAGGCTGTTGTTCAAAGTGGCCGATTGGTTGTAGACGTAAACTCAGATGATATGGCTGACGAATCAGCAAACTATACGGAGGTCTTTGATGCCTAAGCCCCTACTGATTGCCCACTCCAGCCCGGAGCTTCTCACGCAGGCAGCCGCGAGCCGGATTATTAACGTCCTCTCACAGAGCCTAGCTAGCCAGGAGCTGGCCCATATCTCTCTGACCGGGGGAACTATGGGTATTGCTGTTCTTGCAGCTATCGCCCAAAGCCCCCTCAAAGACACCGTGGACTGGTCTAGGGTTCACTTCTGGTGGTCTGATGAGCGCTTTGTTCCCCGCGGGGATGCTGACCGGAATGAGCAGCAGGCCCATGATGCCCTGCTCACTAGCCTCAACCTACCTGCTGCTAACCTGCACCTGATGGGAGCTGCTGATGAGTTTGAAACAGCTCAGGCTGCAGCCCAGGCCTACCGGGCTGAGCTAGCTGCCTACGCCCCGGCCGGTGAACAGGGCCCCCTCTTCAACCTGACCCTGCTGGGTATGGGACCTGATGGGCATATTGCCTCTCTCTTCCCTGGCCGGCCTGAGGTTCTTGAGGCTGAAGAGGCTGTTCTGCCTATTGCTGACTCCCCCAAGCCCCCTCCGACTCGGGTTAGCCTGACCCTGCCGGTCATTAACTTCTCTGAGCGGATCTGGTTCCTGATTTCTGGTGCTGATAAGGCCCCAGCTACTGCCCGCCTCTTGCAGGCAGCCCAGCTAGCTGAGGCTGAGTTGAAGGCTGAGGACCTGCAAGAAACACCGGCTGCCGGTGCCCGGGGCCTGCTGGAGACCCTGATTCTGGCTGCTGAGGATGCCTTAAGCTAGCAGCAGGCAGGCTCTTTGATCGATAAGAGCTCAAAGGCCCGGCCCCTCTACTTCTACGGAAGTAGAGGGGCCGGGCCTTACTAGTCTGGGCTGCTCTCCTAGCTAATAGACCGCTAATAGACCGGGGCAGGTGGCCGGGGGCAGTTAGCTGAGACCTTAGATAACGGCGGTTTCAGAAAAACGCAGAACCAGACCGTAGCCGATGATGGCAAAAACCCAAATCAGGGTGACAGTTACCGTCAGGCGAATGAGGTTCTTAGAGGCCATACCTGATGAGGCCAGAGAGGTGGTCATGCCACCACCAAACATATCAGAGAGGCCACCACCCTTACCCCGGTTCAGCAGAACCAGCAGGATGGTTAAGACGCTTGTGATAGCGATCAAAACCATCAAAGCAATTTTAAGGGTTTCCACAAACTAAACCTTTCGATGAGGGGCCGAAGGCGTCATCTAGACGCCACCGACTCAACTATACGCCCAAAATGGCCAGAAGGCACGGTTTATGCCTTAGGCGTCAAAGCGGGCAATAGCTGCAAATTCGCTAGCGTCCAGGGAGGCACCGCCTACCAGAACACCATCAACGTCAGCTTCAGCCATGATTTCGGGGGCTGATGCAGCCTTGACTGAACCACCGTAGAGAACCCGTACCTTATCAGCGATTTCAGCTGAGTAGATCTTGGCCAGTTCCTCACGGATAGCCTTGCTCATTTCCTGGGCGTCAGCTGCGGTAGCAACCTTGCCAGTGCCAATAGCCCAAACAGGCTCGTAGGCAACAACCAGGCTTTCAGCCTGTTCAGCGCTCAGGCCCTCGATAGAGGCCCGCAGCTGGTCTAGGGTGAAGTCAACGTGCTCGCCAGCTTCCCGCTTATCCAGGCCTTCACCGACGCAGAGGACGGGAACCAGGCCGTGGCGGTAGGCTGCCTGAATCTTAGCTGCACAGAGGGCATCGCTTTCACCGTGGATGGTGCGGCGCTCTGAGTGGCCGATTAGAACGTAGCTTGCGCCCAGCTTCTTGAGGAAGGCACCTGAGATGTCGCCGGTGTAGGCACCAGCGTCCTGGTCTGAGAGGTCCTGGCCGCCGTAGACTACCTGCAGCTTGTCGCCTTCAACCAGGTTCTGTACGGAGCGGATATCAGTGAAGGGAGGGAAAACAGCAACTTCGGCCTGATCGTAGTTAAAGTTGGCGTCATCAAGGGTCCAGGCTAGCTTCTGAAGCAGGGCAACACCTTCGGTGTGGTCCATGTTCATCTTCCAGTTACCTGCAATGAGGGGCTTACGAGTCATGGGCTCGTTCCTTTCACGTGTAAGGAGGGGCGGGGTCCCTAGGGGCCCCGCCCCGGGTTTGAATCTTAGCTTAGGCGCCGAGGGCTTCTAGGCCGGGAAGGGTCTTACCTTCAATGTATTCCAGAGAGGCACCGCCACCGGTGGAGATATGGCCGAACTGGCTGTCAGAGAAGCCTAGGTTGCGAACAGCAGAAGCTGAGTCGCCACCGCCAACAATGGTGAAGGCTTCGGTGTCAACCAGGGCCTGGGCAACAGCCTTGGTGCCGGCTGCGAAGGCTTCAATTTCGAAGACGCCTACAGGGCCGTTCCAGAAGACCAGCTTAGCTTCCTTGATCTTCTGGGCAAAGAGCTCGCGGGTTGCAGGTCCAACATCTAGGCCTTCAGCCTTGGCACCCAGGGCGCCGCCGGTGAGGTCTTCGATGGGACGGATTTCGGTCTGAGCATCGTTAGAGAAGTCATCGGCCCAGACAATGTCGCTGGCGATCAGGATCTCGGTGCCCTGGGCGGGGGCTTCTTCTAGGTAGCGCTTGCAGGTTTCAACCTGGTCCTCTTCAAGCAGGGACTGGCCAACCTCGTAGCCTAGGGCCTTGGCGAAGGTGTAGCCCATGCCACCACCGATCAGCAGGGTATCAGCCTTGCCGATCAGGTTGTCGATGACTGCCAGCTTGTCAGAGACCTTGGCACCGCCCATGACAACGACGAAGGGGCGCTCAGGGTTCTTGGTGACCTTCTGAAGAACATCAACTTCGGTCTTGACCAGGTCGCCCAGGTAGGCGGGCAGTTCCTTGGCGATGTCGTAGACTGAGGCGTGCTTACGGTGGACAGCACCGAAGGCGTCATTGACGTAGGCACCGTTTTCACCGGTGAGGGCTGCCAGTTCACCGGCAAATTCAGCCCGTTCTGCTTCTACCTTTGAGGTTTCGCGGGCATCGTAGCGGACGTTTTCAAGAACCAGCAGTTCGCCGTCCTTGAGGGCCTCAGCCTTGGCCTTGGCATCGGGGCCAACCAGGTCTTCAGAGATGAAGACGGGGAAGTCAGCCAGTTCAGCCAGGCGCTGGGCTGCGGGCTTGATGGAGTACTGGGGGTCTACCTGGCCCTTGGGGCGGCCTAGGTGGGCGGTAACAATGACCCGGGCGCCGGCGTCGGTGAGCTGCTTGAGCACGGGCAGGGAGGCGCGGACACGGCCGTCATCGGTGACCTGGCCATCCTTGAGCGGTACGTTGAGGTCTGAGCGGACGAGGACGCGGCGGCCGGCGATGCCGCCTTCAATGAGCTCTGCAAGAGTCTTAGCCATGGGAGTTTTCATCTCCAGATGTGAGGTTGATAGGTGCCCCCGGTTGAGGGCCCTAGATATGGGTCAGGGTTAGCGAATCATGCTGATGCTCTGATTCGCTAACCCTTATCTTAGTGCTGTCTCATTCAAGACGTGAGGAGAAACAGCTTAGAGGGCTGCTACTACCTTGTTGGTGAACATGACGAGGCGGGAAACGTAGCCGTACTCGTTGTCGTACCAGGCGATAACCTTAACCTGGTTGCCAATGACCTTGGTCAGAGGAGCATCGAAGACGGTGGAGACGGGCTCACCTTCGATGTCCTTGGAGACGATGGGCTCCTCGGAGTAGGTGATGATACCCTTCATGGCACCCTCAGCAGCTTCCTTGACAGCAGCGTTGACTTCTTCAACGGTAACTTCACGTGAAGCGGTGAAGGTCAGGTCGGTGATGGAGCCGGTGGGGGTGGGTACGCGAACAGCGAAGCCGTCCAGCTTGCCCTTCAGTTCGGGCAGAACCAGGCCAACAGCAGCTGCTGCACCGGTGGAGGTGGGAACCATGTTCAGGGCAGCGGCGCGGGCGCGGCGCAGGTCTGAGTGGGGGGCATCCTGCAGGCGCTGGTCAGCGGTGTAGGCGTGGATGGTGGTCATCAGGCCCTTTTCGATACCGAACTTGTCGTTCAGTACCTTAGCCATGGGAGCCAGGCAGTTGGTGGTGCAGGAAGCGTTAGAAACGATGTTCATGGTAGCTGAATCGTACTGGTCGTCGTTGACGCCCATGACGAAGGTACCGTCGATGTTCTTACCGGGTGCAGAGAGGATAACCTTCTTTGCGCCAGCTTCCAGGTGAGCCTTAGCCTTCTCGCCATCGGTGAAGAAACCGGTGGATTCGAGGACAACGTCAACACCCAGGTCTGCCCAGGGCAGGTCAGCAGGGTTGCGCTCTGCCAGGACCTTGATTTCCTTGCCGTTGACAACCAGGCCGTTTTCAGAAACAGCTACTTCACCGTCGAAACGACCCATGATGGAGTCGTACTTGAGCAGGTGAGCAAGGGTCTTGACATCGGTCAGGTCGTTGATTGCAACGATCTCGAAGCCTTCGCCGTGCTGAGCAGCTGCGCGGAAGAAGGTACGACCAATGCGGCCAAAGCCGTTAATAGCTACGCGTACAGTCACTGAAATCAAACTCCTAGATACAGATAGTGACGTTATGGGACGAGACGCCAATCTATGGCGTTTCATGGCCGAACTTGGGAATCTGTGGTTCCTAATAGCTCAGCCTGTGAGCTCTCGTCCGGTTAGTTCACTATCCTACCTGAGTTCATGTGAGTTTTGGTGTGTTTCCACCAGATTTTTAAGTGGATTTGAGTGTGTTTCCCGGGGCTGATTCCCCTGATAGGCCCGAAAATTCCAGGGTTCAGGGGTAGCAACATGAGAAAGACCACCCAGTAAAGTGCAAACCAACAAAAACCAACATGTCCCCGCTTCACAGGACAGAAGCCCAGAAGATACCTAGCTAGTAGCCCTAGTGGTTGATGGCGGCAACCCCGGCCTCAGTGCCAGGAATCCCCCGCTCAGCAGCCCGCTTATCAGCCATAGCAATCAGGCGGCGGATCCGCCCGGCGATAGCGTCCTTGGTCATGGGTGGGTCAGCCAGTCGGCCCAGCTCATCTAAGGAGGCCTGCTTATGGGCCACCCGCAATTCACCGGCATAGCGCAGATGATCGGGAACCTTATCACCGAGAATTTCAAGGGCCCGTTCCACCCTAGCCCCGGCAGCAACCGCCGCCTGGGCAGACCGGCGCAGGTTAGCATCATCAAAATTAGCCAGCCGGTTAGCAGTAGCCCGAACTTCCTTCCGGGCCCGCCGCTCCCGCCAGTTATCTAGGGCATCAACAGCCCCCATCCGCTCCAGCAGCAGGGAAATGGTCTCCCCATCCCTGACCACCACCCGATCAACGCCGCGCACCTCGCGGGCCTTAGCTACCACATCCAGACGGCGGGCAGCACCCACCAAGGCCAGGGCAGCCTCAGGGCCGGGACAGGTGAACTCCAGGGCCGAAGACCGGCCAGGCTCAGTCAGGGACCCGTGAGCCAAAAAGGCCCCGCGCATAACAGCCTCAGCATCAGCCAAAGAACCATTAACCACAGCCGGTGGCAGGCCCCGCACCGGTCGGCCCCGGCCATCGAGCAGGCCGGTCTGACGGGCCAGGGCCTCACCGCCCTGATCTACCCGAACCAGGTAGCGGCCTCCCCTGCGCAGGCCCCCACCAGAGATAGAGGTAATAGAAGCCTCATGGCCATACATTTCGCCAATATTGAAGCGCAGCCGTTCGGCAGTGGCCTCAAGATCCACCTCAGCCTCAACCACAATCCGCCCCTGAATCAGGTGCAGACCGTTGGTAAACCGCAAGATGGTTGCAACCTCAGCCTTCCGGACCGATGAACGGTTCGCCTCAAACTGAGCCAGCTCTTCCTTGACCGAAGCTGTTAGGGCCATGCCTGAGTTCCTCCATAAAAAATGAGGGCCCTCCACCACCGAGCGGAGGGCAACCTGCTCTACTGCTTAAATACCTGCTTATAGGCTGCCGCCAGTTTCAGGGGGTCATGAACCCCCCGCTGATCCGTTTCAGCAACCTCAGCCCATAGGACCTGGGCCCCTAACTGGGCTGCCACGTCCTCAAAGACCTGGTGTTCCCCCACCGCAGCGGGGTCAGCTATCACCCTATTAACCCTAAGTTCTGGAACGTAATCACGCAAAACGAGAAGGTGGTCAGCAGCACTCATCCCCTGGGTCTCCTTCCCGTCCAGCTCCAGATTCATGACCAAACAAATCTTGGCGCTGGTCCCTACCAGGGCCTGACGCAGCTGGGGCAGCAGCAGGTGAGGAAGCACAGAGGTATAGAAGGATCCGGGGCCTAAAACCACCCAGTCAGCTTCTAAGACGGCCTGAATAGCCTCGGGGCAGGCAGTAGCATCCTCAGGCAGCAGGCGGACCTTATCCACCCGCCCAGCCTTGGCCAAGGTGGCCTGACCCTGAACTGTTGAGCGCACCAGCTGACCCTGCTGATCAGTATCAAGAATATCGCCCTCAATGACCAAAGGAGTCAGGGCCATAGGCAGCACCCTACCCCGGGCATTGAGCAGGGCACCTACCCAGTCCAAACCGGCAACCGGGTCAGCTAGCAGCTCCCAGAGGCTAACAATTAGAAGGTTACCTAGGGCATGCTGATCAAGGGAGGAAGGCCTCTGAGCAGACCGGGAGCTAAAGCGGTGCTGAAGAACATCCCTCCAGGTCCTGCCCCAGTCGGTATCATCACAGAGGGCTGACAGGGCCATCCTCAGATCCCCCGGGGGTAGAACATCTAGCTCCTGGCGGAGCAGGCCAGAAGATCCCCCATCATCAGCAACCGTCACCACAGCAGACAGGGAGCTGGTCACCAGCTTCAGGGCCGATAGGGAGCCGTAGAGACCGTGGCCCCCGCCCAGGGCAGCGACCTTGACCGCCCGCAGGTGGTGGGGGGTCACAAGAGGAATAAGGCCGGTTTCAGGAAAGGCCGAGGGGTGACTTAGATCAGCCACTACTCCCTCCCCATATCCCGGTGATGAACAGTAATCGAAACATCCTCTAGCTGACGCAGGCGGGCAGCGATCTCTTCAGTGACCGCAACAGAGCGGTGCTTACCGCCAGTGCAGCCAACAGCGAAGGTTGCATAGAGCTTACCCTCCCTGCGGTAGCCGGCAATAACCGGCAGTAGGGCCTCAATATAGTGGGAGATAAAATGCTCAGTACCCTCGTGACTAAAGACGAAATCACGGACCGGGGCATCCAGACCGGTCTGGGCCCTGAGGCCTGGAACCCAGTGGGGGTTAGGGATAAAACGCATATCAGCCATATAGTGAACATCAGAGGGGGTGCCGTACTTAAAGCCAAAGCTCATAACCGTAATATTGACCTGCCGTTCCCGACCCGGGGCGTAGATTTCCCGAATCTGCTTAGCTAGCTGGTGAACGTTCATCCCCGTCGTGTCAATAACATAATCAGCAGCCTCATGTAGTTCAGCAAAGAGCCGACGTTCTGCGGCAATAGCCTCACCCACCTGTCCTCCCTTCTGCAGGGGGTGGGGGCGGCGCTGAGCCTCATAGCGGGCAATGATATCCCGGTCAGCAGCATCCATATAGAGGATGGAGAAATCAACATCTGAGCCCCTCAGGCGGTTCATAGCCTCAGGCAAATCCTTAAGGATGCGGCGGGCCCGAATATCAATACCAACTGCCACCTTAGGCATTGTTTCAGGAGAATCCTTAACCAGCTGGGCTAGGGAAGAAAGCATCTGGGGAGGAATATTATCAATAACATACCAGCCCTCATCTTCCAAGGTATTAGCTGCAGTACTTCGACCAGCACCAGAAATACCGGTGATCACAAGAATTTGGGGCTTGGCCTTGTGTTCATTGAGGGAAGACATAAGAAGTAAACCTCTTCTCAAGATATGCTGACTCTTCCCTCTAGCCTACCTCACCTCTTGCTTAATCTTTGCAGCTAAAGCCGGCCCAATTCCAGGCACAGACCTTAAATCTTCCTCAGAAGCAGCTTGAATCTGAGCAAAAGACCCAAAACGCTCAATCAAGGCCTGACGGCGCCCCGGCCCCAAACCTTCGATTGAGTCCAGGGATGAAACCAGCATTTCCTTACTGCGCTTGCGCCGGTGCAGACTTATGGCAAAGCGGTGGGCCTCATCCCTCAGCCTTTGAACCAGATAGAGGCCCTGGGAGGAACGGGGCAAAATCAGGGGAAAGTCCTCACCCGGCAGCCAAATTTCTTCTAGCCGCTTGGCAATACCGGCAATGAAAATATCCTCAATGCCCAAATCCTCTAAGGCCCGGCTGGCGGCAGCCACCTGGGGCTGGCCCCCATCAATCAAAACCAGCTGGGGCCGGGTTGAAAAAACCGGCCGCCCCTGCCGCTGGGCTGGCACCTGGCCAGAGACCCAACGGTCAGCTGAAGGGGCCTCTTCAGCCAGATAGCGCTTGAAACGGCGGCTGATGACATCGTAGATACTGGCCGTATCGTCTCGGGCTGCAGGCCCGCTGATAGAAAAGGACCGGTAGGCCTTCTTCGCCGGCAGGCCATCTTCAAAGACAACCATTGAGGCAACCACCTGTTCCCCTTGCAGGTGGGAAACGTCGTAGCATTCAATGCGCATGAGCGGCTCAGCAATATCAAGGGCCTCCTGCAGCTCAGTGAGAGAGGCTGACCGGTTGCTAATATCCCCAGCCCGCTTGAGCTTATGAAGTTTGAGGGCCTGCTGGGCGTTCTGACCTACCGTTTTCATCAGCTCAACCCGATCGCCCCGCTGGGGAACTGAAAGACTAACAGGGCCCCCTCGCATACCGCTCAACCAGGCCTCTAGCTGCTCCCTGTTCTCAGGCAGATAGGGCAGGTTAACCTGGGCAGGAATCTCGTGGAGGTGATGGGCCCGTTCCTCAGGGCTCTGGGCGGTAGCTAGAGCTACAGAACTTTGCCCATAGACCTGAATGAGCAGCTTCTCCATCAGGGCCTCAGGGCTTAGGTCATCCACCTTCTCTAGCACCCAGCCCAGCTGGGAGCGAATCTGGCCTGAGCGAACAGAGAAAACCTGCAAGGAGAGTTCAAGTTCGTCCTCAGCCAGGTTGAAAATATCAGCGTGAACAGAATCAGCAAGCACCACCGTATTGGGTTCAAAGACCTTCCTCAGGGCCAGCAGGTCATCCCTCACACGGGCTGCACGCTCAAAGTCGAGCTCTTCTGCTGCCTGCTCCATCTGCCGGTTCAGGTCAGCGAGGTAGGCGGGGGATCCCCCGCTCATAAAGGAGGACAAGCCAGCCAGCAGCTGCCGGTGGTCCTCTTCACTGATCCGACCCACGCAGGGGGCTGAGCACTTCTCAATATCAGCTAAAAGGCAGGGTTTGCCTGAGGCCTGGGCCTTCTTCAGCACCCCGCTGCTGCAGGTTCGCACCGGAAAAACCCTCAAAAGGGCATCGAGGCCCTCCCTAATGGCCCAGACATGAGTAAAGGGACCAAAATAGCGGACCCCCTTTTTCTTCTCGCCCCGCATAATCATGGCCCGGGGAATAGGTTCATTGAGGGTCAGGGCCAGATAGGGGTAGGTTTTATCGTCCCTAAAGGCAATATTAAAACGGGGCTTATATTCCTTAATCCAGGTGTATTCCAGCTGCAGGGATTCAAGCTCAGTTGCCACCAGGGTCCATTCCACTGAAACAGCGGTGTGAACCATCGCAAAGGTTTTTGGGCTCAGCCTATCCGGGGCGGCAAAGTAAGAATTGAGGCGGTTCCTTAAATTCTTTGCCTTACCCACATAAATAATACGACCCGATTCATCCCGAAAACGATAAACCCCAGGCCCGGTCGGTATCTGACCGGGGGCAGGCCGGTAAGAGGCAGGATCAGCCACAGTTCCTTCCTTTCTTGAGGCTTATCTCTTAAGGTTCAGGGCAGGCCCAGGGGCAAGCTGGGACCCTGGGGTTAGACAAGGGCCTAGGCCCCACCATCCCGTTCAGCTGAAGGAGAGACGTTGTACTCCTGCTTCCTGGGTTGGCCAGAAAGCTGGGCGATAGCATCCATAATCTGATCAGCTGTCTGCCGCCGCTGCCGGCCAGTCATCTTCTCCCCCAGCTTCTCAAAACGCATCGGTTGGCCCACCCGCACCGTGAAGCGGTGGGGGTAGACCATATTAGAGCCCGGCTTTTGAATCCTATCGGTCCCAATTAGGCCAACCGGAACGACGGTTGCCCCCGTCATGTGGGCCAGCCAGGCCACCCCCACCTTGCCCCGGTAGAGGTAGCCATCCCTAGACCGGGTCCCCTCAGGGTAAATTCCAAAGACCTTGCCCTCATTGAGCCGATCCAAGGCCTTATCCAGGGCGTTCATGGACTCCTTCTGGTCGGTTCGATTGACAGGAATAATATCAATCGCCTCAAAGAGGGACTTCATCACCCGCCCCTTCAGGCCAGGAGAGTTCACGTACTCAGCCTTGGCCAAGAAGGCAACCCGCCGGGGCATCAGGGCAGAGATAATTACCGAATCCAAAAAGGCCAGGTGGTTAGAAGCAACGATAACCGGCCCCTCCTGGGGGAAGTTTTCTAGGCCAGTGACCCTGGCCCGAAAAACGGTACGCAAGAGAGCTTCAATACTTTTCTGGGTAGCCTTGTACTTCAGGGACATCGGTCACTGCTCCTTCAACTCTTGGGGGCCCTTCCTTCTCTTCCCTAGCTTACCGTTTACCGGCCTGAGGGGAGCATTTGCGCTAGGAAACGACCAGTATGTGAATTCTCTACCGCCGCCAGCTGCTCAGGACTTCCACTGGCAATCACCTGCCCGCCACCTGAGCCACCCTCAGGGCCCATATCAATAATCCAGTCGGCAGACTTAATAACATCCAGGTTATGCTCAATGGTAATCACCGTATTGCCCTTGTCTACCAGGCCCTGAATCAGCAGTAGCAGCTTACGGATATCCTCAAAGTGCAGGCCGGTTGTCGGCTCGTCTAGAACATAGATTGACCGGCCATTAGACCGCCTTTGCAGCTCAGTAGCCAGCTTAACCCGCTGAGCCTCACCCCCTGAGAGGGTTGTCGCAGCCTGCCCCAGCCGCAGGTAGCCCAGACCCACCTGAACCAGGGTATCTAGGTAGCGGGAAATCTTGCTGAAGGCCGCAAAGAAGTCAGCTGCCTCAGCAACCGGCATCTCAAGCACATCAGCAATGGTCTTACCCTTATAGTGAACCTCAAGGGTCTCCCGGTTGTAGCGCTTACCCTTACAGACCTCACAGGGAACATAGACATCGGGCAAGAAGTTCATTTCAATCTTCAAGGTCCCATCCCCTGAGCAGGCCTCACAGCGGCCGCCCTTAACGTTGAAGCTAAAACGCCCCGGCTGGTAGCCCCGAATCTTAGCCTCAGTGGTCTCTGCAAAGAGTTTACGGATATGGTCAAAGACCCCCGTATAGGTGGCAGGGTTAGACCGGGGAGTTCGGCCAATAGGTGACTGATCAACATGAATGATCTTATCGAGCTGCTCAAGGCCCTCAATGCGCTTATGCCGACCCGGAACCTGCTTAGCCCCGTTGAGCTTATTGGCCAGAGAGGTATAGAGAATATCATTGACCAGGGTGGACTTACCTGACCCTGAAACACCGGTGACGGCCGTGAGAACCCCCAGGGGGAACTCCACATCCACATTCTTCAGGTTATTTTCCCGGGCCCCAATCACCTTAATGGTCCGCTGGGGGTCAACAGGGCGGCGGCTAGCAGGGACCTCAATAGCACGACGGCCGGCCATATAGTCACCGGTAATAGAGGCCCTATTCTCAAGTAGCTGGGCAAAGGTTCCTGAATGAACCACCTGCCCGCCCTCTTCACCGGCGCCCGGGCCAACGTCCACAATCCAGTCAGCCTCTTTCATGGTGTCTTCATCATGTTCCACCACAATCAGGGTATTGCCCATATCCCGCAGCTTGGTGAGGGTTTCAATCAGGCGGCGGTTATCCCGCTGGTGCAGGCCAATAGAGGGCTCATCGAGCACATAGAGAACCCCCACCAGCCCTGAACCGATCTGGGTAGCCAGGCGAATTCGCTGAGCTTCCCCGCCAGATAAGGTTCCAGCAGACCGGGCCAGATTCAAGTAATCCAGGCCAACATCAAGCAGGAACTGAAGGCGGGCGTCAATCTCTTTGAGGACCAGTTCAGCAATTCTAGCCTCACGCTCACTCAAGGTCAGGCCCTGAAAGAAGGCGTGGGCCTGGCGCAAAGGCAGGTTAGTCACCTCAGCAATTGAGCAGCCGCCCACTGTGACTGCCAGAATGGTGGGGTTTAGGCGGGAGCCCTGGCAGCTGGTGCAATCAACCTTGCGCATGTACTGCTCGTAGCGGTCCTTTGACCAGTCAGACTCGGTTTCCTCATACTTGCGCTTAATGTAGGCGCTAGCCCCTTCAAAGCCAGAGGTGTAGCGGCGTTCGCGGCCAAAGCGGTTCTTGTAGGCCACAGTAACCTTATAGTCCTTACCGGTCAGGATTGCCTTCCGAACCTTAGCAGGCAGGTCCTTGAAGGGGGTTCCTAGGTCAAAGTCCAGCTCTTCAGCTAGGCCAGCTAGGAGCCGCAGCCAGTATTCACTGGTGGCCTTGCCGGTGGCCCAGGGGGCAACTGCCCCTTCGGCTAGGGAAAGGTCGGGGTTAGGTACGAGTAGGTCCTGGTCAACCTCTAGGGTTGAGCCGATTCCGTCGCAGGCAGAGCAGGCCCCGAAGGGGGAATTGAAGGAGAAGGCCCTAGGCTCAACTTCTGTAATAGACAGGGGGTGCTGGTTGGGGCAGGCCAGGTTTTCGCTAAAGGAGCGGGTGCGACCTGCCGAGTCTTCTTCCTGGTCTACAAAGTCAATCAGCACCTTCCCATCAGCTAGGGAGAGGGCGGTTTCAATAGAGTCAGTTAGCCGCTGGTGCACGCTTTCCTTGATAGCGATCCGGTCAACGACCACCTCAATACTGTGCTTGTACTGCTTTTCTAGCTTGGGCGGGTCTGTTAGCTGAATAACCTGCCCGTCAACGCGAGCGCGGGAGTAGCCGGCGGTTGAGAGTTCCTTGAAGAGGTCAACGAATTCGCCCTTGCGGGCTGAGACGACTGGGGCCAGTACCTGGAGGCGGGTTTTTTCTGGGTAGTCCATGAGCGTATCGACGATTTGCTGGGGGGACTGTTTGGAGATTTCTTCACCGCATTCGGGGCAGTGGGGGTGGCCTACTCGTGCCCAGAGCAGGCGCATGTAGTCGTAGATTTCGGTGATGGTGCCTACGGTTGAGCGGGGGTTTTTGGAGGTTGATTTTTGGTCGATGGATACTGCGGGTGAGAGCCCTTCGATGAAGTCGACGTCTGGTTTGTCGACTTGGCCTAGGAACATGCGGGCGTAGGAGGAGAGGGATTCGACGTAGCGGCGTTGGCCTTCGGCGAAGATGGTGTCGAAGGCTAGGGAGGATTTTCCGGAGCCTGAGAGGCCGGTGAAGACGACCATGGCGTCGCGGGGTATGTCTAGGTCTACGTTTTTGAGGTTGTTCTCTCTGGCTCCTTGCACGCGGATGTGGGTTAGGTCGCTTGCTTGGGACTGGGGGGCTGAGCCTGCCATCTCTTGTGCCTCTCATCTGGGGTAGGTTCGAAGATATATTCTATAGTCTTTCTGGTCTGCTGGAAAGGAAGCAGGCCCTATGGGGGGTTTTCTGGCTGGGTTCGGGTGAGGGTTCCCCTCTGCTGTTTTTTGCCTGGGGCTTGAGCCCTGCTGTTAAACCCTTGGGGTGAGCTACTTGGAGTGAGCTAGGTTTCAGTAGACTGGGCCCTATGAGTGAGTTTAATAAGAGCCTTATTTTTGCTAATGACCTGCTGACGGTGCGGGTCTTGTCGGTATCTGAGATGGATAATCGGGTCTATCTTCTCACCCATCGGGCCAGCGGTGGGCAGGTTCTGATTGATGCTGCTGATGATTTTGCTGCTATCGAGGCCTTTGCCCAGCAGGCTGCCGCTGCTGACTGTCTTCCGGGTCTGCTGGGGGCAGGGGTTCGTGCTCTTTTTACTACCCATTCCCACTGGGATCATATTCGGGCCCGGCCTGCTGCTCTTGAAGCCTGGGGGCCGGTGACCTACTGCGGGGCTGCTGATTCTGCCTCTATTGCGGAGCAGGAAGGGGTGCAGGTGCAGGTGCAGCTGCTTGGCGGTGAGCAGCTTACCTTAGCCGGTATTGACCTTGAGGTTATTGCCCTGCGGGGTCACACCCCGGGCTCTATTGCCCTAGCTCTGCGGGTTCCACTGGGCGCTGATGCTAATGCCGGTCAGCAGGTGCTGCTCTTTACTGGGGATTCCCTTTTTCCCGGTGGGGTGGGAAAGACCTGGTCGCCTGAGGATTTTGAGCAGCTCTTTGCTGATGTGACTGAGCGGATTTTTAACCGTTTTGACGATAGGACTTTAGTCTTACCCGGCCATGGGGATTCTACG
>JAXDRN010000006.1:0-6698 GCA_034090985.1 Rothia sp. (in: high G+C Gram-positive bacteria) | reverse complement strand
GCAGGCAGCACCAGCAGCCTAAAGCTAAGCTCCCCAAGAGGGAAAAACCTGCCCAGCATAGAAAGGATCTAGGCCCATGCTGAAGGAACATCGCACAAGAATCGGCCAAGTAGCCCTGCTTCTGGCCCTGGTTTTTCTGCTAACAGCCCTAGGACGGGGCGGGTTCTGGTGGGCAGCTGTAGCTATCTTTAGTGGCCTGGCCCTCTGGGGCATTGGCCCGTCAGAAGATACCTCCGGCTCCTAGGCAGGCAGTAAGTAGGCTGCTCCAGCAGCCAGGCAGAAGCCTGCTGCCCCTGAAAGAAAGGCCCCCAGCTGATCTCAACAGCTGGGGGCCTTTTCCTAGGCTAGGGCAGATACTACTGAACCTGCTTCACAATGGTTTCAGCGACCTCCCGCATAGAAAGGCGGCGGTCCATAGAAGTCTTTTGAATCCAGCGGAAGGCCTCTGGTTCGCTCAGACCCATCTTGGTCATCAGCAGAGACTTAGCCCGATCAACTAGCTTGCGGGTTTCGAACTGGTCCTTGATGGTAGCAACCTCATCTTGCAGGGCCCGAATCTGCTCGTAGCGGCTGAGGGCAACCTCAATAGCTGGGATCAGGTCATTGGGGGTGAAGGGCTTGACGACGTAGGCCATGGCGCCGGCCTCTGTTGCCCGGTCAACCAGTTCCTTCTGGCTAAAGGCTGTTAGAAGCACAACCGGAGCTAGCTGCTCTTCATTGATGATTTCGGCTGCGGCAATGCCGTCCATGATGGGCATTTTAACGTCCATCAAGACCAGGTCCGGCCGGTGCTCCTGAGCTAGCTCAACAGCCTTCTGCCCGTTATCGGTTTCAGCAACAACGGTAAAGCCCTGATCTTTAAGGATCTCAACAATATCGAGGCGGATCAGGGCCTCGTCTTCAGCCACTACGACAGTGCGAGTTGGCTTCTCTGCTGAATCGTACTCCTGGGTGGTCTGCTCTGACATACCCCGCTCCTTCAATGGTTCAGTGTCAAATGAGGTACATCTACTATTTTAGACATGCTCAGCCCCTAGTTCTTGATTTTTCAAGGGTGATAGACAGTACCCTGTTTGCAAAAGAAGCTCTGTGTCGGCCCCAGGGCTCTAGGTTTGGCAGTTAAGAAATGATGGGTGTATGATTGAAGAGCTTTCGCGCCCTTGCCCAAGTGGCGGAATTGGCAGACGCGCCGCACTCAAAATGCGGTTCTTCGGAGTGTGGGTTCGAGTCCCACCTTGGGCACTATAAAAAGCCTCATCAAGGCGATACAAGCAGAGCAATATAAGCCCTCTCCTCTTGGCAGGAGAGGGCTTTTTCTTCTGCCAGCCAGCTTCGCTAGGTTCCAGGTGCCAGCCGCTAGTTTGACTTTTGGGAATACTTTAAAAAGAACCGCCCACCGGGCCAGTGGACCGGTGGGCGGGTTGGTGAGGATAACAAGACCAAAATTTGGTTTTGATCTTGTGGTTCCTGCGGTGGTTCGATTCAAAACCAAATCAACCGGTCTTGAATCACCGCATTCAGTTTATCCTGCCTAGCCCCTGGACTTCTCTTTATGTCAGCCCTGGGGCTCAGTATGACGGCCCGGGGGTGAGCCTAGTTGCTTTCGGCTAAGGTTTTGAGGCTACGGTTCTTAGCCTTCCAGGGCTTAATGAATTCGATATCGACCTCTACCAGCCCTTCGTGGAACGAGTGAGAAAAGTTTCTGACATGCCCCTAAGATTATCAAGCTTTTGGGGCCCACCTTGACGGGGGCCCCAGAAGCCTAACGGGTAAACCTTAGTCGGTGAAGGGGCGAACAGCCTCGCGGGCCTCAGGCAGAACAGCACCAGCGTCGTCAAGGTCGCCTACCCGGTGAACCTTCACGGTGTTGGTTGAACCTGCCACACCGGGAGGGGAACCGGCAGCCATAACGATCAAATCGTTGGCTTCAGCCATACCGTTAGCCAGCATGTAGCGGTCTAGAACGGCAGTCATCTCGTCGGTGTCCTTAGCGGCCGGGGCAACGGCTGCCTCAACACCCCAGAGCAGGGACAGGAAGGCCCGAACAGAGGGCTCAGGGGTCAGGGCCAGCACGGGCTTTGCAGGGCGCAGGCGGGCCAGACGGCGGGCGGTATCACCTGACTGGGTGAAGGTGGCAATGTACTTAACATCGAGCTGGTTTGAAATGTTCACAGCTGCCCGGGTGATAGCACCACCGCGGGTCTTGGGTGACGTACCCAGTTCAGGAACACGGAAGAGGCCCCGCTCTTCGGTGGACTTAATAATCCGGGCCATGGTCTGAATGGTGATAATGGGGTACTTACCTACGGAGGTTTCACCAGAGAGCATCACCGCATCAGCACCGTCAAGAATAGCGTTAGCGCAGTCAGAAGCCTCAGCCCGGGTGGGGGTGGGGTTCTGAATCATGGTCTCTAGCACCTGGGTTGCCACAATAACAGGCTTAGCCCAGCGACGGGCTAGCTCAATGGCCCGCTTCTGCACCAGGGGAACCTCTTCAAGGGGGAATTCAACGCCTAGGTCGCCACGGGCAACCATGATGCCGTCGAACTTATCAACGATGTCCTGAAGGTTCTCAACAGCCTGGGGCTTTTCAATCTTGGCGATAACAGCGACCTTGCGGCCCTCTTCTGCCATGATTTCGTGAACCCGGTTCACATCATCCCCGGAACGGACGAAGGACAGGGCGATAATGTCAACGCCCATGTTCAGGGCAAAGCGCAGGTCACGCTCGTCCTTTTCGGTCAGGGCGGGGATTGATACAGCAACGCCAGGCAGGTTGATGCCCTTGTTGTTTGAGATGGGGCCACCAACAACGACGCGGGTGGTGACAGTGGTTTCATCGACCTCAATGGCTTCCAGGCGGATCTTGCCGTCATCAACAAGCAGGGTGTCGCCGGGCTTTACATCCCCAGGTAGGCCCTTGAAGGTGGTGCCGCAGATTTCCTTGCTGCCTTCTACATCTTCGATGGTGATCTTGAAGGTATCACCGGGTTCAAGAACTTCTGAACCGTTCTTGAAGGTCTCTAGACGAATCTTAGGACCCTGAAGGTCTGCGAGAATCGCTACGTTACGGCCCAGCTTCTGGGCCTGTTCACGAATAGTGTTGTAGGAGTTGGTGTGGACTGAATGGTCACCATGGCTCATGTTCAAACGGGCAACATTCATACCTGCTTCGATCGCCGCAGCGATCTTTTCAGGAGCTGAAATTGCAGGGCCAATAGTGCAAACAATCTTTGCGCGTCTCATCAAAAAACCTTCGGTCTATAGGGGTCTGAGAACTGAAATGGTCTGGTTCCAGGCGAAGGTGTGAACCCTCTCAATAACCAACATATTCACAGATGATTAGCCTAAAACCAGCCTGTTCACCCTCTATTATATGCTGATTTTCCTGGTTTTGTCCCAGAAACTGCCGACTTTTCCTGGGGTTTCCCCCACAGCATCCCACAGAAACACACATAACCAATCAAGATAGCAACACAGGCTAGGCTTCCCCTCAACCACCAGGAGGGGGCCACTAGAATAAGAACCAGCAGCAAAGCAGGCTGCCAGCAGGCAGCAGGCAGACAAACCCCACTGAGAGGCATCCATGTCAAACCCCTCTGTCCTTATCCTCTTTGGCTCAACCTACGGCCACACCGAACGCTACGCCCACTGGATTGCAGAAGACCTCAAGGCCCACCCAACAGCCCCCCAGGTTACCCTCAGCCCCGTCGCCGAAGCGACCGACGAGATGATTGAAAATGCTGACATCCTGATCGTTGGCGCCAGCTACCTAGGTGGCTTCCTCACCGGCTCCCCCACCCTACGCAAGCGCCGCGCCGCCATGCTCACCGTGCCCCACCGCCTCTTCTACACGGTCTCCTTCAACGGCACTGAAGTCTACCCCCGCTCCTACCTAGATGAGCGCGTCATGAAAAGCTACAAGGCAGACGTTGCCGGCGACCAGCCGGCCTTCCATTTCCGTGGGGGCCTGAAGATGGACGAAATGACCACCCTGCACAAGACCGCCCTGACCGCCGTCAAGACCGCCTACAAGCTCAAGCCCAAGCAGAACGAATACGATAAGCAGCTAATTGAAGCCTTCGAAAACGGCGGGGCTGACCACACCAACCGCGAATGGACCAAGCCCCTAGTTGCCCAGGTTGAAAGCTATCTGGATCAGATGGCAGCCTCCTAGCTCTTAGCCAGGCAGGCAAAGAAGCAAAAAAGCGGCCCCGCCCCTAGTCAGTCTAGGTGCGGGACCGCTTTTCACTACCAGGACTGCCTTAGAGGGCCAGGTCAATAGCCCGATCACTAGGAGCAACCGGAGCTGGCAGCAGGGTTGAACCGGTCAAGAACTTCTCAACCGCAGCTGCACAGGCCCTGCCTTCTGCAATAGCCCAGACCACCAGGGACTGGCCGCGGCCAGCGTCCCCGCAAGAGAAAATACCAGGAACATTGGTCATGTAGTTCTCATCCCGGCCAACATTGCTGCGGCCATCAAGTGCAACCCCCACCTGTTCAGTCAGGCTCTGATCCTCTTGGCCGGTAAAGCCCAGGGCCAGGAAGACCAGGTCAGCTGGAATCACATGCTCGGTGCCGCCCTTGGGAACACGGCGGCCATCAGGCAGGTATTCAGTTTCGGCAACCTTCAGGCCCGTCAGCCTACCGTCCTGGCCCACAAACTCCACAGTTGAGGCCAGGTACTTGCGCTCCCCGCCCTCTTCGTGGGAGGAAGAAACCTCAAAAACCTTGGGGAACATGGGCCAGGGCTCAGTAGCTGGCCGTTCGCTACCTGGCTTCTTACCGATAGCCAACGTAGTAATAGAGGCAGCTCCCTGGCGGACGGCAGTACCAATACAGTCAGAACCGGTATCGCCACCGCCTAGAACAATGACCTGCTTACCTGCTGCATCAATGCTGGGAGCCTCTAGGTCACCAGCAACAACCCGGTTAGCTTCAGTCAGGTAGGGCATGGCAAAGTGTACGCCCTCTAGGTCAGCACCGGGAATAGGCAGGGCGCGGGGGGCTGGGGCACCGGTTGCAACAATCACAGCGTCATAGCGGCGCTTCAGATCAGCCCAGCTGATGTCCTTACCAATCTCAATGCCGGTCCTAAAGCGGGTGCCTTCAGCCTTCATGACCTCAATCCGGCGGTCAACGATTTCTTTTTCTAGCTTGAAGTCGGGAATTCCGTAGCGTAGCAGGCCGCCTACCTTATCGTCCCGCTCAAAGACGGCCACGGTGAAGCCTGCCTGGGTCAGCTGCTGGGCAGCTGCCAGACCGGCAGGGCCTGATCCCACCACAGCCACGGTCTTATCGAGCATCCGGTCAGGCATGATCGGCTCAATATAGCCGCCTTCAAAGGCCTGCTCGGCAATGGAGTACTCAATCTGCTTGATGGTCACCGCCGGCTGGTTAATACCTAGCACGCAGGAGGACTCGCAGGGGGCCGGGCAGAGTCGGCCGGTGAACTCGGGGAAGTTATTGGTTGCGTGCAGGCGCTCAACGGCCTTCTCAGTCTGCTGCCGCCAGGTCAGGTCGTTCCATTCAGGGATTAGGTTGCCCAGGGGGCAGCCAACATGGCAGAAGGGAACACCGCAGTCCATGCAGCGGGAGGCCTGGGTTTTGAGAACAGCTGAGTTCTGGGCAAGCTGAACCTCATTCCAGTCCAGGATACGAACCGGAACAGGCCGCTTGGGTCGGTCTTGACGGGTGGTTACTTTCAGAAAACCGCGGGGATCAGCCACGAGCGGTCACCTCCAAAATCTTGGTCCAAACCTGCATAGATTCGGTGTCTTCGCCGGCGGCAGCAGCCTCGGCACGGATAGCTTGTACAGCGGCAAAGTCGCGCGGCAGTACCTTAGTGATGCGGGCGAAGGTGCCCTCTAGGTCTTCGAGCAGGGCAGAGGCCAGGGCTGAACCGGTCTCGGTTCGGTGGCGGGTCAGCAGCTGGGCCACCTCAGCCCGGTCCTCTTCATTCAGCTCCAGGAAGGTCAGTTCGCCAGACTCCCGGGACTGCTTATTGACCTTAGCCATATCCAGGTCTAGCAGGTAGGCGTAACCGCCGCTCATGCCGGCAGCGAAGTTACGGCCGGTTGCCCCCAGGATCAGGGCCCTACCTCCGGTCATGTACTCACAGCCGTGATCGCCAATGCCTTCAACAACGGCAGTTGCACCGGAGTTACGAACCAAAAAGCGTTCACCAACGATACCGCGAATGAACATTTCACCACTGGTAGCCCCGTAGCCGATCACGTTACCGGCAACCACGTTCTCTTCAGCGACCAGGGGGGCGGCAGGGTCGGGGGCCAGAATGATCCGGCCACCAGAAAGGCCCTTACCCACATAGTCGTTGGAGTCGCCGGTCAGGCGGATGGTAATCCCCTGGGGCAGGAAGGCCCCCAGTGACTGGCCGGCCTGGCCGGTCAGGTTAAGGGTGATGGAATCGTGGTCCAATACCTCAATGCCGAAGGTCTTGGTGACAGTATGCCCCAGCATGGTGCCGATGGAGCGGTCGGTATTGACCACCTGGGCACTAATGCTGACCGGGGTGCGAGCGCTCAGGGTTTCTTGGGCTGCTGCAATGAAGCTGTTATCAATGTGCTGGTCCAGTTCGTGGTCCTGGTCCTTGAGGTGGCGGATACCCTGGCCCTGGTAGTCAACGGCGGTTGAGGTGAGAACCTTTGAAAGGTCTAGTCCGCTTGCCTTCCAGTGGT
>JAXDRN010000005.1:0-55667 GCA_034090985.1 Rothia sp. (in: high G+C Gram-positive bacteria) | reverse complement strand
ACCGCTATGAGCGGTCAGCGGATCTCACCTCCCCTCTTTGAGTCCATGGAGATTCTGGGTAAGGATTCTTCTCTTGCCCGCCTGAAGAAACTACAGGCTTCCCTGGCCTAAAAAAGACTGAGTTTTAGGTCACAGGCCGCCCCCTTCCCCCTCTCTACTGGGGGAGCGGGGCGGCTTTTTTCTGCCCAGGCTAACTGGGGTAGGGCCCCCTGCTTGCCCCTCTGAGGGGGTAACTGGGGGAGGGGGAAGGCTGTTTTGAAGATTTTTGAGAAAAAATTTTGGGCCAAAAACCCCGGAAAACCGGGCCAAAAAAAGGGGAGAGGCTAAGAGTGTGAGCCAGGTCTATAGATTTCGACTTGCAGGCGGCTTGAAGGTCGTATAGAGTTATTACTCGTTGCGGCGATGAGTTCCGAAAGGAAAAGAAGCTGGAGCAATAATATTGGGATATGGTGTAATTGGCAACACTACGGTTTCTGGTACCGTCATTCTAGGTTCGAGTCCTGGTATCCCAGCGAACATCTTCTTGTAAGATGTTGCGGCCCCATCGTATAGCGGCCTAGTACTCCGCCCTCTCACGGCGGCAACACCGGTTCAAATCCGGTTGGGGTCACAGGCTAAAATCCCCCGTTTCTTAGGAGGCGGGGGATTTTTCTATACCCCAGACAGGTGCTGCTGAAGTGAATTCTTCAGGGGTGGCTGCTTGAACTGCCTGACCTCTGGTTGTGTCTAGGCTAACAGGTTCTCGGTTTGCCTAGGGTTGGTAGTTACCTGTAAAGTATTTATCTGTTGCACTTGATAGGCAACAGCTCGCAAGAGTGACGGCCCCATCGTATAGCGGCCTAGTACTCCGCCCTCTCACGGCGGCAACACCGGTTCAAATCCGGTTGGGGTCACAGAGCAAGCGCTTCACCTTCTTACCCAGAAGGTGAAGCGCTTTTTTCATTCCCGCCCATTCCCTAGCTGCCGGCAGGGCAGGTGGCAGCAAGCTCATAAGGCAGCAGCAACCGCATAGGGCAACAAACTTATCAGGCAGCAAGTAAGCTAAGCCGCGACCAAGCTAACTCCCAGCCCCTAGCCAGCGGATCTGCTAGAACATGGGAGAATAAAAGAGTGCACAAGGAATCTATCATTCAAACCCTTAGTAACATCCAGCAGGTCCGCCAAACCCTCGCCGCAGCCAGCTTCCCCCTAGCCAACAGCAGCGCAGAAGAAGCCCAAGCGAAGGTCAAAACCGCCCTCACCCAGCTCGATGACTACATCCTGCCCAAACTAGCCAGCCTAGAAGCCCCCCTCACCCTAGTCGTGGGCGGCTCAACCGGAGCCGGCAAATCAACCCTGGTCAACACCCTGGTAGGGGAGCCCGTCACCCGCTCAGGGGCCATCCGCCCCACCACCCGCCAGCCAGTGCTCCTACACCGGCCAGAAGACGCAGAAGCCTTCAGCCCCGAACGGATCCTACCCAACCTAGTTCGTATCGCCCTAGAACCCGGCCAGGCCCTGCCCGGAGCTAACCCCCACAGCGGCCAAGACGAACTAGTGACCGTGCCAGTAGCCTCCCTACCGGCCGGAATAGCCCTCATTGACGCCCCAGACTTCGACTCCGTCTCAGAAGAAAACCGCCGCCTAGCCCAGCAGCTCCTGCGGGCCGCCGACCTCTGGCTCTTCGTCACCACCGCTAACCGCTACGCAGATGCCCTCCCCTGGGAAATCCTGCGCCAGGCAGCAGCCAGAGACATCACCATCGCCGTAGTACTCAACCGGGTCCCTGAAGGGTCAGAAGATGAAATCGAAGCAGACCTGACCCGAATGCTGGCAGAAGCCGGTATCAGCCCTGCCCTGATCCACTCAGTAACCGAACAGGAAAGAGACGAACAGGGCCTTCTGCCCTCAGTAGCCCTTACCCCCCTGATCTTCTGGCTCCGCACCCTAGGGGCAGATAGCGAAGCCCGCTCAGAGATAGTCCGCCGCACCCTAGAAGGAGCCCTTCGCTCCCTAGGGCAGCAAACCCAGGACCTTAGCCAGGCAGCAGCAGAACAGGAAGAGAGCCGCAACTACCTGCAAACCAGCCTGACCAGGGCCTTCCAAGAAGCCCAAGACCGCCTCAGAGAAGCTACCCAAGACGGGCAAATGCTCCGCGGAGAAGTCCTCACCCGCTGGCAGGACTTCGTAGGAACCGGAGAATTTTTCCGCCAGGTAGAAAGCACCATCGGCAAGGTCCGCGACCGCATGGTGGGCTTCTTCACTGGAACCCCACCAACCCGGGCCGTAGAAGTAGAAGAAGCCCTAGAAATTGGCCTGCACTCAATCATCATGGAAGAAATTGCAGCCGCCGCCGAAAGAGCCCAGCGTAGCTGGCTCCAAGACCGGGCAGGCCGGGCCCTACTAGCAGGCGAAGACCTAGCAGCCCTAGGGGAAGGCTTCTCTGAAGAAGTAGCCCAATCCATTCGAGCCTGGCAGCAGGACCTGATGGACATCATCTCTCAGGAAGGGGCCGGCAAAAGGCAAAAGGCCCGCTTTATGTCCCTAGGGCTCAATGCCGCAGCCCTGACCCTCATGGTGGCCGTCTTCTCTATGACCGGCGGCCTCACCGGTCTAGAAGTAGGAATTGCAGGCGGCTCTGGGCTTATCGGCCAAAAACTCCTTGAAGCGATCTTCGGTGAAGATGCGGTCCGCCGCATGGCCACAGACGCAAGAAAACGACTCGATGCAAGAATCCAAGAACTGCTGACCCTTCAGCAAGAACCCTTCACTCAGCGGCTGAGCCAGGCCCTCAACCCCCAAGCCCCCCAGGCCCAGGACCTTGAGCAGGCAGCTCAGCTGCTGAGCAGTGCTAGTCAGAACCTAGCTAGCCAGAACCTGGCCAGCCAAGCCAGCAGCCCCCAGGCCCAGACCAAGTAAGGGATAGAAACAGAGCGTGAAAACCCAAGACACTAGCCCCGCCACCGCCCTAGCCCACCGCCTAGAGGCCCTCAAGCAGGCCAGCACCCTAGGGCAGGGCCGCCTCAACCCCGAAACCCTAAGCCAGGCCCAAGAAGTACTAGACCGGGCCTCAAGCCGCAGGGAACTATCAGCCGACCACACCGTCATCGGCTTCTTTGGGGCAACCGGCTCCGGTAAATCCACCCTCTTCAACGCCGTAGTAGGCAAGGAAATTGCCAAAAGCGCCGCCCGCAGGCCCACCACCTCCCGCCCCCAGGCAGCAGTCTGGGGCAAGGAAGGCTCAGAAGCCCTGCTGGACTGGCTAGGGGTAGAAAACCGCAGCTACATGGACCAAGACCCAGCCCAAGCCGCCCAGGCCCTCAACTCAGCCCAGGTGCCCGTGACCGTAGGCATGTGGAACAAAATCCGCCAGACCGTAGGGGCAGGCAAAACCCAGCAGGCCAGCGGCGGCCTGATCCTACTGGACCTACCAGACTTCGACTCAGTAGAAGCCAGCAACCGGGTCATCGTAGAAAAAATGGCCAAGTACGTAGACGTCCTCGTCTGGGTTGTAGACCCCCAAAAATACGCTGACGCCCTCATCCACCAGGACTTCATCCGCCCCCTAGCCGCCCACGGAGCAGTCACCCTAGCGGTACTCAACCAGGCCGACCGCCTAGCAGAAGCAGAACTACCTGCCGTCCTAGACTCCCTCAAACTCCTCCTAGCCCAAGACGGCCTCAGCTCAACCCTGCTGGCAGACCCCCTGGCCGTCTCAGCCAAAACCGGCTACCAGATCCCCCGCCTACGGGAGATCCTAGGCCAGGTAGCAGTCGCCAAAAACGCCGCCCTAGCCCGCCTGGATGCAGACCTCAGCGGGGTTCAAGCCAGCCTAGGGGCCCAGGACGGCGGCAGGGAGCCAGCCCCCATCAGCCAGGCAGCCAACGACCGGCTAGAAGCAGAAATCTACGCAGCTTCTGGGGCAGAAGGGCTGGTCAAGGCAGCAGCTGACTCCTACAAGCTCCACGCCGCCTCAAACACCGGCTGGATTGCAACCCGCTGGCTGCTGAAAATCAAACGAGACCCCCTCAAACGCCTTGGCCTGCACCAGGACCACGAAGGGGCCCCCATCTCAAAATCCTCCCTACCACCCCTAGGCCCAGCCCAGAAGGCAGCCCTCTCAACAGCCCTACGGACCTTCGCCAGCAGCGCCTCAGAAGGCCTAGAAGAGCCCTGGAGCCAGTCCATCCGCCAGGCAGCCCGCAGCCAGGAAGACCGGCTACCCACAGAAATTGAAAGGGCAGCAGCAAGCGTCCACTACCAGGCCCAGAAAAAACGCTGGTGGTGGCAGCTACTCAACGCCCTCCAGTGGATCAGCCTAACAGCCGCCCTGCTGGGCCTGCTCTGGCTAACCGGCCTAGCCCTAGCAGGCTACTTTCAGATTGTCCTGCCCGACCCGCCGACTGTAGAGGGCTTCCCCCTGCCGGTGCCCACCCTGCTAGTGGCTACCGGCCTGCTCCTGGGAATCCTCACAGCAGCCCTAGGGCGGGCCCTGGCAGCAGGCGGCCACCGCCTCTACGCCCAGAAAATCCGCCGCCAGCTAGAAGATAACCTGGCAGATGTGGCAGGCCGCTGCGTTGTAGATCCCGTTCAGGAGGAACTAGAACGGCTCTATAGCTTCAGGCAGGCCCTAGCTGAGGCCAGCTAAAAGAAAAATCCCCGCTGATTGAAGATTGATCAGCGGGGATTTTTCTGCTGGCTAGAAGGTTTTCTGCTGGCACCTCAAGATTTTCTGCTGGCTAGAAGGCTAACTGCGCAGGGCCTCAGTCAGGGCGGCAGCAGCCTCACAGACCACCTCAGCATGCAGGCGGCCAGGCTGGCGAGTCAGGCGCTCAATCGGGCCAGAAATAGAAACAGCGGCAATGACCTTCCCAGAAGGGGAGCGGACCGGGGCCGAAACAGAGGCCGTTCCGCGCTCGCGCTCACCAACAGATTGGGCCCAGCCCCGCCGGCGGACAGCTGCCAGCATGGTCGCTGAGAAGCGGGCATGATGCAGGCCCTCTACCAGACGGGCGTGGTCCTCCCAGGCGGTAAGGACCTGGGCTGCTGAACCGGCCTTCATTGACAGCTGGGTGCCTACCGGGATGGTGTCTCGCAGGCCAATGGGCCGCTCGGCTGAGGCAACGCAGACCCGCCAGTCCCCCTGGCGGCGGAAAATCTGAGAGGATTCGCCGGTGACGTTCCTCAGGTGGTTGAGGATGGGGCCAGAGGCTGCAATGAGCCGGTCTTCACCGGCTGCGTTAGAAAGCTCTCCTAGACGGGGGCCGAGCATAAAGCGACCCTGCACATCGCGGGCAACCAGGCGGTGGTGGGTGAGGGCTACAGCCAGACGGTGGGCAGTGGGGCGGGCCAGACCGGTTGATTCAACCAGCTGGGAGAGAGAGGCCGGGCCGGCCTCTAGGCAGTCAAGAATATAGGCGGCTTTGTCGAGTACACCGACGCCGGAGCTGCGGATTTCTTGCATGGAAGCTACTTTCACCGGTGGAGGGTGGAACAAGGGGCTTTCTGGTTCTGAAAGACTGGTGAGGGCGGATCGTGTCCTAAGCCCACCTACTATAATGACTTCTCATAATATGATATGCAAGTTCAGTTTGTGGAAACTTTTGCCCACTAGGGTCACACTAGATAGTGCATCACGAGAATATTTGGAGGAATTCATGGCTGGTACTACCGACCATACCCCGCGAACCCTAGCAGAAAAGGTCTGGCAGGCGCACACTGTAGTGCCCGGCGAAGAAGGCAAGCCCGACCTGCTCTACATTGACCTACACCTGGTCCACGAAGTCACCTCACCCCAGGCCTTCGAAGGCCTGCGCCTAGAAAACCGGCCCCTACGCCGCCTAGACCTGACCATCGCCACCGAGGACCACAACACACCCACCGAGAATATCTTCTCAACCATTGCAGACATCACCTCCCGAACCCAGATCGAAACCCTACGGCGCAACGCCGAAGAATTCGGGGTCAGAATCCACTCCCTGGGCGATCAGGAACAGGGCATCGTTCACGTCGTTGGCCCCCAGTTGGGCCTGACCATGCCCGGCATGACCGTAGTCTGCGGTGACTCACACACCTCAACCCACGGGGCCTTCGGGGCCCTAGCCTTCGGCATTGGCACCTCTGAAGTTGAGCACGTCATGGCCACCCAGACCCTGCCCCTGGCCCCCTTCAAGACCATGGCCATCAACGTTGAAGGCACCCTCAAGCCCGGCGTAACCGCAAAGGACATCATCCTAGCTGTCATCGCCAAGATTGGCACCGGCGGCGGCCAGGGCTACGTCCTTGAATACCGGGGCTCAGCTATTCGCTCCCTCTCCATGGAGGGGCGCATGACCATCTGCAACATGTCCATTGAAGCCGGTGCCCGGGCCGGGATGGTAGCTCCTGACGAAACCACCTTCGAGTACGTCAAGGGCCGCCCCCATGCCCCCACCGGCCAGGACTGGGAAGACGCCCTAGCCTACTGGAAGACCCTACCCACTGATGAAGGGGCCAGCTTTGACCGGGAAATCTTCATCAACGCCGACGAGCTAGAACCCTTCGTCACCTGGGGCACCAACCCCGGTCAGGGCCTGCCCCTCTCCCAGGTAGTTCCCTCACCAGAGGACTTTGAAGACGAAAACGAGCAGAAGGCAGCAGCCCGCTCCCTTGAATACATGGGCCTGACCCCAGGAACCCCCCTCAAGGAAATCCCCGTAGACGTAGTCTTCCTAGGCTCCTGCACCAACTCCCGCCTAGAAGACCTGCGCTCAGCAGCAGAAATCATCAAGGGCAAGAAGCTAGCCCCGGGCCTGCGGATGATGGTTGTACCCGGCTCCCAGAAGGTAAGGGCCCAGGCAGAAGCTGAAGGCCTAGACCAGATCTTCAAGGACTTTGGTGCTGACTGGCGCTTCGCTGGCTGCTCCATGTGCCTGGGGATGAACCCAGACCAGCTGGCACCGGGGGAGCGCTGCGCCTCAACCTCAAACCGTAACTTTGAAGGACGGCAGGGCAAGGGCGGCCGGACCCACCTGGTCTCGCCCCTGGTAGCTGCAGCAACCGCCATTCGCGGAACCCTCTCATCCCCAGCTGACCTCTAAGCTGAACCCCAAGCTCACTTCTGTAGACCCGGCTGCATACCGGGTAGAAAGGGAAAACCAGCAATGGAACCCATCAAAAAGCACACAGGCATTGGGGTGCCCCTGAGGGCCTCCAACGTGGATACCGACCAGATCATTCCAGCCGTCTACCTCAAGCGGGTGACCAAGACCGGCTTTGATGATGCCCTCTTTGCCAACTGGCGCAAGGACGAAAACTTCATCCTCAACCAGGAACCCTACCGGCAGGGTAGCGTTCTAGTAGCCGGGCCTGACTTTGGCACCGGTTCTTCCCGGGAACACGCCGTCTGGGCCCTGAAGGACTACGGCTTTAAGGTAGTTCTCTCTGCCCGCTTTGCCGATATCTTCCGCGGCAACTCCGGTAAGCAGGGCCTGGTAGCAGCCCAGGTTGAACAGGCTGATATTGAACTGATCTGGAAGCTCCTTGAGGCTGAACCGGGCACCGAAGTGACCCTGGACCTAGAGGAAAAGACGGTGACCGTAGGTAGCCTGACCGTCCCCTTCCAGATTGATGACTATGTACGCTGGCGGCTCATGGAAGGCCTAGACGACATTGGCCTAACCCTTCAGCATGAAGAGGCCATTTCAGCCTACGAAGCTCAGCGGCCTAGCTGGCTACCTAGGACCCTAGATCTGCCCCGGCCCTAGACCTGCCCCGGCCCTGGCTGGCTAGCTTCTTCCCTCTGGCGCCTACCTCAGCAGGTGGGCGCCAGAGCTTCACTAGCTAGCTAGGATCTTCCCCAAAACCTACAAGCCTGCTGAGAGTAGACTTACAGCTTCCTGCCAGCAAAGGGGGCTCGGGTTCGGATCTAAGCTGGGTATGGCAGAGAACACCAGCGCCAGGCTGGGCCCTGGGGTGAAGTGGGGTAAAGTGTTCTTCAAGAACTATTACTTACAGACCGATTAGATTGGATATACATGGTCAGCGCACTGCGTATTGAAGGTGGCACCCCGCTTACAGGCGAAGTTAACGTCCGAGGTGCAAAAAACCTGGTTCCTAAGGCCATGGTTGCAGCCCTTCTGGGGTCCACCCCCTCTGTTCTGCGCAACGTGCCTGAAATCAAGGACGTTCAGGTAGTAACCGACCTGGTTGAACTGCACGGCGTATCGGTAGACTACAACATGCAGGCTGGCGAGCTTCGCATGGACCCCTCAAAGGTCTCAATCGCCAACCACACCGACATTGAGGTTCACGCAGGGGACTCCCGTATTCCCATCCTTCTCTGCGGCCCGCTGCTGCACACCATCGGTGAAGCCTTCATTCCAGACCTAGGTGGCTGCAAGATCGGGGACCGGCCCATCAACTACCACCTGCGGGTTCTAGAAGACTTTGGTGCCAAGATTGAAAAGCTGCCCACCGGTATATCTATGAAGGCCCCAGCTGACGGCCTCAAGGGCGCCCAGATCAGCCTGGACTACCCCTCCGTAGGGGCAACTGAGCAGGTTCTGCTAGCTGCAACCCGCGCTAAGGGCAAGACCGAACTGCGCGGGGCTGCCATTGAACCTGAAATCATGGACCTGATCGCCATCTTGCAGAAGATGGGCGCCATCATCACCGTTGAAACCGACCGCCAGATCATCATTGAAGGCGTAGACGAACTGACCGGCTACAACCATGTAGCAATGCCTGACCGCAACGAATCAGCCTCATGGGCCTCTGCTGCCCTGGCAACCGGCGGCGATATCTTTGTGCGCAACGCTAACCAGAAGGACCTTTCCACCTTCATCAACGTCTACCGCAAGCTCGGCGGCGGCATGGACATCACCGACGAAGGTATCCGCTTCTACCACCAGGGTGGAGACCTCAACCCCCTCTTCGTAGAAACCAATGTTCACCCCGGCTTCATGACCGACTGGCAGCAGCCCCTGGTTGTTGCCATGACCCAGGCAAAGGGGGTCTCAGTGGTCCACGAAACCGTCTACGAGAACCGCTTTGGCTTCACTGACGCCCTGGTGCGCATGGGGGCAACCGTTCAGCTCCACAAGGACTGCCTAGGCCCAGCCACCTGCCGCTTTGGCCACCAGAACTTTAAGCACTCAGCTATCATCACCGGCAAGACCCCCCTGCAGGGCGCTGACATTAACGTCCCTGACCTGCGCGGCGGCTTCTCTCACATCATTGCTGCCCTCACCGCTGAAGGAACCTCAAACGTCACCGGCGTTACAGTCATTTCCCGCGGCTACGAGCACTTTGTTGATAAGCTCAGCGCCCTAGGTGCCCAGTTCGAGGTAACTGCCTAAAATGACATCACCTGCCGTATCAGCCACCGACATCAAACCCACCCGCTGGGGGAACGCAGTCTACCGCTGTGCTGGCAACCTTCTACGCCCCCTCTATCATCTACCCATGAAAATAGAGATTCAGGGGGCAGAGAAACTACCCCAAGAGGGGGGCTTTATTGTGGTCTCTAACCACCTGACCATGGTTGACCCCATCACAGCTGCCTACCCCCTCTTTAGGGCCGGGATCCTACCCCGCTTCCTAGCTAAGGAGTCTCTCTTTAGGGCTCCTCTGCTCGGCTGGCTCATGCGCCAGTGCGCCCACATTCCCGTAGCCCGCGGCTCAGCCCACGCCGGCCAGTCTTTGCTTGTAGCCCAGCAGGTCCTAGAGGCAGGGGGCGCTGTTCTGATCTTCCCCGAAGGGACCCTAACAACAGACCCCGAGCTGTGGCCAATGAGCTCAAAGACCGGTGCAGCCCGCCTGGCCCTGGCCACCGGGGCCCCCATCTACCCCCTAGCCCACTGGGGGGACCAGAACTTCCTAGACCAGGAGGGCAAGGTTCACTGGGCCTGGCCCCGCCACCGGGTCAAGGTTGTTATTGGGGACCGGATTGATGTTTCTGACCTTCAGACCCCCCAAGAAACCACTGGCCGGCCCAGCCACAAACAGCTGAAGGAACTGACCAACCGGATGCTTGACTCCCTGACCAGCCTGCTTGAAGAGATCCGGCAGGAAAAGGCCCCCTCTGGCCGCTGGAATGGGCAACTCAAGGAGCGAGAAGGCCTCTAAGGGGCTCAAAGGAAGAGGGGAAGGATGACCATGACCGCTAGTAGAAGCAAGGTAGCAGTTCTCGGGGCAGGAAGCTGGGGAACCACCTTCGCCAAAATCCTAGCCGATGCCGCCCGCGCCCAGGGCCTAGAGCGCACCGTCATGCTCTGGGGGCGTAACCCCCAGACCATGGCTCAGATTCAGGCCAGCCGGGTCAACGAAGCCTACTTCCCCGGTCAGCGGCTACTTGACCAGCTGGTCATGACAGCTGACCTAGCTCAGGCCCTGGAAGGCGCTAGCCTGGTGGTCCTTGCCCTGCCAGCCCAGGTTCTTCGCAGCCAGCTGGAACAGGCTGTACGCTACCTTGACCCCCAGGCCCTGCTGGTCTCCCTGGCCAAGGGCCTTGAGGGTGGCAGTGGCCTGCGCATGAGCGAAGTTATTCAAGAAGTTCTGCAAGGCCAACTGATTGCCTCTGGCGCTAGCTACCAGCAGATTGAAGCAGCAGCCCAGAGGGTCACGGTTCTTTCCGGGCCCAACCTAGCTGCCGAGATTATGCAGGAGCAGCCTACAACCAGCGTTGTAGCCGCCCACACCCAGCAGGTAGCCCAGCAGGTAGCAGCCTACTGTGCAGCACCCTACTTTAGGCCCTACACCAACACCGATATTGTGGGCGTTGAAATCGGTGGCCTGGTCAAGAACATTATTGCCCTCTGCGTAGGCATGTGCGAAGGCAAACAGTACGGGGATAACTCTAAGGCCTCTGTGATGACCCGGGGCCTGGCCGAAACAACCCGCCTGGCCCTGGCCCTGGGCGGAAAGCTAGAAACCATGAGCGGCCTGGCCGGAATGGGGGATCTGATTGCCACCTGCGCCTCGCCCCTGTCCCGTAACCATACCGCTGGCCGCCTGCTAGCCCAGGGCATTAGCCCCGACCAGCTCCATACGGTGATGACTCAAACAGCTGAGTCAATCAAGTCAGCTCCGGTTGTGGCAGAACTCGCCCGAAAAGTAGGGGTGGAAATGCCCATTACTGAGGCTGTGGTGGCCGTGCTCAACCGTAGAATATCAGTTGAAGAACTTGCCCCCGCCCTGCTGGGCCGGTCCCTGAAATCAGAAGGCCACAGCTAGGAACCAGGTTAACTACTGGTAGGGGCTAACCAATCAAAGGATGTTATGACCACTAGTAGTAGTAAACCAACCCTGGCCCTTCTCTGCGGGGGAAGGTCCTCTGAACATTCAATTTCCCTGATTACAGCCTGCGGGGTTCTAGGGGCAATTGACCATGAAAAGTACCAGGTGGTTACTATTGGTATCACTCAGGACGGCCGCTGGTACCTGACTGATGAAGAGACCCTCAAGGAACTTACAGCAGCTAACCCCCTAGCCCAGTTCCCAGCCCAGGGCCAGCAGGTCTTCCTACCCCTGGGTGGGGCAGATAACCGCCTGCGCCTGATCGATAGCCTCAACCCCCAGCAGGTTGAGCTAGGGCCCGGAATTGACGTGGTCTTTCCCCTGCTCCATGGACCTTTCGGTGAAGACGGCACCATTCAGGGCCTGCTTGAAATGGCTGACCTAAAGTACGTTGGCTGCGGCGTGGCCTCTTCAGCAATTGGTATGGATAAGCACTGGATGAAGATTGCCTTTGAGGCAGCTGGCTTAAAGGTTGGCCCCTACGAGGTTGTAACCCACCGCCAGTGGGTTCAAGATCCCGCAGCGGTCAAGCAGCGGGTTGCCCAGCTGGGCTTCCCCCTCTTTGTCAAGCCTGCCCGGGCAGGATCCTCTTTTGGGATTAGCAAGGTTGAATCCCTGGAACAGCTGGATGAGGCTATTGCCCTGGCCCAGGCTCACGACCCTAAGCTGGTGATTGAGGCTGGCATTAACGGGCGGGAAATTGAGTGCGCTGTTCTTGACGGTCACCAGTCAGCCCAGCCTAGGGCCTCGTACCCGGGTGAGATTCTTGTGGTAGACCAGGAGCACCACTTCTACGACTTTGAGGCCAAGTACCTTTCAAAGACCTCTGCTACCACCCAGTGCCCTGCTGACCTGCCGCCGGCTGTTGCCGAGCAGATCCGCCAGCAGGCCGTTGAAGCCTTCCTGGCTGTAGATGGGGAGGGCCTGTGCCGGGCTGACTTCTTCTACACCGAAGATGGGCAGCTGCTTATTAATGAGGTCAATACCATGCCAGGTTTTACCCCCATTTCTATGTATAAGGTCATGTGGGAGCAGACCGGCCTGGCCTACGGGGACCTGATTGATGAGCTCATTAGCCTGGCCCTGGAGCGGCCCCTGGGCCTGCGCTAGGGGAGGGGGCGCCTCCTTCTTGGCCGGGGCTAGCCTGCCTGCCCTTGCGGCTGGGCCTAGCTGCCGGCTGGAAGGTTACTGAGGCTATCTTCTAGGTTGCTGCAGGCCTGCTCCTGAGGAATCTGGGCAACAGCTGAAGAAAGCTCAGCTAAGAGGGTGGATGAAGATACCTGCTCAGCCTGAAAGGTAACCCTGATCGCCGGATCGCGGCCAAAGGTCTGAGCCTGCCAGGTGCCAGAAGCTGTCTGCTCACTGGCCTGGGCGGCCTGGGGATCAGTGGGGGTAACAATCCAGTCAATCCCATTCACATTCACACAGGGATCACTGACCGGCTCCTGGCTATGGGCAACCCCGCATTTGAGGATGATGCTACTGGGATCGCCCCAGGCTGTAGTGGCCTGGGCTGTGGTCTCCCGCTGCTGCAGGCTATTGAGCTCAGAGGGCATAGCAACCATGGCCTTAGCGCAGGCAGGGTTGGCTGCGTCCTCTGCCGGTTCTAGGTTGACAGGCCCTGGTCCGCAGGCGGTCAGGCCTGCCAGAAGGGCTGGGACAAGAAGGGGGGCTGCGACTTTTCTCACCTGCCCATTCTAACCCTTTCCCAGCTAGCTGGCTCGATGACAGCCTGCCGGCTCCCTTCTAGGTTCGAACCTGGCTACCGCCCTGTCTGAGAGGGATTCAGTCCCTCAAGTTTGGGGGCAGACAGGCCGCGGGGTCGGCTGTCTTGCTTCTAGGGCTGGTTTCTTCCTTTCACTTTGGGTAGGGTAGTGCTTATCTCTGCCCTAGTAGAAGGGGACAGGGGCTAAGTGAAGAATGAGTTGAGGAAGTGGTTCGGTGAAGAAAGCCCCCTGGGTGAGCCTAGGGCTGCCCCTGCTGATTCTGCTAGCCCTGCTCTTACCAGCCCTGACCAGCCTGGGTTCAGCCCAGGCCCTTGAGACAGACCCTGAGCCTACCCCTTCAGCCACTGCCTTACCCAGCAGCTCAGCAGGCCCCACCCCCAGCAGTGACCCTAGCCCCAGCAGTGGGCCCAGCCCCAGCAGCGAGCCCAGCCCCAGTGCTTCAGCAAGTGCGAGCGCTGATCCGGCTCCAAGCACCGAGCCTACCGCAAGCCATTCACCAGATCCCAGCCCCAGTATCGAACCCAGCTCTAGCGCTGAACCTCTCCCAACCTCTGAACCTCTCCCAACTTCTGAACCGAGTGAAACTGCTCTACCCAGTCCCAGTATCGAACCCAGTCCCAGTATCGAACCTAGCCCCAGCAGTGAACCCAGCCCAACTGCCAGCGCAAGCCCTTCAGATAGCTCAAGCCAGCCTGCCCACCCTACCGATCCAGTAAGCCCGCCTCCGGCCCCTGAAAGCCCAGCCCCCAGCCAAGTGGCCCCTGCCCCGGCAGAGACAGCCCCCCAGGTGAACAGTCCAGCCCCCAGCCAACAAACCTCCAGCCAACTAACCCCCAGCCAAGACCCTGCACCCCTAGCCGCCGGGCCTACTGACCAGCTGGACTGGGCCCAAAGCAGCCCAGCTGCTAGCAGTCAGGAACCTAGACCAAGGAGCTCCAGCGAGCAAAGCCCAGACCAGGGGCAGATCCTGGGCCACCTTCAACCCAGCAGCCAGCAGGCAGAAGTGAGCAGCGAATGGGTAGAGGACTACCTCAAAACCCAAACCCGGCAAGCAGAGAACCTCAATCAAGAGGCAACAGGTGTGCTAGGGGCAGAAAACTACCGGCAGGGTGGGGGAGGGCAGAGCAGCCAGGCCCAGCAGCCGGTCAGCGCCCAAACCCTCACTGGCCCAGCCCCCCTTCTGCTCTTTACCCTCCTGGCCCTAGCAGGCTTAGTCGCACTGATGATCAACCTTGCTCGCCGCCAAGGCCCTGCCCCCTCTGAGGAGAAATAAGCGATGAAAACCCTAGGCCAGCTCAGCGAAGAAGAAATCCTAGCCCTCTTCCTGCCCCTGCTCGAAAGCCACAACCGGCAGGCTCTGGCCCTTCAAGCAGAAGAGGCAGAAGGGCCCAGCCTTATCCTTGGCCCAGGGGATGATGCTGCAATCCTCAAACTCACCGCCGCTTTGACCGTAGTGAGCACCGATACCCAAACCCAGGACCAGGACTTCCGCCTGACCTGGCCTAACGGTATGAGTACCAGCGGCTACCAGCTAGGCTGGAAGGCCGCAACCCAAAATCTGGCTGACCTTGCCGCCATGGGGGCCCGGCCCAGTAGCCTGCTGGTCTCCCTGACCCTACCTGCTACTACCCCAGCTAGCTTTGTTACTGACCTAGCTCGGGGCCTGGTTGAATCCTGCCAGGCCCAGGGGGCTGGGGCCTGTAGCATTTCCGGGGGAGACCTTGGCTCCGGCCGGGAAATTTCTATTACTGTCACGGCCCTAGGTCAGAGCCCTCAGCCTGTTCGCCGGAGTGGCGCCCAGGTGGGCGACCTGCTGGTTCTAGCAGGTTCCCAGGGGAAGGCGGCAGCCGGTCTTGCCCTGCTGCAGGCCCCAGCCCGACCCCTCAACAAGGCCCTTCTGGCCTCTATCAGGGCCCAGCAGGAGCCGGTCAGCCCCCTGCACCTGGGCTGGCAGGCAGCTGGGCAGCTGCACTCTTTGATGGACGTTTCTGACGGGCTACTGAGGGACGCCGAGCGCATCGCTAGGGCCTCAGAGGTTAGCCTGGACCTAGAGACAAGGGCCCTAGAGCCTTGGCTAGAAGAGCTGATCATTCCTGCCAGCAGCCTGGCCGGGCCCGGCCAGCAGGCCAGGAACCTAGCTCTGAACTGGGTTCTGACAGGAGGGGAGGACCACGGCCTGCTGGGGACCTGCTCACCTGGGCAGATTCCAGAAGGATTCACTAGTATTGGTAAGGTAGGCCCCGGCAGTGGGGTGACTGTTGATGGCCAGGTTTATAGGTCGAAAGGATGGGATCATTTTGAGTCAGCTTCCAGCTAACTGGTGGTATAACTGGCTCAAGCAGGCCCAGCAGCAGCTTCAGGCCCAGCAGCAGCTACTGAACCGGATTAACCTTTTTCCTGTACCCGATGCTGATACCGGCAGCAACCTTGTGAGCACCCTGGGCCTGGCCCTAGAGGCTATCCCGGCCCCTGCTGGGCAGAAGGATGCTAGCCTACTGACTCTAGCTCAGCTGGCCCTTCGGCAGGCAAGGGGAAACTCAGGGACCCTGCTGGCTGTTTGGTTACTGGGTCTAGGCCAGAGCCTAGAAAACTCAGCTGAAACTCTGACTCCTAGCCAGCTGAGCCTGGCCCTAGCTGCCGGGTCCCGTCAGGCCTACCAGGCCCTCAGTCAGCCTGCCCAGGGCACCATGCTCAGCCTCATGCAGGCCCTTGAGGGTCTAGAAGCTGAAGGTCTAGAAACTGAAGGTCTAGAAGCTGAAGGGGAGCAGGACTGGTTGGCCTACTGTGAGCAGCTGGTTGCCCTTTCAGGCCAGGCCCTAGAAGGGACAGCCTCAGCCCAGCAGGCTCAAAACGGCTGGGTTGATTCCGGGGCCCTAGGCCTCTACCTGATCCTGCTGGCCCTAGCCCAGCAGCTGACCGGCCAGCCCTACCAGCAGAGGGCCCAGGGCCTGCTAGAGACCCTGAGCCTGAGCCAGCCAGAAGAGAATCAGCTACCGCCAGCTGAGCAGGGGGTTGAGCTGATCTGCCAGATTTCCCTGCCCAACTATCAGGCCTCTGAGCTGCGTAGCGCACTTGAGGCGGTGGGAACCTCCTTATCCCTGGCCCAGATTGAGCCAGGCCCCAGCCCCCTGTGGGCTATTCACGTTCATGTACCTCAGGCCCAGCTGGCCCTGGGTCTGCTTCAGGCAGCCGGCGAACCCCAGCAGGTGAGGATTACTTCCCTGCAGGCTCCCGGTGGGCAAGATTGCCAGGAGGGGCAGAGATGACCGCCCAGCCTTCAGACCGGCCAGAACCTGCTGGGTCGGCAGACCCCACAGACGTCCTTCGGCTAGAGGATACCCCCCTGTCACACTACCTGGGCTCTCAACTTGCCCAGCAGCTTGCCCGCCAGCTTGGCCTAGAAACCCTGGGCCAGTTACTGGACTACTACCCCCGGAAGTACCTGCCCAGGGGCAGACTCGTTTCCTTCACTGACCTGCAGGAGGGGGAAGAGGTCAGCATCCTGGCCAGGGTTGAGCGGGTTCGAACCCGCAAGTTAGCCTCCCGTAGGGGCTCAATTACTGAAGTTCAAGTATCTGACCTGCTTACTGAGGGGCAGACCGGCTCAGCCCAGCCCAGCCAGCCTGCTGCCCAGGGGTCTAGGGCCTCCTATCTAGCTGCCCGTTTAGAGGGCGGGGCCTGGGGGGTCGGCCCTGCCGGCTCCAGCAACTACCCCTCTGCAGGCTATAGCCAGGGCTACTCTAGCCCCTCTGCCTATGGGAGCTACCCTCCAGCGGCCTACCAGCAGGGCAGCTGGTCAGCTAACTACCCGGCCTTTGCCTTTCCCCCCAGGCTCAGCCTGAGCTTCTTTAACGCCTGGACAGCAGCGAGGGACCTAGAAGAAGGAGACCAGCTAGCCTTCACCGGCAAGGTCAGCTTCTACCGGGGCCAACCGACCCTCACTAACCCCCACTACCTTAAGCTCGGGCACCTAGAGACCCCCGAAGGCGGCCCCAGCGCCCAGTCCCGCTTCCTTGAGCTAGCTAGGGCCCGGGTTTCAGCTCCCATTCCTGTCTATAAGGCCAGCCCAAAATTTCCCAGTGACCGGCTAGAGGCCCTGATTCAGACCGTCCTTTCTCAGGTTAATCTCAAAGACCTAGAAGACCCCCTGCCAGCAGACATTAGGGCCAGGCGAAAAATACCCAGCCTTGAATGGACCTACCGGGCCATTCACAGCCCTGAGCGGGAAGAAAGCTGGCGCCAGGCCCTACAGGCCCTACGCTACCGCGAAGCCTTCATCCTTCAATCTGCCCTAGCCCGGATCCGCCAAGCCCGGGCCGCTCAGCAGACCCAGCCCAGGCCCTACAGGCCAGGAGGCCTAGCTGATGCCCTGCTTGACCTGCTCCCCTTTGACCTGACCGAAGGGCAGAAAAGGGTCAGCCAGGAGATCAGCCAGGATTTAGCGAGCAGTCGGCCCATGAACCGCCTCTTGCAGGGGGATGTTGGGTCAGGCAAAACCGTTCTAGCCCTCCAGGCCATGCTCCAGGTAGCCGATCATGGGGCCCAGGCTGCACTCCTGGCCCCAACAGAGGTCTTAGCTGAACAGCACTACCGCTCCATCTGCCAGATCCTAGGTGAACTGCTAGCCGGTGAGCCTGCAGGCCAGGGCAGCAGGCAGCTAGCGGCAGCTTCTGAGTCTAGAAAGGTGCGGGTTCTGCTGCTGACTGCCTCCATGAAAAGCCGGGCGAAGAAGGAAGCCCTGCTAGCCCTAGCCTCTGGCGAGGCTGACCTTGTGATCGGAACCCACGCCCTGCTATCAGATACTGTGAGCTTTGCTGACTTGGGCCTGGTCATTGTTGATGAGCAGCACCGCTTTGGGGTGGAGCAGAGGGACGCCCTGCGGGGCCCAGGCGGTAGCCTGCCCCACCGGCTGGTGATGACCGCAACCCCCATTCCCCGAACCGTTGCCATGACCGTCTTTGGCGACCTTGACACCTCAACCCTAGATCAGCTGCCTGCCGGCCGCCAGGAGGTCTCTACCCACCTGGTGCCCCTGGCCGACCACCCCCGCTGGGAGCAGCGGATCTGGGCCCGGGCCCGGGAAGAAATTGACGCAGGCCACCAGGTCTATGTGGTGGTTCCTAAGATCGGTTCATCAGAAGCCCCAGAAGATAGGGAGGCCGGCCAAACCCTCTTTGACCTTAAGGGCCCGGACCCCGCTGACCCAGGCCAGCCTGTAGAAGCAGCCCCCCTTGCCTCGGTCGAAGAGACCCTAGAAGAGCTCAAGGGGCAGCCTGCCCTGGCAGGGGTGAGGATTGAGGCCCTGCACGGGCGAATGGACTCAGAGGCTAAAAACCGGGTCATGACCGGCTTTGCCGCCGGTTCCATTGACCTGCTGGTGGCAACAACCGTCATTGAGGTTGGGGTGAATGTTCCTAACGCAACGCTGATGGTGATCTTAGATGCAGACCGTTTTGGTATTTCTGGCCTGCACCAGTTGCGGGGGCGGATTGGCCGCGGCTCCCTGCCTGGAACCTGCCTGCTGGTTACCCGCCAGCAGGCTGATGGGGTGAGCCGGGAGCGGCTGAAGGCCGTTGCTGCTACCCGGGACGGTTTTGAACTCTCTAGGGTTGATTTAGAGCAGCGGCGGGAGGGCGATATTCTTGGCGCGGCCCAGTCGGGTAAGAAATCAACCCTGCGCCTGCTGCGGGTGCTAACGGATGCCAAGCTCATTGAGAAGGCCCGGCAGGATGCCTTCAGTCTCAGTGAGGCCGACCCTACCCTGAGCCAGCATCCCAGCCTGGCAAGGAGCCTTGATAGGGCCCTGGACGCTGACCGTGAGGCCTTCTTAGGCCGGGCCTAGAAGGCCCTTGCCCCCCTGCATTTGGACCTTGCCCCCTGCTTTGAGCCCTTGAGTCCTGAGAAAGCCACCCCCGTCAGAGGGCGGACGAATCAGTACAAGGGGTTTCCATCTCAGTCAGAGCCTGGAAGAATCAGCAGAAAGGGTTCCCTGCCCCTGGGGGAAGCTGACTGAGAAATGAAAACCACTGCCCCTGCTAAGAAAACTGCCCCTGGGGGAAGCTAGGGTAGTCTTATAACCTGTTTAGACCGTCTACTATTTTGAGCGGAGCGCATCTTTTGAGCCGTATTATTTCTGGAGCTGCTGGTGGCCTGCGTCTGGCCAATGTGCCTGGCGATAATACCCGCCCCACCACCGACCGGGTCAAAGAGGCCCTCTTCTCCCGCCTGGAAAGATACGATATGCTCACCGGCGTGCGCGTTCTAGACCTTTTTGCCGGCTCGGGGGCCCTAGGTTGCGAGGCCCTCTCCCGCGGGGCAGCCCAGGTGGACTTCGTAGATCACTACCCTAAGGCTCTGGCTGTTATTGAAAAGAATGTTGCCGCTGTGAGCAAGGCTGTGAGCGGTTTAGCCAGGGTACACCGGATGACGGCCCGCACCTATCTGTCTGCTGCTTCCTCTCAGTGGGACCTGGTCTTTATTGACCCGCCCTACGCTCTGACTAATGCTGAGCTAGAGCAGCTCCTTACCCTGCTGCTGCCCCGCCTTAAGGAGGGGGCCCTGCTGGTTCTTGAGCGTTCCTCTCGCAGCGACCAACCTACCTGGCCTGAGGGCCTGGACTGCTTTGCTGAGAAAAAGTACGGTGAAACGACGCTCTACTATCTAGAGCCTGCTGCTTAAGCTCCCTTTCTACCGCCTCCGCCCTTCCGCGCCGCCCCTCCGCCTGCCCTCCCACGCCGCCTCCGCCCCGCCATCGCCCTTCCGCGCCGCCCCGCCCTTCCCTTCATCGAGACCCATGCTTTGTCACCAAACCCCCGGTTTACAGCTGGGTTTCGTTACAAAGCATGGGTTTGGGCAATGTTAAGGTGAAATCATGACAGAGAATCCAGCCCCTGATGAGCACCCAGCCCAACCCCACCCCTCAGACCAGCCCCAACCACAACCCCACCCCTCACCCCACCCTCAATCTGCACCCCAGCCCCGGCCTGCTGGCGGTCCTCCTGCCCTTCTGACTGAAAACACCCTGATCGTTCAACAAACCCGCAGTCTCATGAGCAACGACTTTTCCCTCTACCGGAGCGATGGGCAGCTCCTTGGTCAGGTTCTGACCACCGGATCGATGGCAGGCAGATTCTTGGCAGGAAACCGCAGTTTTGACCTGGTCGATCAGCAGGGTAATCTCCTTATCAAAATCTATGACCCCTTCGATTTCGGTCTAGACCGCTACGAGATCCATAATCCCGATGGCAGTCTCTTTGCCCAGGTGCAGAAGCAATTTTCCTTCATGCACAAGCGCCTGCTGATTCAGATGCCAGGCCTAAGCCTTGACCTTGAAGGTAGCCTCTTTGAATACGACTTTGCCATCAGGACCAAGGGGCACCTAGCAGCCCAGGTAAGCCGCCAGTGGGGAGGGCTCATTGCTGGCTTGAGGGGTAAGAGCCGCTACCAGGTGAGCTTTGATCCTGTTGCCCCAGAGCCTGTTCGCCTGGCTATTCTAGGAGGGCTGGTCGCCCTAGATTTGATCCGAGCCAAGGACGCCCGCGACTAGCAGACCGGCAGTGGACCCTACCGCGCCTCCCGCGCTGCCCAGGTCGCGCCGCCCCCTCCCGCGTCCCCCCTCCCGCCCAAACCCATGCTTTGTCACCAAACCCCCGGTTTACAGATGGGTTTCGTTACAAAGCATGGAGTTCGGTAGAGAATAGCAGGTAGGGAACAACCGGTAGAGAACAAGATGTAGAGAACGGCAGGTAGGGAACAAGATGTAGAGAACAGCAGTCAGGGAACAACCGGAAGGTGAGAGCAAGAAAAAGCAGGTAGGCGAGAGCTACATAAAGCAGGTAGGGCAGGAAATATGACACCCCCTTGAAGTCATATGAAGCCTTAAAAAGACCCAAAACGGTCTGTTTTCTGTGGATAAGTCAGACTTATCCACAGTTCAAACTA
Source organism: Rothia sp. (in: high G+C Gram-positive bacteria) (assembly GCA_034090985.1). Classification (GTDB taxonomy): domain Bacteria; phylum Actinomycetota; class Actinomycetes; order Actinomycetales; family Micrococcaceae; genus Rothia. Next base: position 34,743 of record JAXDRN010000005.1, on the reverse strand, counting down.
GCCCGGCCTCAGGCAGGCAGAATCTGCTCTAACCTCTTACTCATGAAGAGCATCCAAGAGATTCAAGCCTTTGTGCTATCAACAGCCCAGCTAGAAGAAAGAGGCCTTAACCGGCAGCAGCTCCAGCGGCAAGTTCGCCAGGGGACCTTACGAAAAATCCGCCGGGGAAGCTACGCCCCTAGCGACTGGTGGGAAAACCTACAGCCCAGTGATAAATACCTTGCTAGCTTAGTTGCCCACCAGCAGCATATGGGGCCAAAGACCCTCTTCTCCCATCACAGTGCTGCGGCCCTACACGGTCTGGCCCAACTGACCATACCCCAGCAGATTCACCTGGCTGCCCCTAGGGGTAGGGCCAATGCCAGAGAAGGCATCAAGGTTCACCAGCTAGGGGAGCGGAAGGGAATCATCCTGCACCAGCTGCCGGTCACAAATCTGCTGAGCACCGTACTGGACTGTGTAGCTAGCTGCGACCCAAGGGAGGGGCTGGTCTTAGCCGATAGTGCCTTGGCAAAGGGCCTTGCCCAGGACGAACTGCTAGAAGCCCTTCAGCAGGCTCAGGGCAGGGGCTGCCGGAAGGCCCGCCTACTAGCCCCCTGGGTGAGTCCTCTCTCTGAGTCGGCAGGGGAAAGTTTGGTTCGCTACTTTCTGCTGACCAGATCCTTTCCCCCAGCTGAACAGCAGTACTGGGTCAGGCAGGGCAGCAGACGCTACCGGCTGGATTTTGCCTGGCCTAGCTATGGGGTGCTCCTTGAGTTCGATGGCAACATTAAGTACCAGAATTACCGGCCCCGAGAGCAGGCTTTCTTGCAGCAAAATGAGCGGGAGGCCTGGCTGCGCTCCCAGGGCTGGCAGGTGGTGCGCACCAACTGGAAGGAGGTTCTCTACCGGCCTCATCTGCTAGAGCAGCGCCTCCGTCAGGCCTTGGGAATCTAGGGGGCTGCACCACCCTCCTGCCGAAACCCATGCTTTGTCACCAAACCCCCGGTTTACAGCTGGGTTTCGTTACAAAGCATGGGGTTGGATGGAATAAAGGGGCCTAACCGCTAAAGGCCAGTAGCCGCCTAGCTGCTTCTTCAAGCACCTCAGGCCTCTTACAGAAGGCAAAGCGGACGTAGCTCGTGACCTGCTGGCGGTAGTCCTGGCCGGCAAAGGCCGTCAGAGGAATCAGGGCCACCCCGGCTGCTGCAGGAAGACGCTGGCAGAGCTCCTCAGCTGACCTAAGCCCCTGCTCAGCTAACAGCTGGCTCACGTCAGCTACCGCAAAGAAGGTTCCAGCCGGTGGGGTGATTTTCCAGGCAGATCCGGCTAGCTGATCGAGCAGGATCTGCCGCTGCTGGGCGTAGCGGGCCTGAACCCCCCTATAGAAGTCATCCCCTAGGCCCACCCCCACAGCGGCCGCAGCCTGGAGGGGAGCGGCCGCCGAATGAGTCATATAGCCCTTGACCAGGCGAACAGCCTGAATCAGGTCAGCCGGGCCGGTCATCCAGCCTATCCGCCAGCCGGTAGCTGAGTGAGTCTTAGAAATCGCTGAAACTGCAATGGTGCGTTCTTCAGCCCCCGCTAGGGTCTGGATGGGCTGGTAGGGGCCGGTGTAGACCAGGTGCTCATAAACCTGGTCAGCTAGAATCAGCGCCTTGTGCCGCTGGGCTAGCTCTACGATTTTAGCCTTGGCTTGGGCTGAGAAGACGGTGCCGGTGGGGTTGTGGGGGTCATTGACCACAATTAGAGCTGTACGGTCTGAAAAGGCGGCTTCTAGGGCTTCAAGGTCTGGTTCAAAACGAGGGGGTAGTAGGGGCACGGTGCGGATTTTCGCTCCGGTCAGGGCTACTGCTGCCGGGTAGAGGTCGTAGTAGGGCTCAAAAAGGATAACCTCATCATCTGCCTCTACCAGGGCAGCTATACATGCAGCTAAGGCTTCTGAGGCTCCGGCTGTGACCGTTACCTGGGTATCTGGGTCAAGTGTGAGCTGGTAGAAGCGCTGCTGATGCTGGGCAATTGCCTGCCGCAGGTCAGGGTTGCCCGCTATGGTCGCGTACTGGTTGATTCCCCCAGCTATCGCCTCTGCCGCTGCCTGGAGCATGTGGGCTGGGCCGTCTGTGTCTGGAAAGCCCTGGCCCAGGTTAATGGCCTGCTGGCTTGTGGCTAGGGCGGACATTTCTTCAAAGATGGTTGAGCACCAGTGGCCATCTGGCCCCATGAGTCCAGCTGCTAGCCCTACCCGCTGGTAGGCTGCTTCTTTCTTCTCACTGGTTATGGCTGCCTCCTGCTCTTCTGGGCCCGCCAGGCGGGCCTCTGTTTTTTCTGCCCCTAAGCCTACCGGCCCCCTCAGCTGGGTAGGGGGAATGTGACCTTCTGTGTCTTTGCTGGGCCCTGCTGTAGCCTAGTAGCATGCAATTGGTTGTCTGCCCTGGGTCCTTTGACCCGATCCATCGGGGCCATGTCGATATTATTAGCCGAGCTGCCAGGATCTACGGTCAGGTGCTGGTGGCGGTGTCCCATAACTCCCAGAAGCGCTACCGTTTTAGCCTAGAGGAGCGTCTGGCTCTTGTTGAGCAGACCTTTGCCCAGGTTGAGGGGGTGAGAGCGGTCGCCCTGCCGGAGGGGAAGCTACTGGCTGAGTTTGTGCGGGAGCAGGGTTCTTCTGTGCTGCTGAAGGGCTTAAGGAACACGGTGGACTTTGAATATGAGGCCCCAATGGCTTCTATGAACCGGCACCTGAGCCAGGTTGAGACGGTTTTTCTGGTGGGTGATCCCCGCTTTAACCATCTTTCCTCCAGCATGATTAAGGAGGTTGCCTCCCTGGGTGGGGATGTGAGCCCCTTCCTGCCTGAGCCGGTTCTTAGGGCTCTTTGCTCTGGGGATGAGCTGGGGAGCAGTGTGGTCAGCTAAACAGCTGACCGGGAGCCTTCTGCTTGATTCGGGGGGCCTTAAAGCCCTAAGATAGGTACTTGGTTTACAACATTTGATAGGGAGTTCGTCATTTCACGAAAAGATTCATCGCCCCTGAAGATCTCGGTTCGGGATCTTGCTCATCGTCCGGGCGCTATGGAAACCCTTGAAGAAGTTTTGCCAGCGCCAAGCGATTTTGGCAACGCTCTGATTGAGGCAGAAGAAGGGAGCGACATTGACCTCAATGTTCGCCTTGAGTCTGTCTCAGATGGTATCTTGGTAACTGGTACTGCAACTGTCACCGTCACCGGTGAGTGCAGCCTCTGCCTAGACCCGGTTGACTTTGATGTTACAGCCGATGTTCAAGAGCTTTTTGTCTTCGAGAAGGCCCCCGCTGGTGGCTCCGAAGATGAAGTAGATGAGCAGTACGCCGTTGAGAACGATGAAATTGATCTCGAACCGGCCCTGCGGGACGCAGTGATTCTTCAACTGCCGTTCCAACCTGTTTGCAGTGACTCCTGCCAGGGTTTGTGCTCCGACTGTGGGGCCCGACTGGAGGAGGACCCTGGGCACCGCCATGAGGTCATCGACCCCAGGTGGAACGCGCTGTCAGCCTTGCTCGATGCAAACGACCAATAAAACTTATAAAGCAACAAGAGAAAAGAGATAGCTGTGGCTGTTCCCAAGCGGAAAATGTCCCGTGCTAACACCCGCGCCCGCCGTTCCCAGTGGAAGGCTTCTGCGCCCCAGTTGGTCAAGACCGTTGAAAACGGTCGCGTCACCTACTCCCTGCCCCACCAGGCAAAGCTTGTGACTGACTCTGCCGGCAACGAGCTCTTCTACGAGTACAAGGGCCGCAAGGTAGCTGACGCTTAAAGCTAGCGCATCTATGATGAACTCTGCATCAGAAGAGTTTCTGAAACGTCTCGGTATCGATCTCGATACCGAGACGTTTCAGCTTGCAATGACTCACCGATCCTACGCCTTTGAACAGGGGGGAATTGCCCATAACGAGCGCCTTGAGTTCCTGGGTGATTCCGTCCTTTCCCTTGCTGTTGCCTCTGAGCTCTATGTGAAGTTCCCTGACCTTCCAGAAGGCGAACTGGTTAAGCGCCACCATGTGGTGGTATCTACCCGCACCCTTGCTAATTTGGCCAGGAGCTTGAAACTTGGCCCCTGCATTCGCCTGGGTAAGGGAGAGAAGAAAACCGGGGGAGCGGATAAGGATTCTATCTTGGCTGATACCATGGAGGCCGTCTTTGGGGCGGTCTATATCAGCCACGGTCCTGAGCGGGCCCACCAGCTGGTTTTGGCCCATACCGCTCACCTGCTAGACGACCGTAAAACCCTCAACGTTGGTAGGGACTGGAAGACTGAAATCCAGGAGTACGCTGCCGCCCAGGGCACCGGTGAGCCGGTCTACCAGGTTGAGGGCACTGGCCCTGACCATGCCCGCCGCTTTACAGCTAAGCTGCTCTTAGCCGGCCAGGTGATGGGCCAGGGTAAGGGCACCAGCAAGAAGGAAGCCGAACGGATGGCTGCCGAACAGGCCTACTACAGGGTCTACGGCTAAGCCAGCTGCCGCCTACAGTTTCCCATCAGTTACCGCAGGTAAGGGGCGGGCCCACTAGTTCAGCTAGTAGGCCCGCCCCTTACGTGTTTCTGACCTTTGGCCCCTGCCTGACTGGGGCAAGAGCAGGGAATCTACTGACCGGCAGTCTAGCTTGCTTCTAGCGGAGCAGATCAAGCAGCAGGGTTTTCTTAGGGGCGGGCGAACCGTTTTCCGTAAAAGTCACCTAGTCGCTGATAGCCCTCTTCAAGGGAGACCGCTGGGCTCCAGTCAAGGAGCTCCTGGGTTTTGCGCTGATCAAACCAGTGGGCCGTAGAGAGCTGTTCAGCTAAGAAAGAGGTCAGGGGCGGAATCTGCTGGGGGGCAAAGCGGGCCCAGGCCTTTTCCATGAGCAGACCAGCCCCGTAGGCTAGGGGAGCAGGCAGGGAAAAGGTGGGGGGCTTAACAGAGCAGGCGGTGCACATGCCGGCAATGATTTCAGCGACCGGCCGGGGCTGAGCATTAGTGAGGACCAGGGGAAGGGCGCGAATCGCCTCAAGACGCTGGTAGCCGCGCACAAAGGCGTCAGCGGCGTTATCAATGTAGAGGGTGTCAATCATGGCTGTGCCCCCGTTTAGCAGGGGCAGGCGGCCAGCTGCTGCCCGTTCAAGGATACGTTCTACCAGCTGAGTATCCCCGGGACCCCAGACCAGGTGGGGCCGAAGAACCCCCACCCAGAAATCATCAGCATCGTAGCTTAAGGCCAGCTGCTCAGCCTCAGCCTTTGACCGGGCATAGTTGCCCCTAGCCCGCCGGGGAGAAGCCGGCTGGCTATCAGCCCCAATTAGTGAGGACCCTGCGTGGGCCACTGAGGGCGATGAGGTATGTAAGAAGCGGCGCAGACCGGCAGAGCGGGCCGCTTCAAGCAGGTTTCGGGTTCCTTCAAGGTTGGTCTGCCGGTATTCCTCCCAGGGGCCAACAACAGACACCTTTGCTGCCAGGTGGATGACCCCATCTACCCCTGCCAGGGCAGGGGCTAGGCTTGAGGGGTCGGTCAGGGAGCCGCGCACCTGGTCAAAGCGGTCAGCCAGATGCTCAGGAAGGAGGGAGGCAATCTGGCTCTCTCCCCTTTGGAAGGCCCGCACCTGATAACCTGCCCGCAGCAGGGCAAAGACGACCTCTCTGCCAAGCAGGCCAGAGGCACCGGTAACTAGTACCCTTTCAGCTCTTGCTGGCTGACAGTGCTCTAGATCTAGGGGGCGAAGAGAAACTACCACAGGATCACTCCCTTACCGAGTTTAGCCCTGGAGCCTGCTAGGAGCTTCTCAGCCCAGGCAGCTAGGAGCTGGCGATCAATCTTTGAATTATGGCGCACATCGGTTGGCTGCTCAGCTAGGATCAGCACCCCTGCAACCTCAACCCCGGTCTCTGAGCGAACCAGAGCGCGAATCCTCTGGGCTAGATCAAGCGGGGCCAGGCCGGGCCGGGTCCTTTTGCCCCTAAAACGGGGCCCAACTTCAGCGATGATGGTTACGGTCCCTACCCCGGCTGGGCCGGTTGCAACAGCAGCTGCCCGGCGAACTTCTGGGTCCTGCTCAGCTGCCTCTTCCAGGGCGACGGGGGTCAGCAGCCCCTGGGAGGTCTGAAGTAGGTGGGCTAGGCGGCCTTCAACCCAGAGCCGGCCCCGGCTATCGAGGTGGCCCAGATCGCCGGTCCTATGCCAGCCCGGGATGGAGCTTGAAGCCTGCTCGGTGACCCAGAGGGTGTCGTAGCGGTCTTTGACGTGGGGGCCTGCAACCAGGATTTCACCGGTGATACCGGCCTGATCGGTGGGCTGGCCCTGGGCTGAACCGTCGGCCAGTAGGGGGGCTACACGGATCTTGACCCCCTGAACCGGGTAGCCAACGCAGACCCCGCCACCGGCACCAGCTAGGCCAGTGCGGGCATCCTGCTCAGCTTCTTGAATCTGCTGGTAGGACACATCGGTGGTTGGTAGGGCCTCAGTCATCCCGTAGGGGGTGTGCAAGCTGGCCTGGGGTAGAAGGACCTGCAGGCGGGCTAGGAGGGCCGGGGTAATGGGCGCCCCTGCTGAGAGCAGGGTCGTAACCTTACCCAGGGCCTGACGCTGGCTTGAGGTCAAGGAATCTGCTGTAGCTAGCAGGTTGAGCAGGGCTGCTGGTGAGGCAAAGACCGTTGTAGCCCCAATGGCCTGGGCGGCAGCTGCTAGGGCTGAGGCTGTGAGGGTCTTAGGCTGGGTAACATCCATTGCCGGGGTAACAGAGGTAGCCCCCAGAGCTGGGCCTAAAAGGGCGAAGGGGGCAAAGGCCGCCACTAGGCCGCTACCGGCAGCAAGGTCGTAGCTGGCTGCAATCGTATCGCGCATGGCAGCTAGCTGCCGGTGGGTGTAGACAACACCCTTAGCTGGGCCGGTAGAGCCAGAGGTATAAAGAATAGCCGCATCAGAATCCGGGTCCGGCTCAGCAAAGACCACAGCCTCCTGGGGCTTAAAGTCACTGATTGAGGCAAGCAGACCTAGAGCGCGGGCAGCAGCCGGCGGTAGGGCGCTAATAGAAATTCGCTGCCCAGGCCAGTTCAGGGCCTTGGCCGCCCCCAGGGCTGAAGGAATACCAACAAGCCAGGAGGGCCTAGCCCCCTTCAGGGCCCGGGTCAGGCCCTTCAGACCTAAGCCGGTATCGGCCACGACGATAACCGCCCCCACTTTAAGGCAGGCATAGATCAGGCTGGTTAGGGTCCTGCCGGGGGGAACGAGCAGGTTCACCCGATCTCCGGCCTTAACGCCTAAATCCTGCAGGCCAGCAGCGATCCGGTCAACTTCTGCAGCTAACTGGGCCCAGGTCAGCTGGCCAGCTACCTGACTACCGTCTCCCTTAGGGCTCATATCAACAACCGCCAGCGACTGGTCTTGGGCCCGGGCCGCAAGCTCAGCCCCCATGGGCCTAAAAGCAGGCTGGGTTCCTAGCAGCTGGGCCCGCTGACGCAGGTGGCGCTGACGCTGGGTTGAGGTGGCAAGAAAACGTTCCTGGAGCCAGCTCAGAATAGGGGTGGCTATATCTTCATCTTCAGCAACGAGGTGACTAGCCTGCTCAAAACGGTGAATATCAGCCTGGGGCAGGCGCTGAGCCAAATCAGCCATGTAGCGGCGCTGAAAGACCGGGTCCTTGGTACCCCAGAGGAAGAGGGCAGGCAGGTCAAACTTACGGATACCCTCAGCGATATCCAGCATCGGCTGGTAGCTAGGGCAGGCCGGTGATGCAGGAATATCAGCTACGAAGTTCCTTACCCCCTGCCTCAGTTCAGCCGTCCGGTAGGGCAGCTTATAGGCAGCCTTAACCTGCGGATCGAGCTGCTGCTGGGCAAGGGAGAGGGTAACGTCAATAAAGGCAGTAGAGCCTTCAGTAGCCCAGGCATGAAGGGCCGGGTTCAAGGCAGCTTGCAGGGCGAAGGGTATCTTCTGGCTAGCTTCATGGTAGACAGCGGTGTTGGTCAAGATCAGGCCAGCTACCCGCTGCTGGTGGCCTAGGGCCCAACCGAGGGACACCAGCCCACCCCAGTCATGGGCTAGGGTAACTAGCGGTTCATCACCCTGATCGAGGCCCAGGGCCAGGCTAAAGTCAGAAAGATCAGCCACCCGGTCAGCTAGGCTCCGCTTCAGGCCGGTCCTTTCAGAAAACCCCATATCCAGCTGGTCAACAGCCACAACCCGCCAGGGCTGCTCAGCCTGGCTAGCTGCAGCCAGCACCGACCGCCAGAGGTAGGACCAGGTGGGGTTGCCATGAACAGCAAGGATGGTGCCCACAGGCTTTTTACCCGCCTGCTGCAGGGCAGGGCCGTTATCCAGGTAGTGCCAGAGTCGGCTGGTTGCCTGGCCCTCTACCGGAGCTGTTGATGGAACAGGAAGGGTCTGTGACCAAGAAGGGTCAACCCCCGGCCAGGCCTGGGGATCTGGGCTAAGCTGCTGAGGCATAAGAAGTGTGGAGTCTTTCGTCAGTGGGCAAGAAACAGGGGAGGGGAAGCTACCAGATGATTTCCATCAGGGAAGTATTAAGACCAGAGCCAACCCCCATGCAAAGAATTCGATCCCCAGCCTGGTAGTTGCTGCTTTCTTCAGCCAGGGTCATGGGCAAGGCGGCGGCAGCGACATTGCCCCAGATTGGGAAGGTCAAAGGAATCCGCTTCCGGTCAATGCCCACAGCCTTAATAATGGCCTCAGTGTGGGCCGTTGAAATCTGGTGGGTCACATAGGAGCGCATATCAGTCCAGTCCCAGCCCTGCTCATGGGCCTCAACCCAGGCCTCAGCGACCAGTTGCAAACCATGGGTGAGCAAACCAGCAGCATCAGTGCTCATGCCCGTACCAGCATCCCCACCAACGCACAAGGAACGGTGCTCAGTGCCAGCCCGGGCCACAGAACCAACAATCCGGTGCCCCTCAGGGTGCAGGTCAGAGCGGCCAATAACAGCCGCCGCAGCCCCAGAACCGAGGGTCAGGGTTGCAAACTGGGTCAGAACATCATCTCGACTGGCCTCAGGGGACTGCAGAAGCCGCAGGGCTGTCTGATGCCAGGGGGAGGGGTCTTCACCATCAACAATCAGGGCGTAGTCAATAGCCCCAGCATCAATCATGCTGGCAGCAACGGTCATCCCATTGATAAAACCCAAGCAGGCGTTGGTGATATCAAAGTTCAGGGCAGACCGGGAAAGTCCAAGGCGGTCATGGATCCCCACCGCAACAGCAGGCTCAAAGTTGTCTCTTGTCACAGAGGTGTTGATGAGCAGGCCAATCTGTTCAGGAGCCACCCCGGCCTCTTGGAGGGCCTGCTCGGCTGCCTGCAGGGCACCGTCCTCAAAGTGCATCTGCGGCCCCCAGGATCGGCGCTCGCTGATCCCTGCTAGCCGTTCTAACAGGCCCTTGGGCATTTTCAGCCGCCGGTAGGTATCAGCTAGCTGGTCATCAAAGTAGCTGCTGGTTAATACCTCTGGGGGCAGAACCCGGGTCACTGAAAGCAGGGAGGCATTGCGGTGACGAATATCTGAATTAGCGGTCAATCTACTCTTCTTGCCTTGGTGGAACGAGAATGTCTAGCCACCTGGGCCAGGTGACACTACACATAAGCATAATGGTAAGGCCAGTTCACTAGCTGCCGGCTTGAGGACCGGCGGTGTGCCTCTCACATTAGCTAAGCCCGCCTGCCAGCAGGCGGAACTAGGCCCTGGGCTGACCTTGGTAAAGTGGGAAAGTCCATCAAACCGTCTCAGCTAGCAAGAGGGGTAGGCCCCATGTACCTTAAGTCTGTGACCCTGCGGGGGTTTAAGTCCTTCGCCTCAGCTACCCATATTCCCTTTGAAGCTGGGCTCAACGTGGTGGTGGGACCCAACGGGGCAGGAAAGTCCAACCTGGTAGATGCCCTAGCCTGGGTGCTCGGCGCCCAGGGGGTCAAGGGCCTGCGGGGGGCTGCTATGAAGGACCTCATCTTCTCTGGTGCCCAAGGCTCTAAGGGCCTAGGGCGGGCTAAGGTGGAACTGGTTCTAGATAATAGTTCAGCTAGATTGCCCTACTCTGGGGCTGAGGTAAAGCTCAGTCGCACCATCTTTTCTTCAGGCGGTTCAGAGTACGAGATTAACGGTAAGGCTGTTCGCCTCAGTGACCTGCAGGACCTACTAGCTGAGGCAGGCCTGGGCCGGGAGCTGCACACTCTGGTTGGTCAGGGGCAGGTTGATCAGATCATGCACGGCAGCCCCTTAGACCGCCGCCAGCTTCTTGAAGAGGCAGCTGGCCTGACCAAGCACAGGAACCGGCAGGCTAAGGCTAAGAGTCGGCTAGAAGACCTGAAAGGTAAGGTTGAGCGCCTAGAGGGCCTGGCCCAGGACTTAGAGGAGCAGCTAGAGGAGCGGGCCGACCAGGCCCAGGCAGCTAGCCAGGCCCAGGACCTAGCTGCCCAAGAGCGCCGCTACCTGAGCGCCCTTTACTACCTCGAAGGCAGGGAGCTAGCAGACCAGCTTCAGCAGACCCGCCAGGCTCTAGCTCAGGCCCAGGAAGCGAGCAGTCAGGCCCAAAAGAAGCAGGCCAGTGCCCAAAACCAGGCCCGCGCCCTTCAGGCCCAGGCTCAGGAGCTAGGCCAGCAGGCAGCCCAGAAGGCTAAGACCCTTCAGCAGCTAGAGGGGCTGATCAGCCAGCTTCAGGGCCTTGAGCTCCTCAGTAAGGAACGCTCCCGCCCCCGCCCCGCCCAGGGCCTTCAGGCCCTCTTTGAAGCCAGGGAACGGGCTGAGCAAAGAAGCCGGCAGGAAGAAACTGCCCTATCCCAGGCCCAGAAGGACCTGAACCTGGCTCAGGCAGCCTACCTAGAGGCTGCCGGCAAGCAAGAGAGCCTCAGCCTGCCAGTGGATGAAGGCAGACTAGAGCAGAAGCTGCAGCTGGCCCAGCAAAAAAGTCTAGAAGCCCAGGACCGCCAGCAGGGCTACCAGAAGCAGATCAGCGAAGTCAAAGAAAGCCTGCAGGCACTTGCCCTTGACATTAAAAGCCAGGAGGCCCGCTACCAGGCCCTTCAAGAGGCCGGTGAGCAGGCCGGCCCAGGCTTAGGCGACCGGCCCCAAGAGATCCAACAGGCCCTGGCCCAGGGGGCTAGCCCCCTCCTAGACCTCCTGCAGATCGACCCCTACTGGCGCGCAGCCATCCTCAACCTGCTTGGCCCCCTAGCGCAGGTCCTTGCCCAGCCAGAGGGTCAGCCCATCAGCCAGCAGGTATCCCAGCTCCATCACGACCTGAGCTCAACTAGCCCCAGGGCAGAGGGGAAGACCAACCTACTGGCAGACCAGCAGGCAGAAGACCAACAGACAGCAGACCAGCCCAAGCAGCAGCCGGCCCTGCTCAGCCTCTATAGCCAGCTCCAGGGCCCCCAGCCGATCATCCAGGCCCTCAAAAGCAGCCTAGGGCAGGTCTACCTGATTGAGGATGAGACAAGAAGCAGCATTAACCAGCTGCTGACCGAAAACCCCAGCCTCACCCTCCTGAGCGCCCAGGGCACCATCTATCGCTCCAGCTACACCCTGCACCTGACCACAGGCAGCCAGACGATAGCCAGCAGCTTGGACAAGGAGCAAACCCTCAAAGCCCTCAAAAGCAAGCAGGACACAGAGCAAGAAACCCTCAAAACCCTAGCCAGCCTGACCCAAAAACACCAGCAGGCCCTAGGCCAGGAAGAAAGCAAGACAGAAGAAGTCCGCAGGCTAGAAAGCCTCAAAACCCTGGCCCAGGCCCTCAACCTAGCCTTCAACGCCCTCAAGGCAGCTACAGAGCGGCTCGCCCAGGCCCAAGAAAACCAGCAGGCCCAAGAAAAAGCCCTCCAAGACCAGCAGGCAGCAGTAGAAAGGGAAGAAAAAGACCGGCACAGAGCCAGGCAGCAGCTAGCCCAGGTCCAGGCCCTCCTTTCAGCCAGCCACACACTCCACAGCCAGCTCAAACCGGCCCAGCAAAAGCTAAGCCAGCAGAGCACCAACCTAAAAAACCAGGCCGCCAGCTACCAGAACACCGTCACAAAAAGCCAGCAGGAGCAGACCCAGGCCCTGCTGGCCCACACCCGCGCCAGCGCCCAGATCAGCAGCCTAGAGAACCAGCAGCAGAGCCTAGAAGAAAAAACCCAAGACCGCCTGAGCCTAAGCCTTAGCAGTTTGCTGACCAAGAGCCAAAAACCCCAGCTAACTGCCCAGCAACTCAAAAACCAGCTCAAAAAAGTACAGGAAGAACTCCAGCAGCTAGGCATCACCAACCCCCTAGCCCTAGAAGAATACAGGGCCCTAGAAGACCGCTACAGCTACCTGCAAGAACAAATAGAAGACATCAAAAAAAGCCGGGCAGACGTTCAAGCCGTCATCTACGAAGTCAGCCAGCAGATCGACAACTCCTTCAGCTCAGCCTTCAGCGACACCCAAAAGCACTTCCAAAGAATCATCCCCCGCCTCTTCCCAGGAGGTCAGGGCAACATCACCCTGACCGACCCAGCCCACCCAGAAAGCAGCGGCATAGAACTGAGCATCAGCCCAGCCGGCAAAAAGGTAACCCGCCTCTCCCTCCTCTCTGGCGGAGAACGAGCCCTAGCCTCCCTAGGGCTCCTTCTGGCCCTCTTCCTAGCCCGCCCAGCCCCCTTCTACGTTCTTGACGAAGTAGACGCAGCCCTGGACGACCGGAACCTAGGCCGCCTTCTCGACCTGCTACCAGAAATCCATAAGAACTCACAGATCATCATGATCAGCCACCACCAGCGCACCATGACCCAGGCCAAGACCCTCTACGGCATCAGCATCAAAGAAGGAAAATCCTCCCTCTTCAGCTACCGGCCAGAATAACCGGCCTCAGCCAGATCCTGAGGGAACCTAGGCCGATAGGCAGGAAACCAGGCCACAGCAGCCAGCAGAAGTAAAAGACCAGCCACCCAAAAGGCAGGCAGAAAACCCCACCGATCAATCAAAAACCCAGCCAGCAGGGGCCCCAAAATCAAACCCACATCAGACACCATCTGAAAATAGGCCAGCGGCTGCCCCCCAGAACGCCCACTACCAATCACATCAGAGACCGCCGCCTGCAAGGACGGGCCCAAGAGGGCAGAGGCAACCCCCAAAAAGGCAGCCAGGAGCACAAAAAGCAGAGAAGAACCAGCGACAAACCCGTAGACAATAGTCAAAAGCCCAGCCAGGAGCAGGCCAGAAAAAACCAGAGGCCTGCGCCCCACCCGATCGCCTAACTTACCCGAATAAATCTGAACCAAGGCATTACCAGCAGCATAGGTAGCTAGGGTAAAACCAGCCAACTGGGCCCCGGCAGCAGCCAACTGATCAGCCGACAAACCTTCACCCTGACCAGCGACCAGAGCCATAGCAGCCAGGGGAATCACCGTAGACTGCACACCAAAAACACTCCACCCCACCGCAAAATTCGCCAGCAAGGCAGCCTTATAATTCGTGAACTGCCAGGCCTCGGCCAAAGAAAGCACCGGCCGCACCTGCTTAAGACCGGCCGTATCAAGCTCCTGCCCCTGAGGCTCCTTCAAAAAAGTCAGCACCACAAGAGAAGCCAGCAAAAGCATGGTGGCATAGACAAAGAAGGGAACCCGCATACCCCAAGAAGAAGCAGCAGCCCCTAAGACCGGGCCCAAAATATTACCCAGCAAAAAAGAGGTCGCAAAATAACCAGAAACCCGCCCCCGAATCGTTGGCGGAGCATAGCGAACCAAAATCCCCATAGCCGCAACCGTAAACATCACAGACCCCAAGCCCCCCACAATCCGGGAGAGAATCAGCACCCAATAGTTAGGGGCCAGGCCAGCGCCAATAGAGCCAAGACCCACAATGAGCAGGCCACTGGTGTAGATGCGGCGCTCGCCAAGGCGGCTAATGAGCCGGCCGCTGGCGGGGGCAAAGAGGAGGCGGGAAAGGGCAAAGGCTGAGACAACGAAGGTTGCCGCCAGGGCCCCTACATCAAAACTTCTGGCGTAGCCGGGTAGGACCGGGGCTACCAGCCCGTAGCCTAGGGCGATCAGGAAGGAGGCGCTGATAAGGATTTTCAGTTGCAGGGGCACCTTCACCGGCTCTTGCTGCTTCTGAGCTGGGATAGAGATCCTAGCTTCTTGGGGGATGATCGGTAGGGCGCCTGTGTCCATGGAGGGACTGGGGATTTGCTGGCTCATGCTGGGCTTTCTCTGGGCGGATGGGGTTGCCGCTAGCCTGGAGCTTCTTCTGCCTTGGGCCTTTTGTGGGGCCTGGGGCGGAAGAATGTGGCAAGCTAGAAGAGTGAACGATTCTCTTTCCCTTATTCTAATAATTGGGGCCCTGCTTCTGCTGCTAGTGGGCCTGTCTGTCTTTTTTCTTCGTCGACCTAAGGCTCCTAGGGGTGGCTTTGAGGTTTCAGCTCCTGAAGAGGGGGCTGAAGATAGCCCCCTAGCGAGTCGCCCTCTAGATAGGCCTGCCTCTGCCCAGGGCCGCCTGGTTCGCTTGCGGGACCGCCTCTCCCGGTCTAATAACCTGCTGGGTAAGGGCCTGCTGGCCCTGCTCTCTAGGGACAAGATTGACCAGGATGTTTGGGATGAGATTGAAGAAACCCTGCTCCTTGCAGATCTGGGGGCTGAACCTTCAGCCCGCCTCGTTGAGGCCCTTCAGCGGCGGGTGAGGGTAGAAGGCACCGAGAACCCGGCCCAGGTGAAGCAGATGCTCCGTGAGGAACTGCTCGCTATTGTGGGTGAAGATACTGACCGCTCCCTGGCCCTCGATGGGGCCGATGGGAACCCCGGCCTGGTGCTGGTAGTGGGCGTTAACGGTGTGGGTAAGACAACCACTGTAGGTAAGCTGGCCCGGGTCATGGTTGCTGAAGAGAAGAAGCTCCTGCTGGGTGCTGCTGATACCTTCCGGGCCGCTGCAGCTGATCAGCTTCAAACCTGGGGTGACCGGGTGGGGGTTGATACGGTTCGTTCTGAGAAGGACGGGGCCGATCCGGCCTCTGTTGCCTTTGACGCTATTCGTGAGGGTAAGGCCCGCGGGGTTGATACGGTGATGATTGATACCGCCGGCCGCCTGCAGAATAAGGCTGGCCTGATGGATCAGCTGGGCAAGATTAAGCGGGTGGTTGAGAAGGAAGCCCCAGTCACTGAGGTTCTTCTGGTGATTGATGCTACCACCGGCCAGAACGGCATGATTCAGGCTAAGGTCTTCTCTGAAGTTGTTCAGATTACCGGCATTGTGCTCACTAAACTAGATGGTTCGGCCAAGGGTGGCATTGTGGTTGCTATTCAAGAGGAGCTTGGGGTTCCGGTGAAGCTCATTGGCCTGGGGGAGGGGCCTGACGATTTGGCCCCCTTTGAGCCTGCTGCCTTTGTAGATGCCCTGCTTGACTAGGCTCAACTGAGAGGCTTATTCATATGAGGTTCTGCAGGCTCACACTCGCAGCCGACCTTCTCGCCTGGTTCGCTTCGCTCACAAGGGCGATTCACGCCCCGCCTAACGGCGGATTCCGTGACCTCATGAGTGCTCACACGCTCGCACCCGCTCACTTCATCCGAGCCAGCAGCTTCGCTGTGAGCCTGCTCCACCTACCCTTATGAATAAGCCTCTGAATAGGCTCACATAACCAGGCTCACTGGAGCAAGCCTGCCCGTGACTGCGCCCCTAGGGGCAGGGAATCTACCCTTATAAGAATCAAAAATGACCGCCCCCAGAGGGGGCGGTCATTTTTTTTGAGTAGCTTAAGAAACCCGGCTGTTACAGGCCGAAACCGGCCCGTAACTGAACTTTTCCTAGCTGAAACAGAAGCAGGCTTCCTGTAACGGCCCTGAAACTCCCGCCGAGAGAAAGCGAAACATCAGGGCAGAAGAATAGAAGCATCAGAGAGCAGGCCTGCAGGGATAACCCGCTAGCCAGCTTCCGTTTCTATAGGTGAAAGAAAGGGGCCTCAGCATGGAACTGACGGCCAGTAACGTATGGACCATAGTGGCAGCAGCCCTCGTCCTCTTTATGACACCGGGCCTAGCCCTCTTCTACAGCGGCATGACACGGGCCACATCAGCCCTGAATATGATGATGATGTCGGTGATTTCCATGGGTCTAGTAGGGGTCTGCTGGGTTCTGTGGGGGTACAGCATGAGTGGGGGAGAGACCCTGATCCCAGACCTGGTAGCCTCGCCCTTTGCAGACTTTGGCCTCTCAGCTACCCTGGCCGCAGGCGGCACAGACCTGCTAGCAGTAGCCTTCAGCGCAACCTTCGCCATCATTGCCCTGGCCATCATTTCAGGGTCCATTGCAGATAGAACCCGTTTTGGGGCTTGGTGCCTTTTTGTTCCCCTCTGGCTGACCCTGGTCTACTGCCCCCTGGCCTTCATGGTCTGGGGAGGGGGGCTCTTTAGCGAAGAAGGCCTGATCGGCTCAATCTTTGGTGAAGCTATCGACTTTGCTGGCGGCCTGGTCATCCACATCAACGCCGGTGTTGCCGGGCTGATTCTGGCCCTCGTTCTAGGGGCCCGCAAGGGCTTTGGCCAAGACCCCAACCAGCGGCCCCACTCTCTCCCCCTGGTCATGCTGGGGGCAGCTATCCTCTGGTTTGGCTGGTTCGGTTTCAATGTTGGGGCTGCCAGCAGCGGGGCTCAGGCCGGTCTGATCTGGGTCAATACCCTGGCCGCCCCTGCAGCAGCCATGCTGGGCTGGGCCCTACTAGAAAGGATCCGTGACGGTCATGTCACTTCCCTGGGGGTAGCTTCTGGTCTAGTGTCAGGGCTGGTGGCCATCACCCCGGCCTGCGCCAACATCGATCCACTTGCTGCTATTGCCCTAGGCTTCCTTTCTGGGCTTGCCTCAGGCTGGGCTGTTGGCCTTAAGTTCCGTCTAGGCTACGATGACTCCCTTGATGTTGTAGGTGTTCACCTGGTCTCAGGGATTCTAGGCACCCTGGCCCTGGGCTTTATTGCCACACCTGAAACCGGCCACGCTGGCCTCTTCTACGGCGGTGGCTTCAGCCTGCTCCTTACCCAGAGTATTGCAACCCTGATCTCTATGATCTACTGCGCTATCATGACTATCTTGATTGTGCTGCCCATCAACAGGTTCATGGGCTTTAGGGTGAGCGAAAAGCATGAAATCCAGGGCATTGACCTGGCCCAGCACGCTGAGACAGCCTACGCAATGTCCTCTACTTCCTCTACCTCCTAAGCTAGCAAGCTAGGGCAGAAAAGGGGACTGCTGGGGCCAGCTAGACTAGAGGGCATGAAACTAGTCTCTTGGAACCTTGACTCCCTCAATGCGGCCCTCACCGGCCAGTCAGACCGGGCCGAGCTGTCCCGGGCGGTCTTTGACTCCCTCAGCCAGCTGGCCCCAGACGTCCTTGCCCTACAGGAAACAAAACTTCCGGTAGCAGGCCCAAATAAGAAGCACCTAGAAGCCCTACAGGCCTACTTTCCTGACTACCAGCTAGCCTGGGTCGCCTCAGGAGAGCCGGCCCGCAAGGGGTATGCCGGAACCATGTTCCTCTACAGGCCAGGACTGGAACCGACCGTCAGCTACCCACAGCTGGGAGCGCCTAGCACCATGGATGCTGAGGGGCGGATCATCACCCTAGAATTTGAGGACTTCTACATCACCCAGGTCTATACCCCCAATGCCTCAGACGGGCTCAAGCGCCTAGCAGAGCGTCAGGTCTGGGACCGCCTCTACGCTGACTATCTAGCTGGGCTAGATGCTACTAAGCCGGTCCTAGCTACCGGGGATTTCAATGTAGCCCACCAGGAAATTGACCTGGCCCACCCTAAGGCTAACCGCCAGTCACCGGGCTTTACCGATGAAGAGCGGGAGGGCTTTAGTAACCTGCTGGCCCGGGGTTTTACAGACACTTTTCGCCACCTGCACGGGGATGTGACCGGGGCCTACAGCTGGTGGGCCCAGCGGTCACGGACCTCAAAGATTAATAACAGCGGCTGGAGGATTGACTACTGGTTGGTCTCTGACCGCTTAGCTGATCGGGTGCAAGAATCGAAGGTGCTTGATTCTGGGCCCCGTCAGGATCACGCCCCGATTCTGCTGGAGATCGACCTCTAAGAAAATCGCCCACATCCATGCTTGGGTCACACACCCCCGCCTTAGGGCTGGCCTGTCTGACCCAAGCATGGGATTGGGGGCTTGCGGACGCTCCTGGGATCAGCTAGAGGTCAATTTGATGTGATGGGCTTGACAAAATATACTTCTTTCAGATGTGTGCTCCACAATAGGAAGCTGGTAGTTAAGAGCCTGCCAGGGGCACCAAACACCCAACGTCCAAGGAAAGGTCAGATCTGATGATTAAGTACCTTCTAAGGAGGTCAGCAACCTACCTGGTCATGATCTTCCTAACGACCAGTGGCGGCTACTTTCTTGCAGTCAGCTCTCTCAATCCTGCCCTTCTAGAGCAGGAACGAATCCCCCGCCCCACCCCCGAACAGATCCAACGGAACTTCGCAGCCCTGAACCTAGACCCCAGCATGAGCGCCTGGGACCGCTACGTTCAGTGGCTGACCAATATCCTCTTTCACTGGGACTGGGGCCGTAGCCCCAACGGCGCCTTTATCAACGCTGAATTCGGCCAGCGAGTCTGGGTATCAACCCGCCTCTACCTGGTGGCCGTCCTTCTTTCTCTCATTATCGGTGTAGCCCTGGGTGTCTACTCAGCTGCCCGCCAGTACAAGTTCTCAGACCGGGTCATTACCGGCTACTCCTACCTGGTCTACATCCTGCCAGCACCCATCGCCTACTTTCTGGTACAGCTAGGGGCCGTGGCCATCAACAGCGCCGCTGGCGAACGGATATTCTTTGTAACCGGTATCTCATCACCGGGTGTTGAACCTGGCTGGCCCTACATTCTTGACCTTGCCGCCCACTACATAGTGCCTACCTTCTGTATCACCATCATGAGCTGGGGCGGCTACCAGATTGCCCAGCGCCAATACCTGCTCGATAGCGTCAACGCCGACTTTGTGCGCACTGCCCGGGCCAAGGGGCTCACCCGCAACCAGGCTATTCGCCGCCACGCCCTGCGGGTCTCCTTCATCCCCGTAGCTCAGTCCATTGCCTTTACCGTACCGGCCATCTTTACCGGCGGTTTCTTCGCTGAAGCTATCTTCGCCTGGCCCGGCATTGGCCTCTGGTCCATTCAGTCCATTGGCGCCCAGGACGTCAACGCAGCTGTAGCAACCCTGGCCTACGGTTCTTTCATCTTCGCAGTCGGTGCCATCATCGCTGATATTGCCACCACCATTGTCGATCCCCGAGTGAGGATCTCATGAGCACACCATCCTTAGACCACAACAATCTCACTGGAATTCTGACCAGAATTGACCAGGAAAAGGCTGATTTTGAAATCATCAGCAAGAAGAAAATCATCTTCCGCCGTTTTCTGCGAAACCGCACAGCCACCTTCGGCCTAGTTGTTTTTCTGCTCGTTGTTGCCTTCGGCCTCTTCGGTGGCCTGCTGGCCCAGTGGGACACCACCACCATCGACCCCTTCTACATCTCGACCGGCCCCAGCGCCGCCCACTGGTTTGGCACTACCAGCGCCGGAACCGACCTCTACGCCCAGATGGTTGAGGCTGTGCGCACCTCAGTCTTCATTGGCCTGATCGTGGGTGGCCTGTCAGTGATCTTCTCTGCCATCTACGGCTGCATCATGGCCTACTTTGGGGGCAAGATCGATAAGACCCTGCTCTTTGTTCTTGAAACCCTGATCATGGCTCCCAGCCTGCTGGTGGTAGCCATCGTCATTAACGGCGCAGGTGGCCAGGCCATTAGAGAGAACCTGCCGGGCTGGCTGATTCTTACCATTGTGCTGCTGATCTTCAGCTGGATGTACACAGCCCGCGTGATCCGTTCAATGGCTATGTCCCTGATCTCCCGCGACTACGTCAAGGCAGCCCGCTACATGGGGGTCAAGCCACTGACCATCATCTGGCGGCACCTGGTGCCTAACATTGGCTCCCTGATGGTCCTGGAATTTACCCGCGGCATTACCGCAGCAATTCTGGCTGAAGTGTCTTACACCTTTATCGGTATCGGCGTGAAGTACCCCAACTTCTCCCTGGGCTCTTTGATCGCTCAGGCCTCAAGTCAGATCAACACCCTGCCCTGGATGTTCTGGATTCCCCTGCTCTTCTTCTTCCTGCTAGTAGGCCCCCTGGCTCTGATGAATGATGGCTTGCGGGATGCCTTCGATCCCACCTCCCTTTCTGTTGGCAAAGTTAAGAAAAAGAAGAAGTAAATGAGCACTACACCAGTACTGAGCGTTCGTGACCTCAACGTCAAGTTCAATACCGAAAACGGGATTGTTCATGCTGTGCGTGGTATTGACTTCGATCTCTACGCCGGCAAAACCCTAGGCATTGTAGGGGAGTCTGGGTCTGGTAAGTCGGTTGCATCCATGGCCATCATGGGCCTGCACCCCACCACCGCAGACATCACCGGCTCCATCAAATACAAGGGCAATGAGCTGCTGGGCTTGACCGATAAGCAGATGTGCGATTACCGTGGCAAAGAAATTTCCATGGTCTTCCAAGATCCGCTCTCATCCCTTACCCCGGTCTTTACCATTGGCCACCAGCTAGCTGAGGTGCTCAAGGCCCACAACAAGGGGATGAGCGATAAGGCCATCCAGGCTCGGTCCATTGAGCTTCTGGGCCTGGTGGGGATTCCCTCACCAGAAAGCCGCCTCAAGTCCTTCCCCCACGAGTTCTCTGGCGGTATGCGCCAGCGGGTGATGATCGCTATGGCCATTGCTAACGAACCGCGGGTTCTGATTGCCGATGAGCCGACCACCGCGCTGGATGTTACCATTCAGGCCCAGGTCCTTGAGGTGATGCAGAAGGCCCAGGAAGAGACTGGGGCAGCGACGATCATGATTACCCACGATTTGGGTATTGTGGCCGGCATGGCCGATGACATCATGGTCATGTACGCCGGTAAGGCTGTGGAGCAGGCGGCAGCAGCTGACCTCTACAAGAAGCCTTCTATGCCCTATACCATCGGCCTGCTCGGGGCAGTTCCCCGGGTGGACCGAAAGGAAAAGGCCTCTCTGGTGCCCATTGAGGGCACTCCACCTAACCTGCTCAAGCCCGTTGTTGGCTGCTCCTTTGCCCCCCGCTGCCCGGTAGCAAAGGACGTCTGCTTTAGCCAGGAGCCGGAGCTGAAGCTGATTGCTGGAACCGGTGAGAACCACCGCTCAGCCTGCCTCTTTGCAGAAAAGTTTGTTGATGAGCGGCCTGAGCAGATGTTCCCAGTACCGGCTATCCCAACCTCAGCCCTTGACGGGCTGCCCCGTGAAGAGCGGGCCAGCGTCCTTGAGGTAAAGAACGTCAAGAAGTTCTTCCCCCTGACCAAGGGGGCCCTCTTCAAGCGCCGGGTAGGCACCGTGAAGGCAGTCAATGGGGTTAGCTTCGATATCCGTGAGGGTGAGTGCTTCTCGATTGTGGGTGAGTCAGGCTGTGGCAAGACAACCACCTTGCTCGAAATCATGGAGTTCTCTAAGGATATTGACGGCGAAATCGTCATTGCCGGTGTTTCTAACAAAGAGGGTCTACGAGGTGCTGAACTCAACGCCCTGCGGAAGAACCAGCAGATGGTCTTTCAGGATCCCACCGGTGCCCTTGACCCCCGCTTCACTGTCTACGAGATTCTAGCTGAGCCCCTGCAGAATCAGGGCTGGTCTGTAGCTGATATTAAGAGTCGGGTTCTTGAGCTGATGAAGACCGTTGGCCTGCAGCCTGACCATGTTAACCGCTTCCCCAACCAGTTCTCTGGTGGTCAGCGTCAGCGCATCGGTATTGCCCGTGCCCTGGCTGTCAATCCTAAGCTGGTTGCCCTGGACGAGCCGGTCTCAGCCCTGGACGTATCTGTTCAGGCCGGGGTTATTAACCTGCTAGAAAAGCTGCGGGTTGAGCTGGGCCTGAGCTATTTGATGGTGGCTCACGACCTGGCTGTGGTCCGCCACGCCTCTGACCGGGTTGCTGTGATGTACCTGGGGCGCGTAGTTGAGATTGGCGATGTGGATGAGGTCTTTGATCGCCCGGTCCACCCCTACACCCGGGCCCTGCTGTCGGCTATTCCCGTCCCTGACCCAGAGGTAGAGGCTAACCGCAAGCGGATTGTGCTGGAAGGCGATTTGCCTACCCCTGTCAATGCCCCTGATGGCTGTGCCTTTGCAACTCGCTGCCCCATTTATCAGCTACTTCCTGAGGATAAGCAGAAGAACTGCACTGAGAATGTGCCTGCCCTGAGCAGGGCTAGTGAGGATCACCAGTACGCCTGCCATTATCCTGAACACGAAGTAGCTATGAGCTAAATTACATGTATAGTATGTAATTAGTATCGTCTAAAACCAACTTTTATCCGTCCTCTTTACAAAGGAGAAGAGAACATGACTAAGAAGGTAGTACTCAACCGCCGTACCCTACTCTGGGGCACCGGCATTCTAGGAACAACCGGCCTACTGACCGCCTGCGGAGGCTCAAACTCAAACACCACAAGCGCTGCAAGCGCCAGCATGGCAGCAGCCGGTGATGAGGTCAAGGTAGAAATCAATCAGCAGGATGTTGCTAACCTGCAAACCGGTGGCACCCTGAACCTGCCTGTCTCTACCATTGGCCCTGACTTCAATATCACCTCCCAAAACGGTAACGCCGCAGATAACACCCTGGTCCTTTCCACCACCCATACCAACATGGCCAGCGGCCTCTGGCTGAGCAACTTTGATGGCTCAGAGGAGCTGAACCCGGTCTTCTGTAAGAGCTACGACTCAGAGACCGTAGACGGGGTGCAGACCATCCGCATTAAGCTCAACCCAGAGGCTAAGTTTAATGACGGCACCCCCATCGACATTGAATCCCTGCGCACCTCCTGGACCGTCTTTAAGTCCACGGCAGGGGACTACAATATTGTCAGCTCAGGTATGTATGAGTACGTTGAGTCCATTGAAGAAGATGGCGATGCCTTCTCTGTAGTGGTCACCATGAAGGAGCCCTACTACCCGGCAACAAACCTCTTTGGAAGCCTCTTGCACCCGGCCATGGCAGACCCGGCTGTCTTCAATGATGCCTGGACTGATAACCCCAACCCCGACTACGGTATTGGCCCCTTCAAGCTAGAGGAATGGAACTCCTCAGAAAAGCGCTACTCGGTTGTACCTAACGAAAAGTGGCTGGGCGATAAGCCCCTGCTAGAGCGGATTACCTTCCGTCAGATGGAAGCTGCTGCCGCCCGCGCTGCCTTCCGCAACGGTGAAATTGATGTGGTATCTGCCCGCACCCTGGCTGCCTACAAGGACGTTGAGGGAACTGCCAATGCTGAACCCCGCCGCTCCCTGCGCCTCTTCTCTGGCGGTCTGAACCTGAACCCTGCCCGGATTCAGGATGCGGCCCTGCGGCGGGCTATCTTTGCTGGCACTGACCGCAAGGCCCTCTCAGATATTCGCTTCCAGGGTCTGAACTGGTCTGAAGAGACCCCCGGATCCATGCTTCTGCTGCCTATCTCTGAGTACTATCAGGATAACTACCCTGCAGAGAGGGGAGTAGAGGCTGCCCAGAAGATCCTAGAGGAGGCTGGCTACAGCAAGAGCGGGGACTACTACGCTAAGGATGGCGTCACCGCCAGCTTCAAGGTCACCAACTTCGGTGATGACCCCGGCTCAGCAGCCCTGGCTCAGACCATGGTTCAGCAGATGAAGGCCCTTGGTATCGAATGTTCTATTGACCAGCAGCCTGACGCTAACTTTGCCTCAGTGATTGGCAATAAGGAATACGATATGACCTTCTCTGGCTACACTGTTGGCCCTGACGCAACCACTGCAACCCGCCAGTACTACCACTCCTCGAACCTGGATGGGGCAGCCGGTAACGCTGAGATTGACGCCATGATCGCTGAGATGGAAAAGATCGAGGACGACGCTGAGCGCAACGCCAAGTGCAATGAGATTGAGAAGAAGTTCATGGCTGAATTTGCCACCCTGGGAACCGTCTTTAACGGCCCTGAGATTCTCTACTGCAAGAGCGCCCTGGCTAACTACGGTGCTGCCATGTTCGGCAGCCCCCGCTCCAACCCCAACTCCTGGGCTAAGGTTGGCTGGGTTAAGGCCTAGCTAGTGTAGCCCCTGCTGGCCTGTGGCCCCCTCCCCTCTGCTTACAGTAGGGGAGGGGGCCTCTTGTTTCTGCTGGGCTCCATCCAGCGTGAGCCTGCCGAACCCCTTATGAATAAGCTTCCAAGATTAATAATTTCTAAACTATAGCTTCAAGAAATTCCCTGCATCCCGGGGATAAAAGGGGGCCTTTGGGGCTGAAAATAGGTCGTTTTTCACAGAAAACCCTGCTAGGGTAGTTTCAATCACACATAAGGTGTGGCGAACATTAAGTTTTGCTGTATGAAGGGTGGCACTATGTCTTCTCGTCTCAACCTCAACCGTCGGTCCTTCTTCCTCATCTCAGGCCTTGGCGGTGCCGGCCTGCTCCTTTCTGCCTGTGGAGGGGGCAGCCAGAGTAGCAGCGCTGCAAGCGCCTCAGCCCTTGGTAGCGGGGATGACATCGCACAGCTCATCTCTATCAACGAGCAGGACCGGGCCAACCTTCAGGCAGGCGGTAGCCTCAACCTGGCCGTAGCCACCCTAGGGCCCAACTTCAACGTAGCAACCCAAACCGGCTACACCACCAGCAACCTCAACGTCATGGCTGCGGTCAACACCGCAACCGTCAGCGGCCTCTGGCAGACTAATGCCCTGGGCGAATACAGTATCAACCCTGACTACTGCACCGCCTACGAAGCAAGTGAAACAGATGGGGTGCAGACCATCTCGATCAAGCTCAACCCAGAGGCTAAGTTCAACGACGGAACCCCCCTTGATATCAAGGCCCTACAGGTTACCCACAAGACCCTTACCGAAGAGGGCTACAACATTGTTGACCCCGGGGTTTACGCCCACATCGCCTCCATTGAAGAGGATGGGGATCCCTTTAGCGTCAAGGTCACAATGACCGAACCCTACTACCCCATCGAGGGGCTCTTTGGAACCGGCCTGGTTCACCCGGCTATGGAAGACCCGGTAATCTTCAACGAAGGCCTGCTGGATAAGATCAACAACGACTACCTCTCTGGCCCCTACAAGGTGGACCAGTGGGACTCAGCCCAGAAGATGCTCACCGTTGTTCCCAACGAAAACTGGTGGGGCCAAAAGCCCCTGCTGGAGCGGATCACCTTCCGGCAGATGGAATCCTCAGCTGCCCGCGCAGCCTTCCGCAATGGCGAAATCGATGCGGTCGCTGCCTCTACCCTGACCGCCTACAAGGAGGTTGAAGGAACCAGCGGAGCTGAAGCCCGCCGGGGCCAGAACCTCTACGCAGCTGGGTTGATGATCAACCCTGAACGGCTCACCGACACCGCCCTACGCCGGGCCATCTTTGCCGCAGTTAACCGTCAGGACCTTGCAACCTTGCGCTTTAACGGCTTGAACTGGACCGAGAAGGTGCCAGGGTCCATGATGCTCATGCCCTTTGCCAGTGACTACCAGGATAACTACCCGGCAGAAGTCGGTGCTGAGGCTGCTCAGAAGATCCTCACCGATGCTGGCTACAGCCAAAGCGGTGATTTTATGGCCAATTCAGCTGGTAAGGCTAGCTTCGCTATCACCACCTTCGGGGATGACCCGATTGCTGCAGCAACCGCCCAAACCATTGTGCAGCAGATGAAGGCAGCTGGCATTGAGTGCACCATCGATAACCAGCCGGATGCTAACTTCGCAACCGTTGTTGGCAATAAGGAATACGATGTGACCTTCTCTGGCTACGGAATCTTGGGTGAGGATGCTTCTGGGGCTGCTGAATACTTCTACCACTCAGCTACCTACAACGGCATTGGCACCGATGAAATTGACCAGATGGTTGAGCGCCTGCGGACTATTGAATCTTTGGAAGAGCGCAACGCCCTGGCTAATGAGATCGAGAAGAAGCACATGGCCGAAGTTGCCACCATGGCACCGATTATCAACGGCCCAGAGATTGTCTTCTGTAAGACTACCTTGGCTAACTACGGGGCCTTCCTCTTTGCCCGCCCCTACGCTAACCCTGCCGTCTACATCAACGTCGGTTGGGTTAAGGCCTAGGCCTGTCCCTGAGGCTCCTTCTCAGCGGCCAAACCCATGCTTCGTCACCAGACCCCCGGTTTAGAGCTGGGTTTCGTGACCAAGCATGGGTTTGGCCACCCCTATACCAACCCGTCCGCCTACATTAACGCGGGCTGGATCAAGGAGTAAGGCTTACTCCAGAGATTATCCAAGAACTCCTGGTACAGGCTTCCCAGGCTCGCGCTTGCTGCCGACCCTCTCGCAAGGTTCGCTTCGCTCACAATGCGATTCACGCCAGCCCCGAGCCAGCAGCTTCGCTGCGAGCCTGAGAAGCCTTTGCCCTCTAAAATAATCCCGTTACTTAAATCATGGCTGCTTGGGGGCTTGACGTACGATAGGTACAATATCCAACTTATATAGAAGATTACGGAGGCTTCCATGACGCAGACCCTTAAGAGCTATGTTGAAAACTATGTTGTAGCGGTGAGGAGAAATCTAGCTTCTGGCATCGGCGAAGCTGAAGCGCAGCTTACTAACCCCGTAGCAACTCTAATTGAAAACGTAGGCAAGAATTCTCTCTCTCTCTCTCTGAGGCTGAACCGATAACCATTGTCCGTGAAACACGTCTGGAGGGCGGGGGCGCTCGACCCGATTTCGGTGTTCTGATGCATGGTCTGCTAATCGGCCATGTTGAACTTAAGAGGCCAGACCGATCGATAGATCCTTCTGTAATGAGGGGACACGACCTAGAGCAGTGGCGTAAGTTGTCACGGTTGCCTAACTTGCTTTATACCAATGGAACAGACTGGAGGCTTTACACCTTTGGTGAGTTGTCAGCTCAGGCCACCTTGCACTTGGATGCTTCCACGACTGATGAAGGTGTGAATCAGTTTGAACGGCTGATTATGACGTTTCTGGCATGGGAACCATTGCCAATTACTTCACCCGGCGTTCTCGTAGAACGTATGGGGCAGCTAGCCGCTCTACTGCGCGAAGAGATCTTGGTACAGCTCAAAGAGCAAAGAAAAGCGAAGAGGAATCCTCGTGTAGCCCTCAGCGATCTCTATCTGCTGGGTCTTAAAGATGATTGGCGCAGTGTTCTTTACCCGCGGGCAACCGATGAAGAATTCGCGGATGGGTTTGCCCAAACTGTGGTGTTCTCTCTTGTTCTGGCAGTTTCAGAAGGGCTAGAAGTCAATATCCAGTCACTAAACGCTGTATCTCAGGGACTCCGGGGGAGTCATGGCTTATTGGGCAGTGCGCTGGGACTGCTCACTGACTATATCACCACTGATAGTCCGCTTTACCGTACTCTCACTACCATTACGCGTATGTTTGAGGCAGTAGATTGGGAGCATATTTCTCGGGGTGATGAAGACGTCTACCTTCATCTGTATGAGCATTTTTTGAGCATCTATGATCCTGAGCTCCGTAAGAAGACCGGAAGTTACTATACGCCGGTTGAGGTTGTGGACTCTATGGTTCGGTTGACTGACGATGCTCTGCGTACTTTCCTTGGTAAGGATTTGGGGCTGGCGTCCGACGGGGTTGCAGTGATCGATCCAGCTATGGGCACCGGAACCTACCCGTTGTCAGTGCTTCGAGCCGTCGCGCATAATCCGAATTTATTAGGTCCTGGAGATATTGCTGACAGAGTGAGTAATATAGCTGAAAACCTGTATGGGTTTGAGTTGCAGTCAGGGTCATTTTCTGTCGCTGAATTGCGAATCTCCCAGACCGTGGAGCAGCTTGGGGGAGTGGTTCCGCGAAATGGTCTGAATCTGTATGTAACAGATACCTTGGAAGATCCTGCCTCAACTTCAAATCGACAGTTGAGCTATAACCTTCAGCGCATCGCTCAGCAGCGTATTCTTGCTAACCGGGTGAAGGCTGAGAAGACGATTCAAGTGTGTATCGGAAACCCTCCATACAAGGATAAGGCTGAAGGCATGGGAGGCTGGGTTGAATTAGGCCGCCCTGAATCAGCTGTTCCGCTGGATGACTTTCGGAAAGAGGGTAACGGGCGTTTCGAATATGTCCTAAAGAATCTCTATGTCTATTTCTGGCGGTGGGCTTTCTGGAAGGTGTTCGAGTCGACCGACGCTTCTGACGCTGGCGTAGTCTGCTATATTACAGCAGATGGTTATCTACGTGGACCGGGTTTTGCAGGTATGCGTGAGTATATTCGCAGGAAGACCAGTCGAGGCTGGATTATTAATGTGACACCGGAAGGACGTACCCCTCCAGCAAAGAACGCGATTTTCAATATTGAAACACCAGTTACTATTGCACTCTTCGTGAGAGAGCCTGCAACCAACGAAGAGACTCCAGCAGATATTCGCTATATCACTCTTGCTGGAACCCGGGAGCGTAAGTTTCAGCAGCTTGGGGCTCTAACGCTTGCTGATGAAAGGTTTCAACAGATACGTAGCGGCTGGGGAGATAAATTCACTCCGAAACCTACAACTAGCTGGGACAGTTACCCTGCATTAACTGATCTTTTTCTGTGGCATAGTCCCGGCGTCAAGCCTAATAAGACCTGGGTGTATGCACCTTCTAGAGAAGTTCTTGAAACAAGGTGGGTTGAGTTAGCTCTTGAACCAGACGTTGAGTTAAGGGAAGAGAAATTCCGGGAGACTAGAGACTCCACACTTTACAGGGGGCGGGCGCCCCTACCTGGACAAGATACTGAGCAGTCTACCTTGAAACCATTAGTAGATATCTTTGCTACTACATTGGATTGGTCAGGTTTAAGAACTGTGAAAATAGGGTACAGGTCGTTTGACCGGCAGAATATTATTGCCGATAGCCGTGCTTTAGCGACCGCACGTCCAGACTTATGGGCGTCGCGTATTCCTGGACAGATTTTTGTTATTGAACAGCACGCTCGTTTTCCTGGGTCAGGTCCTGGTCTATATTTTGATTCATTAATCCCTGATATGAATCATTTTAACAACCGTGGTGGTAGGGCTCACCCTCTCTATCACCCGGATGGAAGCGCTAACCTTATCTCAGGCGTCCTGCGTGCTCTGAATGAAAAACTCGGTGAAGGAATCACCGAAAATGATGTGCTCTATTACCTAGCCGGTATTACTGGGCACCCTGGGTACGTGCAGACTTTTGAAGATGATTTACAAGAGGCAGGGATTAGGGTACCGCTCACCGCTGACCGCACTCTCTGGGAGAAATTGGTTCAGGTGGGAGGGTTCATCGTGTGGCTCCATACTTATGGTGACGCAGGTGAGCCCCTAACAGGTCTGAGTCGTGTGACCGACCCAGGTGAAGGTTACAAGCTACCTGTGTACGAAAGGTCTATGGGTCGAGAGATGCCCGAGGATAAACCTACTTGGGAGCCTTCCCTTACCTTTGGTGAAAATACCTACGAGAACGCTCTATGCTTTGGCGGTGCCCTCTGGTCTGGTGTCGATCGCAGGGTTTTCGACTATACGGTTGGAGGGAAGAACGTTATTGGGTCGTGGGCTGGATATCGTCTCAAAAATCCCAACGGTAAACGGACCTCTCCACTGAACAACATCGTTCAAGAGATTTGGCCAAGAGAATGGTCTGGAGAGTTCAACGATTTGTTGGCTGTTCTCACCCACCTGATACATCTGGAGGAAGAGCAGCAGCTGCTTCTGGATGAGGTAGTGGCAGGAGAACTCATGTCTCTCCAAGATTTGGAGGATGCCGGTGTAGTTTTCCCACGCAGTAACCGGGAACGTAAGCCCAGGTTGCCCTAGTAACTTTCTCTCCCTCCTGCCTGGGGCTGCTTGAGGATTATACGGATTTATCCTTCTTCCTCTGACTCATTCGCCGGTTTTCTACGGTTCAGCTGTGGAGAACCGGCGAAAGTGTCGTAACAGGGATTCTGACCCTCAACCGCGCAAACCCGGCGGCTTCTTGCTCACATACGTTATTCTTAATAGCTGATTCATAAAATGTTGGCGGGCCCCGGGCCCGTAACGTCCATCCAGCCACGAAAGTAGTGCAGAACCTGTGTTTAATTCACTCTCAGACCGGTTGACAGCAACCTTCAAAAACCTGCGCGGTAAAGGCAAACTGACTGAAGCAGACATTGATGCTACAGTCCGGGAAATCCGCCGGGCCCTGCTGGACGCTGACGTTGCGGTGCCCGTCGTCCGCGAGTTCACCGCCCACATCAAGGAACGGGCCCTCGGTGCTGAGGTCTCTGAGGCTCTCAACCCCTCCCAGCAGATCGTCAAGATCGTTAACGAAGAGCTTGTTGCTATTCTGGGCGGCCAGACCCGCCGCATTAACATGGCCAAGACCGGCCCCACCATCATTATGCTGGCCGGTCTTCAGGGTGCCGGTAAGACCACCCTGGCCGGTAAGCTCTCCTACTGGCTCAAAAAGCAGGGCCACACCCCCCTGCTGGTTGCCTCTGACCTACAGCGGCCCAATGCTGTTAACCAGCTCAAGGTGGTGGGTGAACGCGCCGGCGTGCCCGTGTACGCCCCCCACCCCGGTGTCACCAGTGAATTTGATACACCCACCGGCGACCCCGTTCAGGTAGCCCGCGACGGTGTGGCAGAAGCCCGGGCCAAGCTGCACGATGTGGTCATTGTCGATACCGCAGGCCGCCTGGGTGTAGACGCTGAGCTCATGGCCCAGGCCCGCAATATCCGTGACGCCATTGAACCCAACGAAGTTCTTTTCGTGATCGACGCCATGATCGGTCAGGACGCCGTCAACACCGCCAACGCCTTCAATGAGGGCGTGGACTTTACCGGCGTTGTTCTCTCTAAGCTGGACGGTGATGCCCGCGGTGGTGCCGCCCTTTCGGTTGCCTCAGTGACCGGCAAGCCCATCATGTTCGCCTCAACCGGTGAGAACGTCACTGACTTTGAGCAGTTCCACCCCGACCGTATGGCCAGCCGAATCCTGGACATGGGCGATGTTCTGACCCTGATTGAACAGGCTGAGCAGACCTGGGATAAGGCCGAAGCTGACCGCATGGCCAAGAAGTTCGTTGACCAGGAAGACTTCACCTTTGAGGACTTCCTGGCCCAGATGCAGCAGATCCGCAAGATGGGGTCTATGAAGAAGCTGCTGATGATGATGCCCGGTGCCGCCCAGATCCGCCAGCAGCTGGATAACTTCGATGAGAAGGAAATTGACCGGGTTGAGGCAATCGTTCGCTCCATGACCCCCCATGAGCGGGTTGCCCCTAAGATCATTAACGGCTCCCGCCGGGCCCGTATTGCTAAGGGTGCTGGTGTAAGTGTCTCTGAGGTCAATATGCTCATGGAGCGTTTTGCCCAGGCTCAGAAGATGATGAAGAAGCTAGCTAGCGGCAATATGGCTGGTATGCCCGGTGGTATGCAGATGCCTGGCATGGCAGCTGCCGGCGGTGCAGCCCGAAAGAACAAGGGCAAGGGCAAGGCTAAGGGTAAGGCTCGTTCGGGCAACCCGGCCAAGCGCGCCCAGCAGGAGCAGGCAGCTGCCTCTAAGCAGCAGGCCGCTCTGGGATCAGCCTTTGGCCAGCAAAACCAGGACATTAAGCCTGAAGATTTGAACCTGCCTAAGGGCTTTGAGAAGTTCCTCAAGTAGGACCTCAGGCCAGCTGGGGGTAGGTAGTGGACAGTATGTTCTGCTACCTACCCCTTTTTTTCTTGGTCGGGGTAGGCACAGGGCAGGGGCAGTTCTGCTGTCAGAGTGCAAGGGCCTGCTCACCTTTGAACAGACCTCTAGGCAGGGTAGATTTGTCTATACTAGATCCACCCCTGGGATAAGGAGCAGACCGTGGTTGATTCCTACCTGCCTGAAGATGAACTCAAGGCCTTTATTGCCAGCCTACCTACCCGCCGACTAGCAGCTGGGGCCCTCATTCGCAATGAGGCCAACCAGATGCTGGTGGTCAAGCCCAACTATAAGGACGGTTGGACTATTCCCGGGGGAACCATTGAGGCCGGTGAAGCCCCCCAGGTTGGCTGCTTCCGTGAAGTAGCTGAAGAGGTTGGCCTTGACCTTGAACCGGGCCGTCTGCTGGTGATCTTCCACGGGCTTCAGATGGGTATCTGGGGCGACTCTACCTACTACATTTATGATGCTGGCGTGCTACCTGCGACTGCGACGATTACCCTGCAGGAAGAAGAGCTCACCGGCTATGAGTGGGTTGCTCCTGAAGATTTAGATGATTATTTTGGGCCCAGCCAGGCCCACCGCCTGCGTCAGGCCTACCTGGCCCTGCAGACCGGTGCGGTCTACGAATTTTCAAGCCAGCCCCGGTCAAACTAGACCCTCTACCCCAAGCCCCTGCCCTGACCTAAGCCCCCTGCCCAGACCCAAGCCCTGAGAAGGAAAAAGAAGGAAATGACCGAATCACAGCCTAACCCTGACCAGCAGGCTACCCCTGGCCTAGCCCCTGTTGGCTCTGACGTGTTGTGGGTGCGTCTTCCTATCGACCTAAAGAGCTCCCAGCTTGACTGGCGCCAGCAGGTGCCCCTTCTCTTCCAGCAGGAGCAGGCCCCCAGCCAGCCCCTGGCCGAGCAGGAGCAGCCCCTGAGGTTAGAAGATGAGGTTCGCAACCAGCTTGAGAGCATTATTGGCCTGATTCGGGAGCAGGCATCGGCCCAGGCGGCCCCTGAGCTGCCGGCCTATACGGATGAGGACCTCAAAAGCCTAGATGAGCTTGTTGCTGACCCAGAGAAGTTTGACAGCCTCATTGAGCAGATTATCCAGGTAGAGGATGGTCTAGAAGCATCAGAAGAGGGGAGCGACGAAGCTGGCCAGCAGGAAGAGCAGGGTCAGCTGGGCCAGGAGGTAGACTCCAGCCAGGTGGAGGAAGAGCAAGCGGCAGTTGAGCAGCCCCAGCAGCCCCAGTGGCAGATTAGCCCCGACCTGCTTGACCTTTTGCACAGCCAACCAACAGTCACAGCCCTAGAAACTGACGGGCAGCGGGCCCAGCTCTTTATCCTCTGTGAGCGTCCCAGTAGCGCCAGCCCCTTACAGACTGTTGAAGCTAGCCCTCAGGGGCAGCTGCTAGCCGGTCAGCCCCTTAAGGACTTTCTCAGCCAGCTAGAGCAGGCCCTACCCGGGCTAACGGAGCGACTGCCCTCTGATGAGGGGCAGGATTATCATCTGGCCTCTTTTTCTGAAGGTGCAGATAGCCTGAGCCTTGATCCCTGCGGGGTTAGTGCCGCCCTGGTAGAAATTTCAACAGAGGATTTGGCCAGTTACCTGCAGGGCCAGCACTTTGGGGGGCAGCTTGAGGCCGCCCCAGCTGATAGGGGCTGGTCTCTGATTAGTGCAGACCCTGCTCACCTAGCTGCCCTTCTTCAGTCCTTGAACCTGCCAAGTATTGTGGCTGAACAGACCCTCTTTGGGCAGAGCTTGAGCTTTGTGCTGCCGGCTGATTCTAGCTGCCCTAGCCCCGGTCTTGTCAGTGACTGGGTCAATCAGCTGGTTGGCAGCCCAGAAACTGACCTGGTGGGGACGGTTCTTACCTTCAGCTGGTCACCGCTGAAGAAGGAGGGGCAGACGCTGACCTCACCGTCAAGTGAGGTGGGAAATCTGGTCTGGAGTTTGCCTGGCCTGCTGCCTGAGCCTTACCGGGAAATAGCTGCTAGAGACCAGCTTGAGCAGCTGATTTGGTTCTACGGGCTCGATGAGCAGACAGCTAACCGGCTAACTAACTATGTTTTGGACTTTGAAAGCAGGGACGGGATGGAATCTACCATCCATGCCCTTGACCTGCCTGAAGAGCTCTACCTGCTACTGGGTGGGGCGGTCCGTTTAGATGATTTTGTGGGCTACTTCCGCTATGACGCTGACCAGGAAGAGGGCCAGCAGACCCTTGGAGGTCAGGAGGAGGGGCAGGCTCCGATCCAGCAGGCAGCTAGCTATCGGGCGCAGGCTCCTGCGCTAGCTCAGGGGCAGGGGCTTAGCTCCCTGGCCAGGCCTTTTCAGCTCCAGAAGCCTCAGCTTCGGCCCTGGCTGCTGGCTGCTGACGCAACAGCCCAGCTCGGTGCCTCTGGTGCTCTGGCGATTTGGGCGGCCCGGCGGGCAGCCCAGGGGCGTTCGCCAAGGGCAGCCCTGATTGCAGCTGCAACCCTGGGGGCTAGTGGGGCAGCTGAGCTGCTGATTGCCCGCACCTACCACCGGCTGGTGACTGAGCAGCAGGAACCTGAAAACCACCAGCTGAGGCCCCTGTCTTTGACTGAGGAACTGAGGGCCCAGGTTCAGGCTGAGGCTGAAGCTCAGGCTAAGTCTGAGCAGGAGCAGGCCCCCGGCCCCTATTCCCTGGCTAAGGCCCAGCAGCTGGGCCGCCAGCTAGGGCAGTCAGCCCGCCAGCAGCTAGGCCGCTTCTTTGGCATAGGCAATCAACAGTAGGTGCTTTCCGCCTAGCGGGGGAGTTGCCCCGTGCTAAGTCTTGATACAGTGGACAGGTGAATACAGCCACCCGTTTTTCCTTCTCACAGATAGACCCCGACTGGGCGCGGCCCACCCCACCGGCGGCGTCCTTACGTAAGGATGGTCTGGTGTGGGGCGTGGTGCTTGTAGCTACTCTTCTCTTGAATGCCGCCTACCATTCTGCGGGTTTTCTGGGGGACGATACCGAGCAGATTCGCTATTCCTATGGGGCAGCTGCTGCTATGACCCTGCCCTTGATTCTGCGCCGTATCTACCCGCTGAGCATGATGCTGGTAGCCACCGCCCTCTTCATTGCTCTG
>JAXDRN010000004.1:0-17921 GCA_034090985.1 Rothia sp. (in: high G+C Gram-positive bacteria) | reverse complement strand
ATACCGGTAGCAGCCACGGGCCCCAGAGCCTTATTAGACGACAGCTCAGAGAGCAGCAGGCAGAGCAGACCGGCAATCACGGTGCCACCGGAGGCCAGAATCGGCTCGAGGGAGCCGCGCCAGGCAGCGCGGGTTGCCTCCCAGCGGGAGGTGTACTGGGTCAGCGCCTCACGGTAACGGGCTACATAGAGCAGGGAGTAGTCGGTGGCAGCGCCCACCACCAGAATCAGCAGAATACCCTGCACCTGGCCGTTGATCATGACCCAGCCTGCATTGGCCATATGCCAGATGACGAAGATAGCGCCAGAGAGAGCAACCATAGAGCTGATCAGCACGATGATGGGCAGCAGGGGTGAGCGGTAGACCACCAGCAAAATAATGAAGACGACCACCAGGGCGACGGCCAGCAGAATCCCGTCAATACCGCCAAAGGCAGCCACCAGATCGGCAGAGAAACCAGCCGGACCGGTCACATAGCCGGTAAGCCCGCTGGGGGCCTGGGCTATCTCTGCCCGGATACCGTCAACGACCTCTCGGGTTTCGAGATCAGTAGAGATAGGGAGAATGAGTTCTGCCGCCCGGCCGTCCTCTGAGTAAATCACGGGGGAGCTTTCACCGGTGAAGGTTCCGGACGCCGCCAGCTGGTCGGTCAGGCCCTCCAGGTAGGTCTGGTGGGAGTCGGTCAGGGAGCCGTCGGCTTCAAAGACGAGAATGGCGGGCACCGCGTCAGTACCCAGGAAGTCGCCCTGCTGCTCTACCACCTGGGTAGATTCGGCAGAGGCGGGCAGAAAGTCAGTCTGGGAATTGGTCGAGACCTCAGAGATTTTGCCGAAGTAGGGCCCGCCGATACCTGCCACAGCCAGCCAGGCCAGGGTCAGCAGGGCAGCGAAAACTACCCGAACCCAGGTGCGGGAAGATGAGCCGGCCCTGGTGGAGCCGGTTTCCGAAGAAAAAGTGTGCATTCTGAGAGTCTAGCCCCTACCGGAGACCCAGGCTAGCGGAGTTTCCAGCGGACCGCGCCGCAGGAAGGTCTGACCCAGTAGCCGCTGCCAGGCCCAGGCAAAGAGCAGGGAGAAAAGAATCAAACCGGCCATAACAGCCCAGGAGTCATCTCTAGCGGCCAGGCCGTAGGCTGGGGCGTAGCTGACGTAGAGGGCTAGTAGGCCTATCTGAAGGACGTAGAGGCTCAGGGTCATCCGTCCGGCAGCGAGGAAGGGACTTAAGACCTGCTGGCTGCTGGCAAAGATTCTAGCCAGTAGGCAGCAGAAGCCAACGGTGGCCAGGCAGGCTGCCAGGCTAAAGGCAATTTCAAGGCGGCTTGAGGTATAGGGAAGGAAGTCAGGCACAGCCGTGCGCGAGTACCAGAAGAGGCCACCTGTTGCCAGGCCGCCTAGAAGGGTAAGGGCTAGATCCCCCCAGACTCCCCAGCGCTCAAGCAGGCTGGCAATGACTGCCCCTAGGCAGGCGTAGGTCAGCAGGGTGAGAACCTGATAGTTGGGGCCGGTAAAAAGCCACTGGTAAAGATAGGCGCTGTAGCTGCCGCCCAAGGAGGCCTCAAGGGCCTGGGGCTGGAAGTAGTTTCTGGCGCTGGCGGCAAACCACCAGCTACCCAGGGCCAGGGCCGCTAGGGCCCAGGAGGGCAAAAAGACTAGGGGGGCCATGATCAGGCTGAGCAGGCCCAGGTACTGAAGAACAATGTCCACCTGGGCTCCCCAGGTAGCCAGGTAGAGGCCAAGGGCGATCAGGGCGATAGCCCGCACTACCGATGAGGCGAAGAGGGCCGGAAAACTCATCCTCTGGGAGGAGAAGAGGGCCCCTGCTCCTAGCAGGAAGGCAAAGAGGGGGGCAGTGAGGAACTCGCTGAGGTTTAGAAGGCCAGCCGGGCCGCCGCTGGGGGCGGTGTGGGCAATGAACATGCTGATGAGGGCAGCAGAGCGGGCCAGGTCAATGCCGATGACACGGCCTATTGTTTTTGGGTCATTCACAGAAAAATTCTCCTCAGCAGTTACCTGCCTAGTAGCCTAGCACTACCCAGGGGAAAGGGGGCAGAAGGGGGATGATAAGACAGAGGGCCCCCAGGCTTGGGGGCCCTTACTGGCCAAGAGCAGCTAGTAGCCTACTTGAGGATGATGACATCCAAGATACGGGGGCCGTGAACGCCCTCAACGCGGATCAGCTCAATATCTGAGGTAGCTGAAGGGCCAGAGATCCAGGTAACCGGCCGGTTGAAGTCAAGCCGGGCAACGGTTTCTGGAATCAGCTCTACGATGGTCTCAACGGGAACAACACAGATGTGGTGGTCCGGTACCAGGGTGATGGCCCGGCGGCCTTCCTGATCTGAGCTGTTGAGGGCAATGGTGCCAGTTTCAGCGCAGGAGACAGTAGATGAGGTAACAACTGCGTCAATGGCATCCAGTTCCCGTACAGAGAGGGCACCGGGCTTATTGGCGTTACCGGAGTCTACTACCTTGGAGCGGGCTGCGGTGTCTTCAGGTAGCCACTGGTCCTTGAGCCCTAGGGGCACCACGTAGCGGGCTGACTTGCCCAGCTGCTGGGCGATCCGGTCAGCAATGGTCTCTTCGGTCTCGTGAAAGACGTTGGCCTTATAGTCGATCAGGCGATCAACGAGCATTTCAATAAGCTCTTCCTGTCCCTTATCGCTGACCTGCCGGTAGGCGCGGATGGGTTCAGCGGGCTGGGGATGATCCCAGAGGGAGGCCCGGATACGACCTAGAATCTCTGCTTTTGCATCAGACATTAGTTAGCCTCCTTGGGGGCGATGGGATTGGCGGCTTCAGCCTTAGCGTGGGCTTCAGCCCGCTTGTCCTGGTTAGCTGCGATGAGGGCCTGTAGGTCAACCCGCTGGCCGGCAACCCGCTTGCTGGCTTCCCCGCGTTCCTTCTTCCACTGGTTGCGGAAGGAGGCCTTGGGAGGTGCCGGGATGTCACGGTATTCGGTCCAGCCACCAACGATACCGGGTAGCTTACTGATCTTGCCCTTCTTGCCGGTGATCAGGCTTGAGGCCGGTAGGCCCTTGGTGGCTAGGGCCATGAGCTTGCCGGAGCTGAAGAGGGTCTTAGCGCCGAACATCATGGCATCCATCTGCAGGTGGCGTTCCTTCTTGCCGCCGGCAAATTCTCCCTTGGCCTTTTCGTGGTCAACGGCCTTGCCGCGCAGGTGTACCAGCACGTCGGGGATGTTGATTTTCACGGGGCAGGCTTCGTAGCAGGCGCCGCAGAGGGAGGAAGCGTAGGGCAGAGTGGAGTTGTACTGGCTTTCAATGCCGCCAAGCTGGGGTGAAAGAATTGCACCGATGGGGCCGGGGTAGGTAGAACCGTAGGCGTGGCCACCGGCCCGTTCGTAGACGGGGCAGACGTTCATGCAGGCTGAGCAGCGGATGCAGTGCAGGGCCTGGCGGCCCACCTGATCGGCTAGGGCGGCAGTCCGGCCGTTGTCCATGAGGATAACGTGCAGGTTCTGGGGGCCGTCGCCGGGGGTTACACCGGTCCACATAGAGGTGTAGGGGTTCATCCGCTCACCGGTTGAGGAACGGGGTAGCAGCTGGGTAAAGACCTCGTAGTCCTTCAAGGTGGGTAGGATTTTTTCGATGCCCATGAAGGTAATGAGGGTTTCAGGCAGGGTCAGGCACATACGGCCGTTGCCTTCAGACTCAACGATGGTCATGGTGCCAGTTTCTGCAATAGCAAAGTTAACACCAGAGATAGCGACCTTGTTGGTCAGGAACTTTTCCCGCAGGCGGAAGCGGGAGGCTTCAGCCAGTTCTGCTGGGTCGTTGGTTAGATTCGGGTTGACTCCTTCAATCTTCTTCAGGAAGATATCCCGAATTTCGGTGCGGTTGCGGTGGATTGCAGGCACCAGAATGTGGGAGGGCCGGTCATTATCGCCCAGCTGGACGATTTCTTCTGCCAGGTCGGTTTCGATGGCAGAGATGCCGTGCTCTTCAAGGAATTCGTTGAGGCCGGTTTCTGCGGTGGCCATGGACTTAATCTTATTGACCTCAGTTACCCCCTGCTCCTGGATGAGCTTGAGGGCAATCTGGTTAGCTTCGTGGGCATCGCGGGCCCAGTGAACATGGCCGCCGCGGGCGGTGAAGTTCTTTTCGAATTCTTCTAGGTAGCTATCAAGGTTGGCCATGACCTTCTGCTTGATCATGGAGCCGGCGGTGCGCAGATCCTGCCAGTCGGGTAGCTCTGAGATAACAGCTGCCCGCTTGTTGCGGATCTTGTGGGTTGCAAAACCTAGGTTGGCCCGCAGCTGCTGGTTCTGCAGCTCCTTTTCGGCGTATTCGGGGAAGGGCTCAAATTCGAAGATGTTGCCTACACCGTGGCGGACTTTAGGCATACCGAGTGCGGTGGTGGACATGGCTTATTTACCTCCTGCGGTAACTGCTACAGGGCCGGTGACCTTGAGGGGGTTCTGGCGGGTTGAGGCGAGGATTTCAGCAAAGTGAATGGTCTGGACCGGGGAATTCTTGCGGGAGAGGGCTCCGCCGATGTTCATCAGGCAGGAGGCGTCTCCACCGGTGCAGACAGAGGCGCCGGTGGCTTCGATGTTTTCTACCTTGTCTGCCACCATGGCCCCTGAGGTATCTGCGTTCTTGAAGGAGAAGGTTCCACCAAAGCCGCAGCACTGGTCTAGGCCCTCAATCTGGCTGTATTCAAGGCCTTCGACGGTGCGGATTAGATCTTCCTGGCGGGTTCCTAGGCCCAGCAGGCGCATACCGTGGCAGGAGGAGTGGTAGGTGACCTTGTGGGGGAAGTAGGAGCCTAGCTCGGCTGCTGCGTCGGTAATGCCGCAAACATCGATCAGGAATTCTGCCAGTTCGAAGGAGCGGCTAGCGAGGGAGGCAGCGGCCTGGGCTGTGGCCTGGTCTCCTGCCCGCTCAGCGATCATGGGCTGCTGGTGGCCCAGGGAGGCTACGCAGGAGCCTGAGGGGGCAACGATGGCATCAAAGTCCCACTCTTCAAAGGCTGCTACGTGGGTTTTTACAATGGGGTAGGCATCGTCAAAGTAGCCGGAGTTCACGTGCATCTGGGAGCAGCAGGTCTGACCTTGGGGGAATACAACCTCGTGCCCCAGGCGTTCTAGGATCTCTACGGTAGCCTGGGCTACCCGCGGGTACATTGCGTCGACAATGCAGGTTGAGAAGAGCGCAACACGCATCTTGTTTCTCTCTATCTTTCAGGGCAGAGTCGGCCAGCTGTCCTTCTGCCGGTCAGGAGAGGGATGGGTGCTCGCTCCAGTAGCTGAGCAGGCCGGTGATCTGCCGTATGAAGGCTTCGTCTTGTTACCTCTCATTTAACACGATGGGGGCCCTGAAACGTCACTTTAAATAGCGCATATTTTCCTGCTCAAATAATTCCCGCTGGCCGGGGAAAACCCAACAAAACCCAACCTAAGCACAGGGATATTTAGGCTCCTACTGAACAGTAAACAACACAAACAAACAATTGCCCTCAGGGGTCCGCTCCAAGTTGATTAGAGTGAGTGAACTCATGTAGTCTGAACCTCGAAAACAATGGTCTGACCACATCCGGCCAGGCCCCACCCAGCCGGTCCAGGGCCCCATAGCTGTAGCCCAGACCAGCAAAGCACATCACTTCAAGGAGAACACAGTGGAAAATACCTATACCGCTGTCACTGACGCTGTAGGGGGCAGCCTGGCCCTCAGCGCCCTCGTCTCAACCCTCCCCCTCCTAGCCTTCTTCATCATGCTCCTAGGCCTGAAGGTCCGCGCCCACGTTGCCGGCCTGGTCTCCCTAGTCGTTGCCCTGCTCGTCGCAGTCTTCGGCTTCGGCATGCCCTGGGACCTAGCAGGCATGTCCGCCTTCCGCGGCGGCATCTACGGCCTCTTCCCCATCGCCTGGGTTATCCTCATGGCCATCTGGTTCTACCAGGTCACCGTCCTTTCTGGCCGCTTTGAAGACCTGCGCCGCACCTTCGACCTAATCGGCGGCGGCGACCTTCGCATCCAGGCCATCCTGATCGCCTTCTGCTTCGGCGGCCTACTCGAAGCCCTCGCAGGCTTCGGCGCTCCGGTAGCCATTACCGCAACCATGATCCTGGCCCTGGGAGTCAAGCCCCTGAAGGCAGCTACCACCGTTCTGATCGCCAACACCGCCCCTGTAGCCTTCGGTGCAGTAGCAATCCCCATCACCACCGCCGGTGAAGTTGCCTACGGTGCCAACGAGCAGGGCGCCCAGGCAGCAGTCAACGTTGCAGCAGTCGTTGGCCACCAGGCCCCCTTCCTGGCCTTCTTCGTTCCCTTCATCCTCCTGTGGATCCTTGATGGTATCCAGGGCCTGAAAGACGCCTGGATTCACGCAGCAGTCATCGGTGCCTCCTTCGCCCTAGCCCAGTGGTGGGCCGCAACCTACTTTGCCTACCAGCTCACTGACGTGATCGCCTGCATCGTCTCCATCTCAGTTGCCGTTGTCTTCATGCGCTTCGTCAAGCCCCGTGGAGTTGAAGGGGTCCGGGCCCGCTACGGAATCACTGAAGCTCCCGAGGCTATCCACCTGCCCGGCCGCCGGATCTGGATGGCCCTGATGCCCTACCTGATCGTTGTCATCATCTTCGGTATCGCCAACCTCTACACCCCGCTGGTTGCCTGGATGAAGACCACCGCCATCAAGTTCCAGATGCCCCTGCTCTCAGAGCGTCTGCTCACCGCAGCAGGTACCCCGGTCAATTCGGCCTACACCTGGTCCTGGCTCAACAACCCCGGCACCTACCTGCTGATCTCCGGCCTGCTGGTTGCAGTCCTCTACTCCATCTTCAACGAGCAGGGCACCTACAAGCTCTCTGTTGCAGATGCCGTCAAGGAAATCGGTGCTGTCTCCTTCAAGATGCGCTGGACCGCCGTCACCATCGCCCTGGTTTTGGCCCTAGCCTTCGTCATGAACTACTCAGGTCAGACCGTTGCTATCGGTGAATACGTTGCCTCCCTCGGTGTTGCCTACGCCTTCCTGGCACCGGTCCTGGGTTGGGTTGGTACCGCCGTTACCGGTTCTGACACCTCAGCTAACGCCCTCTTCTCCAAGCTCCAGGTCACTGCAGCTGAGAACCTTCAGGCCAACGGCGTTCCTGGCGCCCACCCTGAGCTGATGCTAGCTGCCAACACCACCGGTGGTGTGGTCGGTAAGATGATCTCCCCCCAGTCCCTGGCTATTGCCGCCACCTCCGTCAACATGGAGGGCAAGGAATCAGAGATCTTCAAGTCTGTCCTTCCCTGGTCCTTTATCCTGCTGCTGGCAGTCTGTATTCTGGTCTTCCTCCAGTCCAACGTTCTGGGCTTCATGGTTGAGGCCTACTACGCCAACTTCTAAGACCAGTCCCTAACCCCCGGACAGCAGAAAGGCGGTGTGCAAGAAAGGTCAGTTTGACCCTTGCACACCGCCTTTTCCTTCAGCATTAACCAGCGAAAGTAGGCCCGTGAAAGAGAAAGAACCCACCTACAGAGCCCTGCTGGACTCCATTGAAAGCCAGCTGCGCCATGGCCAGCTCAGGCTAGGAGACCGCCTACCGGCAGAACGAACCCTGGCTGAAGAGTTTGGAATCTCCCGGGCCTCTGTGCGCGAAGCCCTCAGGATTCTCTCAACCGTTGGCTTGATCCGCTCCGGGGTTGGCTCAGGGCCCCGGGCAGGAGCCCTGATTGTCTCCCAACCCTCTGATGCCCTCGGCTGGGCCCTGCGTATGCACATTGCCACCCGCACCCTGCCGGTAGAAGATATTGTCAGCACCCGTATCCTCCTGGAAGGGGAGGCCGCTGCCAGGGCCGCCCAGCTCATCAAACAGGCTAAGGAGGGGCAGGCTGAGGCCGGGCAGGAAGAGCAGCAGGCTATTGCCCGAGCCAGAACCTACCTAGAGGAGATGGACCAGACCAGCCTCAGTGACCAGCGCTTTCACTTCTGCGATACCCGCTTCCACTACGAGTTATCCTCCCTGGGGGGAAATATCGTGATGGATACGGTCATTGACTCCCTGCACCTAGCTACCGTCAGCTACGTTCAAGAGGCCCTGCCCTACCTTGAGGACTGGCAGGCCACCAAGACCCAGCTCCAAAAACAACACCGGGCCATCCTAGCTGCCATTCTTGAAGGAGACAGCCAGAAGGCCCGGAAGGAAGTTGCCCAGCATATCCGCTGGTTCTATGCCCTCTCAGAAGTGGGGGCAAGCCCCAGCCCTTAGGGCTGGAAGGTTAGACCGGTGAGGCGCTCATAGGCCTCGACGTAGCGGGCCCGGGTCTTTTCAACAACCTCAGCAGGTAGCTCAGGGACCGGGCCCTGACCATCCCAGCCCGATTCGGGGCTCTTGAGCCAGTCCCGAACGTACTGCTTATCGAAGGAGGCCTGGGGGCGGCCAGGCTCATAGTCTCCAGCATCC
Source organism: Rothia sp. (in: high G+C Gram-positive bacteria) (assembly GCA_034090985.1). Lineage (GTDB taxonomy): Bacteria > Actinomycetota > Actinomycetes > Actinomycetales > Micrococcaceae > Rothia. The sequence goes on along the minus strand of JAXDRN010000004.1, from coordinate 9,515 downwards.
CAGAAGCGGGAGGAATCTGGGGTCAGAACCTCATCACCTAGGGTAATTTCCCCCCGGTAAGAATCAGTACCAAACTCAATCTTGGTATCGGCCAGAATAATGCCCCGCTCCCGGGCGATTTTCTCTGCTGTCTCATAGACGTAGAGGGTCAGCTCCTCTAGGCGGTCAGCAATAGCCTCGCCCACTTCAGCATCTAGTTCCTGGCGGGTAATAGGCTCATCGTGCTCCCCCACCTCTGCCTTGCCGGTAGGGGTAAAGAGGGCAGGGTCCAGGCGGGAACCATCGACCAGGCCCTCAGGCAGCAGGTACTCATTGACAGTCCGGTCCTTCTGGTAGCTGGCCAGGCCAGAGCCGGTAAGGTAGCCGCGCACAATGCACTCTACAGGGAACATGTTCAAGGACTTACAAATCATGGCCCGGCCAGCAACAACCTGGGGCACATCGGTCGATAGAACGTGATTGGGTACGCCCTTGAGCTGCTCAAACCACCAGAGGGACATCTGGGTCAAGATCTTGCCCTTGTCAGGGATTTCGGTGGGCAGAACCCGGTCAAAGGCAGAAATTCGGTCGCTGGCAACGACCATAACAGACCCGGCTCGCAACTCAGCGTCATCTTGAATGTTGACCCCAGTGACGTCCTGGGTGTCTTGGTCGGGAATGTAGAGGTCACGCACTTTACCGGAATAAACGTGCTTCCAGCCGGGAATAAGAAGGGGGGTATGGCTCATTAGTAACTCCTGTGGGTGGGCAGGTAAGACAGTGGGGTCAAAAAATAAAAGTGACTGCCCACAGCTAGGTGGGCAGTCACACAAACTTAGGGCTGGGAGGGAAGCTGAATACGGCCCTCGACAGCAGCCAGGGCAATATCAGAGCGGTACTGGGCACCTTCCCAGGAAATCTCACGAACACCAGCATAGGCAGCCTCCCTGGCCTCAGCCAGGGTCTGGCCCAGGGCAACAACAGCCAGAACTCGGCCACCAGCGGTGCGGATGAGCTGGCCTTCAGCGACGGTGCCAGCATGATCAACCTGCACCCCGGGCAGGGCCCTAGCCTGCTCCAGGCCGCTGATAATGTCTCCCTTGCGGGGAGTATCGGGGTAGTTCTGGGCTGCCATCACTACGTCTACAGCGTAGCGGGGATCCCAGTCTAGGGTCAGGTCTTCAGCCAAATCCCCCCGGGCTGCCGCCAGCAGAAGGCCCCCCAGAGGGGTCTTGAGGCGGGCAAGGACAGCCTGGGTTTCAGGGTCACCAAAGCGGGCATTAAATTCAATAACCCGGATGCCCTGTGAGGTTGCTGCTAGGCCGCAGTAGAGAACCCCAACAAAGGGGGTGCCCCGGCGGGCCATCTCATCAACGGTAGGCTGGGCAACTCGCTCAATGACTTCTTCAACAAAGCCCTCAGGCAGCCAGGGAAGGGGGGTGTAGGCCCCCATGCCACCGGTGTTAGGGCCCTTATCCTGGTCAAAGATTCGCTTGAAGTCCTGGGCCGGTGAAAGGGGCAGGCAGGTTTTACCGTCAGAGATAACAAAGAGGGAAACCTCAGGCCCATCCAGGTATTCTTCAATGACCACGCTTCCGCCGGCCTTGAAGCAGGCCAGGGCGTGGGCTAGGGCCTGGTCGTAGTCTTCGGTCACCACAACACCCTTACCGGCTGCTAGGCCATCATCCTTGACCACATAGGGGGCCCCAAAGGCAGCTAGGGCAGCTTCGGCCTCTTCCTGGTTTGTGGCTAGATGGGCCTGGGCTGTAGGCACCTGAGCAGCTGCCATAACCTCCTTGGCGAAGGCCTTTGAGCCTTCAAGCAGGGCGGCTGCCTTTGAGGGGCCAAAGACGGGAAAGCCAGCTTCGCGAAGGGTATCTGACACACCTGCAACCAGGGGGGCCTCTGGGCCAATAACAACCAGGTCTGCAGCTAGGTCCTGGGCTAGGGCAAGGGCCTCTTGGGGATTATTTGCGTCGATGGGGTAGACAGGCACGTCCTGGGCGATTCCTGCATTGCCGGGTGCTGAGTGCACCTGGGTGACGGCAGGATCTTTCAGAAGTGCTCGGATAATTGCATGTTCACGCCCACCTGGGCCCAGTACCAATACCTTCATTCTTTAAGGCTACCGGCAAGGTCAGGATTTGATGAAGTTTTTACCGCAATTTGGTCGGTTTTTGCCCATAGATTTTCCCAGCTACCCCAGTAGCCTTCTTCCCCTTGGGCCCGTGCCCAAGCCCACAGGCCAGATATTTGCAGTCACTGCAATATTGCAGTTACTGTAAATTCATGCTCAAGCACACCCCTCCCCTCGACCGGCGCAAGGCCCGCTCAACGGAGTCCAAAAATAAAATCGCCCGCGCAGCCGAAGATATCGTGCTCAGCCAAGGGAGGGCAGGCCTAACCGCCTCAGCCCTCGCTGAGCAGGCAGGGGTCTCAGAACGCACCGTCTTCAACCACTTCAAAAAACTTGAAGATGCCCTCACCTACCAGCTCTCCAACCACCTAGAATCCTGCCTCAGTGAACCTCCCTTCCCCCAGGGACTGGCCATCGAAGACCTACCCCAGGCCCTGGTGAAGCACTTCCATGAAGCTGTAGAAACCCAGCGGGCCCAGCAGAATCTCACCCGCTTTGCCACCCTGGGTGCCGCCCTCGTAGAAGAAGAGTTTGAGCTAGTTGCCCGCGAAGTCACCTTCACCCTAGGCGCCATCAGCAAGGCCCTCTGTAGCGAGATCGACCAGCTCTACCCCGACCTATCCCTTGACCAGTCCCTAGCCCTTGGCCTCTTCACCTACAACCTGCTCATGGGCTTCGCCTTTGCCTTCCTCCGCCTGGCCCAAGAGTTTGAGGACAACATTTTTGAAGGGGCAAAGGGGCCAAGCGCGATTATCCCTGAGGGCCTCCTGCCCCATATCCACACCTACATCAATCAGGTTGCCGCTGGCACCCCGGTATTTACCCTTGGCGGCAGTTTTGCTGCCCATCAGACCATCTAAGAGATAAAGACAAGCACACAGAAAGGGAAAACTAGCAGACCATGTCTGAGTTCCTCTATAAGGTCGGCAGCTTTGCAGCCCGCCGCGCCTGGGCCGTCATCGGCATCTGGGCCCTGATCATTGCCCTAGCAGGCGGCGCCTATGCCTCCTTCAAGGGAGAGATGACCGACTCTATTACTATCCCTGGGACTGAAGCCCAGCTGGTTCAAGAAGAACTCAGCGACACCTTCAAACTCAACCTCAACGCCGGAAACGGCTCAGCCATTCTACAGACAGAGGATGGCTCGGCCTTTAGCGATGAACAAAAAGCTGCCGTAGCTAGCGCTATCGCTGAAACCCAGAAGGTTGAGGGTGTTGAAAGCGTCAATGATCCCTTTGCCACAGCCCAGCAGCTAGCAGATGCCAGGGCCCAGCTAGAGGCAGGGCAGGCAGAGCTAGCCAGCGGTGAGCAGCAGCTAGCAGATGCCCAGGCCCAGCTGGATGCAGCCAGGGCCCAGCTGGAAGCTGGCCAGGCTGACCTCGATGCTCAAAAGGCCCAGCTAGAAGCAGGCGGAATCCCCCTCGAACCCCTCCCCGCTCCCCTAGCTGAGGCCCAGGCCCAGATTGACCAGGGCTGGGTAGACTACGACGCTGGCCTAGCCCAGCTTGACGAGAACCGGGCCAAGCTAGAAAGCGGCACACATGACCTAACCCAGAATTCAGCCCTCCTGGACCTCTCCCAGGCAGGGATAGCTATTTCTGAAGACGGCTCAACAGCCATTATTAGCGTCAGCTTTGAGGCTGGAAGCGGCTCAATCCCAGCCCAGACCCTAGAAGGAAGCAAAGAGGCCCTCAAGACCCTCACAGGGCAGGGACTGAAGGTTACCTTCGACCAGAATATGCAGGGCCTTGAACCAGAAATCAATGCAACTGCTGAACTGATCGGCATCATTATTGCCTTTATCGTCCTCTTCCTCATGCTGGGGACCCTCATCGCAGCAGGCCTGCCCATCATCATGGCCCTTGTTGGCGTTGCCGTCTCTACCCTGCTGGTCCTCTCCCTCTCAGGCCTGGTTGATATGACCTCAACCACCCCCACCCTGGGCACCATGCTGGGCCTGGCTGTGGGTATCGACTACACCCTCTTTATCCTCAACCGCCACCGGATCAACCTGGCTAAGGGTATGGGAGTCAAGGAATCTATCGCCCTAGCAACAGGAACCTCTGGCGGGGCTGTCTTCTTTGCCGGTACCACCGTAGTGATCGCCCTGCTGGGTCTGAACGTTGTGGGCATCCCCTTCCTGGGCGTTATGGGTAACGCCGGTGCCTTCGCAGTTGCCCTTGCTGTAGCAATTGCCACCACCCTCTCCCCGGCTCTCTTCTCCCTTCTCGGTGAGCGGGTTCTGAGCAAAAAACAGCGGGCCCGTATCAGGGCAAGCCTTCAGGCAGCCAGTGGGAGCGATACCCAGGCAGCAGAGATCCGGGAGCAGGCCAGGCAGGCAGCTGCCCAGCATGAGGAGGCCCGCCAGGGCTGGATTGGCCTAGTTCTCAAAAAGCCGGCCGCTACCGTTGCAGCTGTAGTTCTTGCCCTAGGGGCTGTAGCCCTGCCGGTGACCGACATGCGCCTGGGTCTGCCCACCGGAGCTTCTCAGCCCACTGACTCCGCCGCCTACATCTCCTACACCACCATCGCTGACACCTTCGGTGAAGGCAAGAACGGCCCCATCCTGGTCGCTGCCCGCCTTCCTGAAGGAACCACAGCAGAGCAGGCCAAGGCCCTACAGGTTCAGGTCGGCCAGGAACTGCTGGCCCAAAAGGATGTCTCAGCTGCTATCCCAGCCCTGATCTCTGAAGACAGCTCAGCCCTGCTCTACCAGGTGCTTCCAGCCGAAGGTCCCAACGCCGAATCAACCACCAATCTGGTCCAGGCCCTGCGCGAACTGACTCTCTCAACCGACAGCGGCCAGGTAAGCTTTGGGGTAACCGGCCAGACCGCCATGACCGTAGATATTGCCCAGAACCTGGCCGATGTTCTACCCCTCTACCTTGCCCTGGTCATGGGCCTATCCCTGCTGGTTCTGGTGCTGGTTTTCCGCTCCATCCTGGTTCCGGTCACGGCAACTGTTGGCTTCCTTTTCTCCCTGCTGGCAGCCCTGGGAGCAACCACGGCTGTCTTCCAGTGGGGCTGGGCAGCTGAACTCTTTAGCGTTTCCACCCCCGGCCCCCTGCTAGCCTTCCTACCGATTCTGGCTGTCGGTATCCTCTTTGGCCTGGCCATGGACTACCAGCTCTTCCTAGTCTCTGGTATGAGGGAGGCCTACTCCCAGGGCCGGGGGGCTAAGAGATCGGTTCTTGTGGGCTACCATCACGGGGCCCGGGTGGTAACCGCAGCTGCCCTGATTATGGCAGGTGTCTTTATCGGTTTCGTCTTCTCGGGCGATCCCATGATTGCTTCGATTGGCTTCATTCTGGCTGTCGGTGTTCTTTTCGACGCCTTCCTGGTGCGCATGACCCTAATTCCGGCCCTGATGCACCTGCTGGGAGAAAGGGCCTGGTGGCTACCTGCCTGGCTCGACCGTCTGCTGCCTGACCTGGACGTTGAGGGCACTAAGCTCGAAGCCCAGGCCCAGCCCCAGGCCAAGGCTCAGGCCCAGAAGGAGGATGCGCCAGAGCCAGAAACCCAGGCAGAAGAGACAGCCCAGGTAGAAAAAACCGCCCAGGTAGAAAAAGCCCAGGCACCCGCAGCCAGCCCCAGCCAGGTGGTAGCTGTTGAATCCACCGAGTCCCTGGCCCAGGCAGCTGTGCTAGCAGCTGACCAGGCCCTAGCTGCAGCAGATGAGGCTCAGGCCGAAGCTCAGCGGGCTGCCCTAGCTGCCCGCAAGGCCCTGAGGGCCATTTCTGCCCAGCAGAACAAGCAGTAGCAGCTAGGCCCTTCCCCTAACAGCTCCCGCAAAGGCAGCTACTAGAAGCCCGCACTTATCCTGAAAACCCCGCACCTCCTTGGGCAGGGATCAGAATAAGTGCGGGCCTTGCTCAGTTCAGAGCTTAGGGCTAACCGCTAGACTGGAGGGCATGCAGACTTTTACCGCGCAGCAAGCAGCAGAGCTGGCCCTTGTGACCCGTGGCGATTTTATTGAATCGAGGCACCTGGGTTCCCTGGTGGTGCTGGCCCCCGACGGTTCTACCGCACTGAGTTTCGGAAGCCCCCAAGCTCTTATCTACGCCCGTTCAGCCCTCAAGCCCCTACAGGCTATTGCTTCAATGAACGCGGGGGCCGAGCTGCAGGGCGCTCAGATTGCCCTGGCTGCCGGTTCACATACCGGATCTTTTGAGCATATGAAGGTGGCCCAGTCGGTGCTGGCTGAGGCCGGCCTGACCGCTGATGCCCTGCTCTGCCCGCCAGCCTGGCCTACTGATGAGCCCAGCTACCATGCCCTGATTAGGGCAGGTCACGGTCAGCAGCGTCTGGCCTTTAACTGCTCCGGTAAGCACGCCGCCTTTCTCTGGGGCTGTGTAAAGTCGGGCTGGCCGACTGAGAACTACACCGACCCCTCCCACCCGCTCCAGGAACTGGTACTTGACACCCTTGAAGAGTTCACGGGGGAAAGGCCCCAGCAGCTGACTGTCGACGGCTGTGGCGCTCCGCTGGCTGCGACCTCACTTCTGGGCCTGGCCCGGGCCTACTCCACCCTAGGTGCTGCGGTAGAGAACATTAAGGCTGATGCCCGGGCCGCCACCGTCGCTACCGCCATGGTTGACTACCCCGAGTACATCCACGGCCACGGCGGGTCAGATACGGTGCTGGCTGAGACTCTCAACGCTGTAGTCAAGCGCGGTGCCGAAGGTGTGCTGGCTATTGGGCTGCGATCGGGCGCATCAGTGGCTTTGAAGGTGCTCGATGGTTCAAACCGGGCTGCTTCTTTAGTGGCTGTGCGGGCCCTTCAGGCAGCAGGTTTTCTTGAGGCCGAGCTGGCAGACCGAGCGGTAGCCAGAAGCACCTTCCCTATCAGCGGCGGCGGTCAACCGGTAGGCTCCATCGAGCCCGGCGCTGCCTTTGAGGGCTTGCTCTAATGGCTATTCGTCGCAAGATTTCTGAGGCTGAGGGCCAAGCTGCCCTCTCTCAGCTACGGCAGATTTTTGAAGAGGCAGCCAGTCAGGATCAGGCAGCAGCTGCCTTCAAGGCCCTTCCTAGGCCCCTTCGGGCTAAGGCCGTCCGCTTTTTGCTTGAAGAGCTGGCAACCTTAGCCCCGGGCAATTCTGTTGAGGTACGAGTGCCGCCCTTTGGGGTGACCCAGTGTATTGCCGGGCCCCGGCATACCCGCGGCACTCCACCATCCGTGGTAGAAACAGACCCCTTTACCTGGTGCGCCCTGGGCCTAGGCTACAGCAGCTGGCAGGATTCAGCCCCCGCTATTTCAGCCTCTGGCCTGCGCACCGACCTGAGCAGCTACCTGCCCCTTCTTTAAAAAGATGAGCTCAGGGCAAGCAAGAGCCCAAACGCAGATCAGAGAGCAGGCATAAAGCCTTGGTAGAGTTAGTAGCTATGAGCATTTTGTCCAGATTCCGCCGACCTGCCGAACCCGCTGCCCCTCTCACCGACGCTGAGAAGCAGGCGGCCCCTGGCCAGCATTTTTCACCGGCAGATGCCCCCGCCCAGGCCCAGATTACCGTGCGCCGGGCCCCCTCCCTACCAGCCTTTGCCCTCACCGGCCTACTACTGGGTCTACTCCTAGCCCTGCCCGTCACCCTTCTAGGAGCTGAAAGCCCCAGCTACACCTTTGAGGCAGTCTACGGGGTTATGGCTGTTATCTGCGGAACCCTCTGCACCACTCTGGCCCTGCTGCTGGCCCTTCTGCTTGAAAGACGATCCAAGAAAAAGACAAGCGTCTACAGGGCTATTAGCCAGGACTAGAAGCGGGGAAGTTGAGCCCTACTGAGCCTGCCTAAGCTATGACCCACCCCGCCTAAGAGGGGTCAGGTCTTATCAGTCAGGCCCCTCTCCAGGTAGACTTAGTTCTGTTCGCTCGCTCACCTACCCAAGCCGGTAGGAAGGCGGGATAACCCCATACAGAAGAGACGGAAACCCTACCTTGGCTCGTCCTGACGGAAAGCTCTCCTTCGACCTTGACCCCATCGACCACGGCCCTAAAGACGAATGCGGCGTCTTTGGTGTTTGGGCTCCAGGTGAAGACATTGCAAAACTGACCTACTACGGCCTCTACGCCCTCCAGCACCGGGGCCAGGAATCAGCTGGTATTGCCACCAGCGACGGCAAGCACCTAAGCGTTTACAAGGATATTGGCCTTGTCTCCCAGGTCTTTGATGAAAGCACCCTCAACTCAATGACCGGGCATATGGCAACCGGCCACTGCCGCTACTCCACCACCGGTGGCAATATCTGGCAAAATGCCCAGCCCACCCTAGGCGATACCCCCCACGGCACCCTAGCCCTAGCCCACAACGGCAACCTGGTGAACTCGGCCGACCTCTACGATCGACTCCTAGCTAAAAACGGGGGCAAGCGCCCCGACCGGGGCGAACTAGCCCAGGGCAACACCACTGACACCGCCCTAGTCACTGCCCTGCTCAAGGATCACCCCTTCGAGAGCCTTGAAGAGGCCGCCCTTGATCTGCTACCTACCCTCTCTGGGGCCTTCTGCCTGGTTTTCATGGATGAACACACCCTCTACGCCGCCCGCGACCCCCAGGGGGTTCGCCCCCTCGTTCTGGGCCGCCTAGAGCGGGGCTGGGTTATTGCCTCAGAAACAGCGGCCCTTGATATTGTGGGGGCCTCCTTTGTTCGTGAGGTTGAACCTGGCGAGTTCATTACCATTGATGAAGACGGCCTACGCTCCCAGCGCTTTGCTGAGGCTAAGCCGGCCGGTTGCGTCTTTGAATACGTCTACCTGGCCAGGCCCGATACCGCCATTGCCGGCCGTAGCGTCTACGAGTCCCGGGTAGAGATGGGCCGCCAGCTGGCCAGGGAGCACCAGGTTGAGGCTGACCTGGTTATGCCCACCCCCGAATCTGGAACCCCGGCTGCTATTGGCTACGCAGAAGAATCAGGTATTCCCTTCGGTAACGGCCTGGTGAAGAACGCCTATGTGGGCCGAACCTTTATTCAGCCCTCCCAGACCATCCGCCAGCTCGGTATCCGCCTCAAGCTCAACCCCCTACGGTCAGTAGTTGAGGGTAAGCGCCTGGTTGTTATTGACGACTCCATTGTTCGCGGTAACACCCAGCGGGCCCTGGTGCGTATGCTGCGGGAGGCTGGGGCTAAAGAGGTCCACGTGCGGATTTCCTCACCACCGGTCAAGTGGCCCTGCTTCTACGGGATTGACTTTGCCTCCCGGTCCGAACTGATCGCTAACGGCCTCACAGTCGAAGAGATCGGTAAGTCCCTGGGCGCTGACTCTCTTGGCTTCATCTCAGAAGAGGGCATGATTGCCGCTACCGAGCAGCCCCGCGAGCGCCTGTGCACCGCCTGCTTTACCGGTAAGTACCCCATCGAGCTGCCCAGCGAAGACCGCCGTGGCAAGTCCATCTTTGATGATTCCAAG
>JAXDRN010000003.1:0-4606 GCA_034090985.1 Rothia sp. (in: high G+C Gram-positive bacteria) | reverse complement strand
TCTGCGGGTTTTCTGGGGGACGATACCGAGCAGATTCGCTATTCCTATGGGGCAGCTGCTGCTATGACCCTGCCCTTGATTCTGCGCCGTATCTACCCGCTGAGCATGATGCTGGTAGCCACCGCCCTCTTCATTGCTCTGAGTTATGTGTCCGAAATAGCGCCCGCCACCCTGAGCTACCAGCTCTGCTATTTCGCGGTGCTTTTTGCCGGCATAGCCTGGGGCAAAAACCGCACCCTGACCTGGATTGTCTACGCCCTGGTCTGCACCGCCGCCCTCGTCTGGATCGTGATTGCCTGGGCGGTAACCGACTCGGCCTACAGCATGGCAGGTATCGAGGAGTATTCCGGTGGCCTGATGAGCCAGGCTACCGCCGGATACGTGATGGCCTCGGTAACAAACCTTTTTTACTTTGGGTGCGCAGCCCTCATGGGGCGAACCGCCTGGAACCAGGCCTACCAGCGAACCGTGCTTGCTGCCCAGGCCCGGCAGCTTGAGCAGCAGGCCGAGCAGATGGCCCAGGACGCTGTCACCCGCGACCGCCTGCGTATTGCCAGGGAGCTTCACGACTCGGTGGGGCACCATGTTTCTTCTATGGGGATTCAGGCGGCTGCTGCCCGTCGGGCTCTAGAAAAGAAGCCGGAACTGGCGGCTGAGCCCCTGGCTAATATTGAAAAGTTGGCCCGGTCCTCGGTTGCTGAGATGAAAAACCTGATTCGCGTGATGCGGGCTGCCGGGGAAGCGGAGCAGGGGATCGGGGCTGCCAAAGAGCCCCAGGTGACCGAAATCTTTGACCTGGTGGAACATATGACAGCGGTAGGTGTGACAACCCGAATGCAGGTCAGTGAACAGGACCTGACCAGGCTAACCGGCTTACAGCAGGGAACCCAGCTCTCTATCTACCGCATGGTCCAAGAAGCCCTGACCAATGTGCGCAAACATTCAGCGGCCCAAAACGCGGTGCTGGCCCTGCGCACCGGCGGAGAGAGAAGTGACAACTGGGTGGAACTGGAAGTTACCGATGATGGCCCTGTCAGTAGCCTGGCGGGAGACGAAGGCCAAGAATACTTACCCGGCCACACTCTCCGCGGTTACGGGCTCCAAGGCATTCGGGAGCGGGCCACCGCCCTGGGCGGCACTTGCTGGGCAGGCCGGAGGCAGGGTGCCCCCGGCTGGAAGGTGCAGGTGCGTTTCCCCGCAGTTTTTGATGAACCATACCAACCCCACTAGGAGCCCCCCCATGACCCTTAAAGTTTTGCTGGCTGATGACCAAGACATGGTGCGATCCGGTTTCGCCCTCATTCTCTCCATGGAGGAGGACATCGAGGTAGTAGGCCAGGCCCGCAACGGCAAAGAGGCCCTGGAACTTGCCGCAAGCGTCCGCCCCGATGTGGTTCTCATGGATGTTCAAATGCCCGTGATGGACGGAATCACCGCCACCGCCGCCTTGACCGAGCAGCTGCCTGGCACGGCCGTCCTTATACTCACGACCTTTGACCGCGAAGACTACCTCTTCTCAGCCCTGCAAGCCGGTGCCAGCGGTTTTCTGCTCAAAACCTCAGACGCTGATGAGCTGGTTGCTGCTATCCGTAAGGTGGCCGGGGGTCTTGCTCTGCTCTCACCCGAAATGACCCTGCCGCTCATTGCCCGTTTTGTGGAGCAGACTAAGGGGCAGGACGCCGCCAACCCGGCAGGAAGCGCCGGGCAGGGACAGGCTGGGGGAGTGCAGGCCAACAGTAACCTGAGCCCCGACGATGCCTTTGCTCTTGCAGCCCTGACACCGCGCGAGAAAGAGACTCTGGAACTGCTCGCCCAGGGTCTCACCAACGCGGAAATTGCAGAAAAACTTTTTCTGGGAGCTGCAACCGTCAAAACTCACGTATCGAACATCCTGGCCAAAACCCACAGCCGTGATCGGGTTGGTGCCGTGATTTTTGCCCACCGGGTAGGGCTAGCTGGCTAACTCCGCCTGTTGGCACACCAAAAGAACTCCCCCGTGAAGCTCCGCCCCACGGGGGAGTTCTTCTCTTCGTGGACTTACTAGACTTGGGGGTACAAGCAGCCTACAGGAAGTGCCCTTATGAACGACCGTACGATAGAAGTCCGCGACCTCACCAAGGTCTACGGCAATGGCCCCACCGCCACAGCCGCCGTAGAAAAGGTGAGCTTTACCGTTGAGCCCGGCTCCATGACCGGTTTTCTTGGCGCAAACGGTGCTGGCAAGACCACCACCATGCGCATGATCATGGGTCTGCTTGAACCGACTGCCGGGCAGGTACTTTACGGCGGGCGTGCCATCACCGCCCAAGACCGCGCAAGCTTTGGCTACATGCCCGAAGAACGCGGCCTTTACCCCAAACAGGCTATCTTGGCCCAGCTGGTTTACCTGGGGCAGCTGCGCGGCATGAGCGCCAGCACCGCCCGGTCAGTCGCCACCGAACACCTAACTGAACTGGGGCTGGGAGAACGTCTGAACGACAAACTTGAATCCCTCTCCCTGGGCAACCAACAGCGGGTACAGATTGTAGCCTCAATCCTGCACCAGCCCACCGCCCTGATTCTCGATGAGCCCTTCTCCGGCCTCGACCCCAGAGCCGTAGATACCATGGTTTCCATGATGCGAGAGCTCATGCGCACCGGCGTCCCCATCCTCTTCTCATCCCACCAGCTCGACCTAGTCGACCGCCTCTGCGACCGCGTCGTCATCCTGCACGGTGGCACCGTGCGAGCCGCAGGCAGCGCCACCGAACTCAGAGAATCAGGCACCCCTCGCTACCTCTATCGGGGCGGGGCCGATGCCGCCTGGCTGCGGGAACTACCCGGGGTCAGAGTCCTCGATGTATCCGGCACCGACGCCATCCTCGAACTGGCCCCCGGCGCTGACCTCCCCAGCGTCCGTCACCAGATTTTCAGCAGCGGTCTGGAACACGATATACACGAGTTCTCCCGCCAGCTTCCCACCCTCGGCGACATCTACCGAAAGGTCACCGGCCAATGAGCACCACACCAGCACAGCGCACTTCAAGACCCCAGAACGCCTGGCAGATTGTTGCCACCCGCGAAATCATGGTCAAGCTGCGCGATAAATCTTTTATCGGGGGCACCCTCATCTCCCTGGTCATCATCTTGGCCGCAATCCTTATCCCCTACTTTGTCAGCTCCGGTTCTACCGACTACACCGTAGCAACCAGCGACGACCGGGCAAGCACCCTGGTCGCCGCAGCCGATTCAGCGAGCGACGACGAAACCAGCTATACCGCCACCCAGGCTGACAGTGCGGACGCCGCCCGCACCCTCGTAGCCGATGGGGAAGCGGACGCCTACCTAGCCCCCACCGAAGAAGGCTGGGAACTCGTTTTCGACTCATCTCCTGACAACGGCCTGGTAACTGATCTGAGCGCCGTCATCGCCTCAACCATCACCGCCGAAAACGCCGCCCAAGCAGGTGTTGACCTGCAAGCCCTAGCCGCAGGTACCCAGGTGAGCACCAGCGTCCTCTCCGGTAACCAAAACACCGGCCTGGCCTTCCTCATTGCCATGGTCTTCGCCATGATCTTCTACATGACCACCGTGCTCTTCGGTGTAGCCATCGCCAACTCGGTTGTCGAAGAAAAGCAAAACCGCATCGTCGAAATTATTGCCACTGCCATACCCCTGGGGCAGCTACTCACCGGAAAAATCGTGGGCAACATCGTACTCGCTATCCTTCAGGTAGCCGTTTATGCAGTCACCGGCCTCATCGGTATGCAAATCACCGGAGCCGCCGCAGACTTCGGCTGGATTCTCCCCTCAGCTAGCTGGTTCGCCCTCTTCTACATCGCCGGCTTCGCAGCCATCGCCACCGTCTGGGCCGCTGTAGGTGCCATGGCTGCCCGCACCGAAGACATCACCAACCTCTCCAACCCCATCACTATGGTGCTGATTGCCGCCCTCTTCGCCGGCATCTACCTCTCAGGGGCCTGGCTAAAGGCCATCTCCTTTATTCCCATCCTGTCCTCCATAGCTATGCCCCGCCGCCTACTCACCGAGGATGTAGCCCTCTGGGAACCCATGCTCGCTCTTACCCTCACCCTGGCCACAGCAGCCCTGCTCACCCGCCTCGGCTCCCGCATCTACCGGGCCAACATCATGCGCGGCGGTACCTCGGTCAGCTGGAAGCAGGCGCTCAAAAAATAAATCTGAAGTGGGAGGGACGGCGGGCTACGCAGGATTACCCCTAGAGCTCAAACAGTTGCTCGCTGGCGCTCGCAAAACTCGCCTGCGGGGTAATCCTGTCTCCGCCCGCCTTCGCATCGTGCTTCTTTTGAGTTCGTTTTCAACAACACATAGACACCCCAGGCGTAACCCTAGATTAAGCGGGGCGGAGCTGGCATACTTGACGGGTACTCGATTTTTCCCGGCCCCTCTCATCCGGGAGAAATTGTGTCCGCAGAGGTCATGACGAAGCCCGCCCCACGAGCTGAGACCTGACCTCGAACAGTTATAGAAAACAGGAGAAACCACTACAGTGGCTGTTAAAATTCGTCTGAAGCGTTTCGGTAAAATCCGCGATCCCCGCTACCGTGTTGTAGTAGCTGACTCACGCACCAAGCGTGACGGTAAGGCT
>JAXDRN010000002.1:0-17774 GCA_034090985.1 Rothia sp. (in: high G+C Gram-positive bacteria) | reverse complement strand
CTGGCGTCCGCTGATGAGGTGCGCGATGTTATCGCCAACGCCGCAGAAGCCCAGGCCAAGTGGGCTGCTACCAACCCCCAGAAGCGCGCCCGTATTCTGCACCGCTTCGTGGACCTGGTCAACCAGAATGCCGACGAACTGGCCGAGATGCTTTCGCTCGAACATGGCAAGACCGTAGCCGACGCCCACGGCGATATCCAGCGCGGCCTTGACGTCGTCGAATTTGCCACCGCCGCCCCCCACCTACTCAAGGGCGAATACTCCGACTCCGTAGGCACCGGCATCGACGTGTACTCCATGCGTCAGCCCCTGGGTGTGGTCGCTGGTATCACCCCCTTTAACTTCCCGGCCATGATTCCCCTTTGGAAGTGCGGCCCTGCGATCGCAGCTGGTAACGCCTTCGTCCTCAAACCCTCAGAACGTGACCCCTCCGTGCCCCTGCGCCTGGCTGAGCTCTGGACCGAGGCCGGCCTGCCCGACGGCATCTTCAACGTGGTCAACGGCGATAAGGAGGCCGTTGATACCCTGCTCGATGACCCCCGCATTAAGGCCGTCGGCTTCGTGGGCTCCACCCCCATCGCCCAGAGCATCTACGAGCACGCAGCCCGCACCGGCAAGCGCGCCCAGTGCTTCGGCGGTGCCAAGAACCACCTGATCATCATGCCCGACGCCGACCTCGACCAGGCAGCCGATGCCCTGATCGGTGCAGCCTTCGGCTCTGCCGGTGAACGCTGCATGGCTATCTCAGTTGCTGTACCCGTCGGCCAGGCCACCGCCGACGCCCTGGTTGAAAAGCTGGTCGAGCGCACCAAGACCCTCAAGGTCGGCCACGCCCTTGACCCCGAGGCAGACTTCGGCCCCGTCGTTGCCGCCAGCGCCCTCGAACGCATCGAAGGCTACATCGCCGCCGGCGAGAAGGAAGGCGCCGAGCTACTGGTGGACGGACGCGGAGTTAAGGTTGAAGGCCACGAGGGCGGCTACTACATCGGCGCTACCCTCTTCGATAAGGTCACCACCGATATGTCCATCTACCGCGAAGAAATTTTCGGCCCCGTCCTTTCCGTGGTGCGCGTCGATGACTTTGAAGAGGCCCTGGCCCTGCCCACCAACCACGAGTTCGGCAACGGCGTTGCCATCTACACCCGCGACGGTGATACCGCCCGCGAATTCGCCCGCCGCGTCGATGTGGGTATGGTGGGTGTGAACGTGCCGATCCCCGTGCCGATTGCCTACTACACCTTCGGCGGCTGGAAGGCCTCCGGCTTCGGCGACCTCAACCAGCACGGGCCCGACGCTTTCCGCTTCTACACCAAGACCAAGACGGTAACATCCCGCTGGCCCTCCGGCATTAAAGAGGGCGCCAGCTTCGTTATGCCCACCGGCAACTAAAGGAGGCCCACCGTGACCGATACGCCCAGCACCCCGCCAGCCGAGAGCGTCCTGAGCGAAAAACGCGGCAACCTGGGGGTTATCATCCTCAACCGGCCCCGGGCCGTCAACGCCCTCAACTACCAGATGATGGGGCTCATCAACGCAGCCCTGGACGACTTTGAAAAAGATCCCACCATCAGGGCCGTCCTTCTGCGCGGAGCGGGCGAACGGGGCCTCTGCGCCGGCGGGGACGTTGTAGCCCTCTACCAGGCCACCGGATCAGACCCGGCTGAAGGTATCACCTTCTTTCGCACCGAGTACACCCTCGACCTGCGCATCGCCCGCTACCCCAAGCCCTTCATCTCCCTCATGGACGGCCTGGTCCTAGGGGGAGGGGTTGGGCTTTCAGCCCATAGCTCTCACCGCATCGTCACCGAACGCACCCGCACCGGCATGCCCGAAACCGTCATCGGCTTCTGCCCCGACGTGGGCGGGCTGAATATTCTAGCCCGGGCCCCGCAGAACCTGGGAACCCTCATGGCCGTCACCGGCCTGCATGTGACCGGGGCGGATGCGCTCGCTGTTGGCATGGCCGACTACTTTGTGCCCGCTGAGAGGCTTGATCAGCTGGTTGCTGCCCTTGAAGAGGTTGAGGGGGCAGAGGCTGCCAGCAGAATCATTGAGGGCTTCGCGGCTGACGCGCCTCCCTCCCAGCTCGTAGATAACGCCCACTGGATTGAGGGTGATTTTGCTGCCGATACCGTTGAAGAGATTCTGCAGAAGGTTCAGACAGTAGCTGAGTCGGGGGCGGATGGCTCCGAGTTCGCCGGTACAGTTTTGGCGGCCCTGCAGAAGAACGGGCCGACCGGCATGAAGGTGGCCCTGGAGGCCGTGCGCCGGGCGGCTAGTCAGAGTTTGGCCCAGACCCTGAACCAGGACTTTGTGACCTCCTGTAACGCCCTGGCCCACCACGATATGCGTGAGGGAATCCGGGCCCAGGTGGTCGATAAGGATCGCAACCCGAAGTGGTCTCCTGCCAGTTTGGCAGAGGTGGCAGAAGAAGAGGTCCTGTCCTTCTTCATCCCCACGGAAGCGGGGGAGCTGGGCCTGGCCTAACCCCTCACCCCGGCACCCACAAGAAAACCCGCTGAGAATAATCTCAGCGGGTTTTCCCTTGTCATCGGGTTTTCCCTTGCAGACTAGGTGTTCCTTTCCAGCCGGCTTAGCCCTTCAGGTCTGGGAAGTCCGTATCTGCAAACTCGTGGCCATACCCTTCGGTGCTGGTGCGGGCTGCCAGGGCGGCGGCGGTCTTTTCACCGTGACGGCCGTGGAAGTCAACCTCTCGGGCCCGCAGCTCTACCCGGCGGATCTTACCTGAGATAGTTTTAGGAAGCTCGTAGAACTCAATGCGGCGGATCCGCTTGTAGGCAGCTAGGTTCTGGCGCAGGAAGGCCAAAATATCCCTGGCCGTTTCGGCGCTTGGTTCGTGGCCGCCTGCCAGCACAATGTAGGCCTTGGGTACGGCCAGGCGAATCTCATCAGGGGAGGGTACTACGGCAGCTTCAGCAACTGCCGGGTGCTCAATAACCACAGATTCCAGTTCAAAGGGGGAGAGCTTATAGTCAGAAGCCTTAAAGACATCATCTGCCCGGCCCACATAGGTGAGTACCCCATTTTCGTCCCGTTCGGCAATGTCGCCGGTATGGTAGAAGCCGCCGCGCATGGTGTCTTCGGTCTTTTCAGGGTCTCCCTTGTATTGGGTCATCAGCCCTAGGGGGCGGGAGTCTCCTAGGCGAATACAGATTTCCCCCTCGTTTTCAGAGATCTGGTCGCTAGCTGGGTCAATGAGCACAATGTCGTAGCCGGGTAGGGGCCTGCCCATGGCTCCTACCTTGATGGGCTGACCGGGGGTGTTGGCGATCTGTACTGTGGATTCGGTTTGGCCAAAGCCGTCTCGAATATCAACCCCCCAGGCCTGCTGAACCTTAGAGATAACCTCAGGGTTGAGCGGTTCGCCGGCTGCAACTACCTTGGTCGGTGGGGTTTTGAGCTGGGTCAAATCTGCCTGAATGAGCATCCGCCAGACGGTCGGCGGGGCGCAGAAGCTGCTTACCCCAAACTTTTCCATGTTCTGCATCAGGGCGGCCGCGTCAAAGCGGGAGTAGTTGTAGATAAAGACGGTAGCTTCAGCGATCCAGGGGGTAAAGATGTTGGACCAGGCATGCTTAGCCCAGCCCGGTGAGGCTACATTCAGGTGAACGTCTCCTGGTTCAAGGCCAATCCAGTACATGGTGGAGAGGTGACCTACCGGGTAGGAGGTGTGGGTGTGCTCAACCATCTTGGCCCGGGAGGTAGTCCCTGAGGTGAAGTACCAGAGCAGGGGCTCATCGGCCCGGGTGGGCCCGTCTGGGGTGAAGTCGGTGGGGGCTGAGGCGGCTTCTAGGTAGGACAGGTGGGGGTGCTTGCTCAGGGCCCCTTCGGTCTTGCCGTCGGTTTCAATGACGGTGAAATTGCCTTCTACCCGCTCAAATTTTCTAACGTTTTTGCTGTTGGTAATCACCCAGCTGACCTGGCCGCGGCTGATACGTTCGTCAAGGTCAAGGGGTTCTAGCATTTCGGTTGAGGGCATGAGGATAGCTCCCAGCTTGATACCGGCGAGCATGAGCTCCCAGAGCTCTACCTGGTTGCCGAGCATGAGGATAACCCGCTCTCCCCGTTTGACCCCAACTGATCGCAGCCAGTTAGCTAGCTGGGAGGAGCGGGCTGAAAGTTCTGAGTAGGTGACCTGGGTGAAGCTGCCGTCTTGCTCTGCAATGATCAGGGCTGGGGTGTCTTTGCGGTCGGGGCTGGCTGCTACCTGGTCGAACCAGTCTAGGGCGAAGTTGAAATATTCAAACTGGGGCCAGGTGAATTGCTGGCGGGCTGCCTGGTAGTCGTTTCTGAGGGAAAGAAGTTGATTGCGGGCTGTGCGGAACTGCTCTGTAACGCTCATCAGTAACCTCGTGGTCTGCACTAGGGGTCAAGAAATGGTGATGCCGGTCATGTTGGCATGTTGTCAGTCACTATAGCGAGCTGTGCGGTTTTTGCCAAGAGGTTTGCCCTATTTCCTGGCAAGTTGGGGGCCGGGGGCGTAATGATGTTGTTATTTTCCCGGCAGCTCTTCCCTCTGGAAGATTGGGCAGGTAGATTTCAGGGTAAATATGGCTTAACTCACAAGAGGGCGGGCCCTTGGGGCCCCCTCACCGCACAAGGACGTTGCAAGGAGAGCAAATCCATGACGACACACATTCGGGGCATGATCAAAAATCCACCGGCCAACCCCCTTCCCTTCCCTGACATTGACCCCTTTGGGGTACTGAACCTTCTGCCCCAGGAGGAAAAGGAATGGTTCCTCAAAATCCGCAACTATCTGCAAGAAGAGGTAAGGCCCCAGATTGTGGATTACTGGAACACTGAGGAGTTCCCCCTTCACCTCTTAGAGGGTCTAGCAGAGGTGGGCCTAGCCCGCCTAGAAACCAGTGGAACCTCCTGGCTCTTTAGGGGCCTGGCCTATGCAGAGGTAACCCGGGTAGACGTTTCCCTCTCAGCCCTGGTGGGAATTCACAATGAGCTGGTGCTGGGCATGATTAACCTGCTTGGCTCTGAAGAGCAGAAGGCCCAGATGCTACCTCAGCTAGAAACCTTCCAGCTCACCGGGGCCTTTGCCCTGACCGAACCAGAGCATGGGTCTGATATTGCCGGTGGCTTAGAAACCTCTGCCAGCTTCGATGGGGAGCAGTGGGTGATCAACGGTGAAAAACGCTGGATTGGCATGGGCACCATTGCCGATTTTGCCCTGGTCTGGGCTAGGGATACAGCTGACCAGCAGATTAAGGCCTTCATTGTGCCAACAGATACTCCCGGTTATGAGGCTCAAAAGATCCGCAACAAGATTGGTTTGCGGGTTATGCAAAATGCCCACATTACCCTCAAGGATGTTAAGGTCCCGGCCAGTGCCCACCTGCCGGGGGCCGTCAATTTTGATGCCGCTAACGAGATGCTCCGTAATTCCCGGGCCTGGGTAGGCTGGCAGGGCTACGGTATTCAGCTGGGAATTTTTGATATTGCCCGCAACTATGCCATTACCCGTCAGCAGTTTGGCAAGCCCCTGGCTAAGTTTCAGCTGGTGCAGAAGAACATTGCAGAGATCATGAGTAATACCCAGGCGGCCCTGGGCCTGATGATGAACTGCGCCCGGATGCAGGAAGAGGGAACCCTAGATATGGTCCATGCGGCTATGGCTAAGGCGACCACCACTAAGTTAGCCCGGCAGAGCGCCTGGCTGGGCCGGGAAATTCAGGGCGGTAACGGTATGACTACTGACTACGAGATGGCCAAGTTCTTTGGGGATGCTGAAATCCTTTACACCTATGAGGGCACCTATGAAATTAATTCCCTCATCGTGGGCCGGGCCCTGACCGGCTACTCAGCCTTTGTCTAAACCCCCAAAACCTACCTGAAAGGGAAGAGCATGAATCTCAGTAAGACCACAGCCCTGGTGACGGGTGCAGCTTCGGGTATCGGTGCGGCAACCGCCCGGGCCTTAGTTGCCCGCGGTGTGCACGTCTACGGGCTTGACCTGCCGGCCGGCCTTGAGAAGGCAGGGAGCCTTGAGGGGGTGACCTTCATACCTGGCGATGTTACCGACTACAGCGCTGTTGAGGCTGCCTTTGAGAGGGTGGGGCAGGACTCTAGGCCCCTGCGCACGGTGGTTAACTGTGCCGGGATTGCCCCGGGGGCCCGCGTCCTTTCTAAAAGGGGCCCACACGATCCTGCCCTCTTTGCCCGCACTGTCAGTATCAATCTGAATGGCACCTTTAATGTGCTCACTGCCGGGGCTGCCTTGATGGCCAGCCAGGAACCGGTAGAGGGCAGCTCTGAGCGGGGGGTCATTATTAACACCGCCTCTATCGCCGCCTATGAGGGGCAGGTTGGCCAGATCGCCTACGCAGCCTCTAAGGGTGGGGTGGTGGCCCTGACTCTGCCTGCTGCCCGCGATTTGGCCAGCTCGGGAATCCGGGTCAATACCATCGCCCCGGGCCTGGTTGATACCCCGCTCATGGCCGGTATTACCGAAGAGTTCCGCCAGGAGCTGGCTAAGAATGTGCCCTTCCCCCAGCGTCTGGCTGCCCCGGCCGAATATGCCCAGCTGGCTGTTTTTATTGCTGAGCACGACTACATCAATGGTGAGACGATCCGCATGGACGGCGCCTTGCGCATGGCAGCACGCTAAAGAGACCTATCCGTTGACTTGAGAAGGAAAAATACTATGACTAGCACACCAACTATCGCTTTTATTGGCCTGGGTCACATGGGCGGCTACATGGCCGCTAACCTGGCTGCCGCAGGCTACACCGTGCAGGGTTTTGACCTGGTGCCTGCCGCCTTAGAGGCCGCCCGTGAACGGGGAATTCAGGTGGCTGCCAGCGGTGAAGAGGCCGCAGCTCAGGCCGATATTGTGATTACTATGCTGCCTGCAGGCCAGCATGTTCTGGGAGCCTACGGCGGGTCTGAGGGTCAAGGCGGCCTGCTGGCTGCCGCCAAGCCTGGAACTCTCTTTGTGGACTGCTCCACGATCGAGGTGGAGCACGCCCGTCAGGCTGCTGACCTGGCTGTTCAGGCCGGCATGAGGGCCCTGGACGCCCCGGTCTCTGGTGGCATGGTGGGGGCCGAGCAGGGTAGCCTGACCTTCATGGTTGGCGGCGCTCAGGAGGACCTTGAGCAGGTGCGCCCCCTGCTTGAGGTGATGGGTAAGAAGCTGGTGCACTGCGGTGCTAACAGCACCGGCCAGGCCGCTAAAATCTGTAACAACATGCTGTTGGGAATTAGCATGGTGGGTGCTTCTGAGGCCTTTGTGCTCGGTGAACGTCTGGGCCTTGATGCCCAGGTGCTCTACGACGTTATTTCCACCTCTTCTGGTTACTGCTGGGCTGTTAATGTCAACTGCCCTGTGCCCGGGCCCCTGCCCAGTTCCCCGGCGAACCGGGATTATGAGCCGGGCTTTGCCACCGCCCTGATGAGCAAAGACATGGGCCTGGCCCTTGCCGCCTTGGATACCGCAGGGGTCAAGGGTGATTTGGGCCGGCAGGCTGCTGCCGCCTATGCGGCCCTGGTTGAGGCTGGCCGCGGTGGCAAGGACTTTTCTGATGTTATTAACGCAATCCGCCAGGCCGACGGTTCACCCGGCTCAGCTATCTAAACGGCCTACAGCAAGGAGGAAGACTGTGACTACCTACAAGAATATTCTGGTTGAAACCCGGGGCCGGGTAGGGATTATTACCCTCAATCGCCCTAAGGCTCTAAACGCCCTCAATGACGCTACTATGCGCGAGGTTGTTGCCGCCGCAAGCGACTTTGATCGCTCGCCCGAGGTTGGGGCGATTGTTCTGACCGGTAACGAAAAGGCTTTTGCCGCTGGGGCTGATATTAAGGAAATGTCATCCCAGACCTACGCCAGCATGTATGAGGCTGACTGGTTTGCCTACTGGGACAACCTGACCCGCCTGCGTACCCCCATTGTGGCTGCCGTCAACGGCTATGCCCTGGGCGGTGGCTGTGAGCTGGCCATGATGGCTGACATGCTGGTGGCTGGGCCCTCCACCAAGTTTGGCCAGCCCGAAATCAATCTGGGGGTTATTCCCGGCATGGGTGGCTCCCAGCGTCTAACCCGAGCTGTTGGTAAGGCTAAGGCTATGGATCTTTGCTTGACTGGCCGTTTTATGGGTGCTGAAGAGGCCGAGAGGGCCGGGCTGGTTTCCCGCCTGGTGGAGCAGGATGCCGACGTGCTGCCCACCGCCCTTGAAATGGCTGAAGTCATTGCCTCTAAGTCAAAGTTTGTGGCCCAGGTCTGTAAGGAGGCCGTTAACGCCGCCTTTGAGACCACCCTGGCCCAGGGCATCCAGTTTGAGCGCCGTACCTTCCATGCTCTTTTTGCTAGTCATGACCAGAAGGAGGGGATGGCTGCCTTTGTTGAGAAGCGGGAGGCTGATTTTGAGCACAGATAGTATCAATGATAAATTATGCCCAATCTCAACATGGATAGATTTACAGTTATAAAATCATAAGAGGGAGTTAGGAACTTTCAACTGCTTCTCAGGGGGGTGAAGTATAAAACATTTTTTCACAAGATATTTAGTTTGTATGTAAATTCCGACTGTAAGGATATACGATGTTTTCACCAGAATTATTGGATTTATTTAATCTTTGGGTCGAAGGCCTATCAAATTCACCAATTGGAAAATTGCAAGACTTTGATTTCATGTATTCCTCGGAATCAATAAATATTGCAGGCGAGGAATTGAATAGCCGCAAATACTACACCTGGGCCTTAACCTGTGAAAAAGGAACAGTTGTCACTCCACCACCAACTACATACTGTGGGCCTATTGGGACCCGTGCAGGAGTTTGCGGATGTTAGAATAAATTGATTTGATGTGTGGAACCGCGGTTCATTTATAGCATATTATAATCAGGATTGAGCATAAATGTAGGTGAAGCAAGCTCGCAGAGAAGTTTTTGGCTCAGTAGTTGATAGTGTCTAAATAAGAAACAAATTCGCCTGGCGAAAAAGAAATTGTTACACACCTTACGAGCTAGAGGGCTGGGCTTACGCCCATTGTGTCCGCAGACATGTTTCCTCGCATGCTCGGAATCTGCTGGGATATATTCAGCGTGAGTTTGCGGAAGCTCTTATGAGTATGCCTTAATTAAGCCGCGGTTCCCTCACGAGCCAAATATCGATATTGCTAAGGAAGGTTAGGCTATGATCTCGTTCGGTGAGAGAGCCATCAAGATTATCGTAAAAAAATATTTCAATAGAACAGGTTTACCAGATGAATCATTGCATGATTGTATCCTGGAGGACATTACAAATAACCAATGGGTATTTATGAAAGCCCTGGTTCTAGAATTTCATAAACTTAAGGCCGCTAATTTATTATGCGGAGATAGTTCTCAAGAAAGATATGAAAACTTTTTTCACATCCTAGAAACAAACGAATATTTTGAATACTTTATAAGTAGCTATCCTGTGTTTGATAAGCATCTTCACGGAGTAATTTCAAATTCCTTAGAATCTCTAGAGTATGCAAGAGACTCCATTTCTCACCTTAAATTTCAAATTGAAAATAAATTTAATTTAAAAATTGACAGAATAGAATTTATTAAATTTGTGGGTGATAGACATCCCGGTGAAAGAAGAAATGTTCTTGTAAAACTTGGAGACAGAAAATTCGTTATTAAAAACCGCGACAACTCTGCACGTGACGTTTTGAAAAAAATTTTCATCACGATAGAAAGTCACCTTGATCAAAAACCTTATCTTTTAGAGTACTACGCCTATAATGGGTTAGTTGTAGAAGAATGGGTAGATGATCGTATCTGCGGATATTATGCAAAAGAAAATGCATACAGGTTTGGTGTGATTTCTGCGATTTCTGTTCTCACCCGAGGCAAAGATTTACATCATGAAAATATTATTAATAGCGCTTCACGGGGTCCTGTAATTGTAGATTATGAGTGCTTTTTTTCGCCAAAGATTCATAATATCGATCAAAAACTGGACTTTGCTCTACTATTGATGCATGCAGGGGTGCTACCTTTCAGTATTATTTCACCAGTTACCGGAAAAGCTACTGAACTCGGATCGCTTCTATCAACTTTAGATGACGAATCCGTGTCTCCACTAAAGTTGCACTATCTAGAAAATGATTTCACTGATGATATTAGACTTGTATACAAATTTAAAGAACCTGAAGATAAAACATCTACTTCTAGAAAAAATATTTTCTTACCTGAAGACGCTTTAAATATCATAAAAGGATTTGAAGATGCTTGTTTTGCAATATCAAAAAATATAGTTGAGATTGAAAAAATTATTACTGCCAAAAATGCAAAGAAAATATACAGCAGATTTGTTGCGAAGCCGACACAATATTATTATGACTTAGCTCGAAAATTCTTTCATCCTAAATACGCATCTGACTCTCTATTATTCGAAAATTTAGTGCAAGAGCAACTTAAAATATCAGGTAGTGAACAAATTGGGATGATTAAATCTGAATTTAATTCCGTATTGATTGCAGGCTCACCATTATTGACTATTGGTTGGGAAGACAGACATATCACCGTATCGAGTAGTGCGTCAGGATTAATAGCAATTAATTCATGTAAATCTTCTGTCATGGACACACTAAATGCTTTCAGCGATGTGGATAATATTTATTTACTGTCGAATATAATAAAAAAAGCTCTAGCTGGAAAAGTCTGTGTTTTTTCAGAAGGAAATTTTAAAAATATTGATAAAAAAATATCTGTTGATACTTCTAAAGAATGCGTTAAAGAATACATTTCGAATGAACTCTCTTTAATGCTTGAATCTATAATTTCAAATAAAAGTAGCAGTGTTATAGACCTGATTGAATCGGGAACTGGGGGATATGAAGTTTCATTAGTTGATAACGGATTATACGCTGGAATCTCAGGTATATACTACGCTTTGCTAATATCCTATATGGCAACGGGTGAGAATAGGTATGATGAGGTACAACAGATGATTCATAGTCTATATCAAAATATGGACCCAAAATCTGTCAATCCATCCGTTTTTACTGGAGATTTGGGGATTATTTACTCTTTGCTGGTTGAGAGAGAAATTCTCTCAACTGACTTAAATATCGAGAAAATATCTAAATTGGTGGACGTAGGGATTTCGAAAATTATTAAAACGAGTAATTGGGACTTATTTAGTGGCTCAGCTGGAATTCTGCTGCTCCTTGCTAAACTTAGAAGTACTTCCTTATTCGAAATTAGTTATTTGGAACAGAATGCGCAGAAAATCATTGATCATATTGGCAATTTGAAAGTTATTGATCAGAATGGGTTATCCTGGTGGCCACAACCTTTCAGTGAAAGAGAAAACTTGGGCGGGCTAGCGCATGGTGTGGCTGGTGTTGCTTATTCCTTAAGTTTTTGGCTTGATAATTACAAAGCGAAAACCCTTTATCGAGAGGCAATCAGATCTCAAGAAAGTCTATATTTAGGTGGCGGTTATTGGCTGGATGCAAGAAAATTTAAAAATAATAACCAGAAAGCTTCTAACTCTTGGTGTCACGGGAGCCTTGGTATAAGAAGGTTGTTTCCTAGTAGCAGCGATAGGAGTATTTATTCTACTGATTATTTTGATTACACACTGTGTCACGGACTTAGTGGTGATATTATTGGTTGTCTGGCTGATTTCGACATTGAAATGGCGAGGAATAAAATAAAAATACTTTTATCTCACAGATTGTATGCGGCAGATAATATTATTTCCTCACCCGATTACATGATTAACGGTTTATTTTTGGGGCGCGGCGGTGTAATTTTAGCACTCTCTGCATATGTTAATCCGGATGTTTTAAAATATAATTGCATGTATCTTGATATTTGATAGGTTGAATGTTTATGAATCTCGTATTGAAGGTTGAGAATATCTCACATCGTTGGAATTTAAAAAGTGAGCTAATTTATGAGAATTTAAATTGCTCTCTGAATAATTGTGATAAAATCTTACTTGAAGGACGTAGTGGTTCTGGTAAGACAACCTTGCTTAAAACATCCGCAGGTATCTTGGCCCCTCTTGAGGGCAAGGTGGCTTGGGGTGAATATTCCGATATTTATGCACTGCCAGACCGGAAACGCACTCTATGGCGAAGAGCGCATATCGGTTATCTCAACCAAGACTCCACAATGCTACCCAATCTTACAATATGTGAGAACATTGCCTGTGCCTTACCCGGTAGGCCAAGCCAAGAAGATAAAAACCGAATATCAGGGCTGCTTGACCTACTAGGTATCAGCCATCTTGCTAAGATGTACCCTTCCCACTGTTCAGGTGGCGAGCGTCAGCGGGCCGGAGTCGCGCGAGCATTAGCCAAAAAACCACAACTTCTCATTTTGGACGAACCAACTGCAAGCTTGGACACCAAGAGCGCCTATAGGGTCCTTGCTCTCCTTGAGCAGGTCGTTCAACAAGGGACTGCTGTCCTGGTCTCTTCTCATGATCCTCTTGTCAAAGATTGGGCTGATACCTGCCTGAACTTATCTGATTTTCAAAAATTCACAGTTGAACAGGATGACCCTTCTCACCTCACTGCCAGTCATCGGTTGGAAAACCCATGAGTAGCATATTTCTTGGATTTAAACGGTGGTTTCGTTCTGCCCCAGAAGTTCTTATCACTCTATTTCTTATTTTTGCTATTGCTGCAGTTCCTTTAGCTTCCTCAGCTGCCCGCATATTGGTGCGTGATGCGGTTAGCAATCACTGGCGGGGGACATACGATATTTTGGTATTAGCCCAGAACTCTCCCGTTATAATAGAGCACGAAGGGGAAACTTATATTGAACCTAACTATGCAGCCCTTACTTCGCCTCCTATTAGTCAGAATCAGGTTGAACAGTTATCCCGCCTGCCCAATGTGGAAGTTAGTGCTCCTATCGGGTTTGTTGGCAGGTTGTCGGATAGCAGAGAGAATGTTTCTTTTCAGATACCCGTTGATTACTTAAGGAAAAATCCGCTAATTATAATGCGAGCAGATTACACTATCAGTGCTTATGATGGCTTGCTTGAACGTAGGGCAAGTAATGGCAGTATGTACTGGCGGATTGATGCTCGCAACTGGGATGGTCAACCAGCTCATAGTGCTATGCCGAACTCCACATTGCGCGTTGACACTAGTTCGCTGGCAGAGGGCACTATTTGGGCCTTACAACAAGATTATCTCAGCATTGTTCTTGGTGTAGGACCCAATATTGCTACCCTACTAACAGCAGTAGATCCTGTGGCAGAGGCGCAGCTCCTGGGACAAAGTGCACCTGGGGGGTTAGAGAAACTAACTGCTTTTGAGTCAGTGATAGATACCGTTTATGCCGATTACGACTACATTGTGCCGCTGGACCAGCTGACAGGCGAAGAGCCCTGGTTGGCAGAGATTGGTGACCTGGCCCCACAATTCATGGGGTCCTATGCAACCAGGGGGTATTTCACTCATCAAGCACGCTTTGTGCCTGTACTTTTTGCAGAGAACGTCTATCCCCGAACATGGATGGTGGCTCAGGTGGAGACTGTAGAGTTGCAGAATCCAGAGAGTGACGAGTGGCTAGCGGAGAGTGCAAGTACAGAAGGGCAACTATTGGCTACCTTCAGCCACGAGGTTACCGATGATGTGCGCCCATTAGGACACAGTAACTTTGCCCTAGTCTTGGGAGGTGCAGGCCAGGTTGATCCACGGTATCTCATACCTGCTAATTCACCGAAAGGAACCGGGCGTAGCACTTTATCAAGTCTAACCTTTAGTGCGAAAATCTCTCTGCCTGAAAGTGCAGCTGAATACCTTGATACTCAGTTTCTGCCCCAAATAGAGTTACAGGGGGTAGCAAAGGCAGACCCACAGAACATTCTCGAAGGAAACCCTGACGGTACTTTAGCAGGGCAGAGCACTGTTTACCGGCAGACAGATTTTTACCAGACTGACCTGAATGTGGGTGCTTCTGTAACAAGAAATGTTAATAGTGCACCTGTTCTTGTCGGGGGATATGACCCTTCTAGTATTACTGAAGCACATGGTCAGTCATCGCCCTTGGGAGCCTATAGTACTCTTGGTGCAAGGAGGCTGACTGATGGATCTGGGGGTATTATTGCACCGCAGCTTCTGGCTCCTACCTTCACCGGGCGCGGGCTAGTAGCCCAACCTGCTACTGCTTTGACTAGCATCGCTACCGCTCAGCAGATGGGGGTGGAGAATCCTGTTACTGCTGTTCGGTTGAGGCTTTCTAATCTTGATGAATATACAGAGGAGAACATCTCCCGTCTTCAGGCAACGGTACAGCAAATTGAATCCTTGGGGTTATCTGCCTATGTTGTTGCTGGAGCTTCTACCGTTTACGAGAGAGCCTGGGTTGGTTCTTACGCCTATGGGACTGATCACCCCAGGGGCTTTCAGGAAGTAGCGCCCTTAGGCGTGGTTGAGTTGCCCTACACTAAGCTGGGTATCTCGGGGGATATTGTTGCTCAGTTGGCTGGGCTCACTGAGTTCTTAGTGTTGACTGCTTTATTGCTGAGTCTGGGATCTTTATTGGTTTTGCAGTCCCTTAATTTTCAGGTGCAAAGAGGCAATATGGAAACTCTTCATGCGCAGGGTTTTACTGCTGTAGAACGTTGGAGTTACCTCTTGGCGGAGCGTGCGCCTACTCTTGCTGTGTTGGTGGGTGGAGCTTGTGTCTCTACTTGCCTAGACCCTGCCTATGGTGGCTATGTTTTAGCTGGGACTGTTCTGACAGCCTTGATTATGGTGTGTTTATTGGGTTTCATCGCATCGGGAGTCAAGATTGCCTTGCCTTCTAATCATTGTTTGAGTCGGATATTTCCCCTGGGGTTATTGATGCCCCTGGCCTTAGCCATGATTTCCCTTATTTTGGTATCGAGCTATGCTGCGGTTCCGGCAGTCCTAGCTCGGGTTGAAGTTACAGAGCTAGGGCAACGCGTGTTGGAAGAGACCCTGCCTATCTTTAGTGGGCTTATGATCCTCAGCTTTTTAACTGTGGCGGTTCTAGTATCGTCAGCTTGGAGTGCTGGTTTGGCTGAGCGTATCTTTGCTTTGCGTATCTTATGGGAGCAGGGGTGCACCCGAGGCTTGCTGGTGGGCAGGGTCCTGAAAGAGTGGCTACTCGCTCTTGCCGTAAGCCTGTTAGCATCTACGGTTCTCTACCTTGGTTTTATCGACTTCAGTGGCGGAATCCCTGGAGCAGTTCAGGGAGAAGAGGTATCGATAATTTGGATTTTGTTACTTGTCATACTTTTTGCTTTGCCGCTCTTAGTGCTTTATGTACAAGCAATCCATGTTGCAACTATGGCTGCTAAGCGGTAGGCGCTGATGAGTAAGCTGAACCTAGGGCCAGCGTCTGCCGTAATCCTGTTGCGCATCTCACCAAAATGTGACACAGTTGGGGTGAGTGAATAACTGACCAAACGGTCACTAAATACTTTGGAGGCAGAGTGAAGGCAAGCCACCCCATGCTTGAAGGTGACTACGCCAGTGAATGGATGGGCATTCGCCTTATCAGTGCCCAACTGGGCCATGCCATCCTTGAAATGGACATCAGGCATGAGATGGTCAACGGCTTTGGCGTCATCCACGGTGGTATGACCTTCGCCTTTGCAGACACCGCCTTCGCCCTAGCCTGCAACCACAGTGACCCTGAGCTCTACGCCCAGGAAATCACTGTGGGGGCAGGCGTCGATATTAACTACATTGCAGCAGCCTATGAGGGGCAAACCCTACGGGCTGAAGCTAGACTCAAAACCCAGTACGGGCGCAACAGCATTGTTGATGTGACCGTCACCTGCGGAGGCAAACTCATCGCCGAGTTCCGTGGGCGCGGCCGCACCATCAAGCCCCCGACAGCCACGGAAGGACAGCAGGCATGAGTACCCACAAGGCCCCCTCTTGCAGCCTAGAAAACCCCTACACCCCGGCCCCCCGAGCCACTGACCCCGGCGCACCTGATCCTGAGGAGCTAATGAGCCGGGACCAGATTGAGGCCCTTCAATTCGAGCGCCTGCGCTGGACCCTGCACTACGCCTACGAAAAGGTGCCCGCCTACAAGGAACTCTACGACGAGCAGGGCGTGCACCCCGGTGACTTCAAGGAGCTGGAGGACCTTAAGCTCTTTCCCTACACCGATAAGGAATTTCTACGCCGGGCCTACCCCTTCAAGGCCTTTGCCGTGCCCATGAGCCAGGTACGCCGGGTTCATGCCTCATCAGGCACCACTGGCCAGCCGACCGTTGTTGGCTACACTGAAAACGATATCGCCACCTGGAGTGCCCTGGTAGCCCGCTGCCTGCGTTTTTCTGGAGTGAAGCCAGGCTATAAGGTTCATAACGCCTACGGCTACGGCCTCTTCACCGGCGGCCTGGGGGCCCACTATGGGGCTGAACGGCTAGGGGCTGCCGTTATTCCTATATCTGGCGGCCAGACCGAAAAGCAGGTTCAGCTGATCTGTGACTTTGAACCTGATGCCATCCTCTCTACCCCCACCTACCTGCTCACCATTGCAGATGCCTTCCGCAAACTGGGTATCGACCCCAAGGAAACCTCCCTTAAAACTGCCGTCTTAGGGGCCGAACCCTGGACCGAAGAAATGCGCCGGGAAATTGAAGTTACCTTCGGCAGCCTCAAGGCCTGCGACATCTACGGCCTATCTGAGGTAATAGGCCCCGGTGTGGCCGGTGAGTCCTTTGAATCGCAGGACGGCTCGCACATCTGGGAGGATCACTTCCGCCCCGAAATCATTGACCCCTTTGACGATAGCGTGCTTGATTTAGGCCGGCCCGGCGAACTGGTCTTTACCTCCCTGACTAAGGAGGCCCTGCCCATTATCCGCTACCGCACCCACGATTTGACCCGCCTGCTGCCGGGTACAGCCCGCCCCGGCCACCGCAGGATGGGTAAGATTACCGGCCGGAGTGATGACATGATTATTCTGCGCGGGGTTAACCTCTTCCCCTCCCAGGTTGAAGAGCTAGCCCTGCAGCAGCCTGAGTTGTCGCCCCACTTCGCCCTGGAGCTGACCCGCCCCGGCCGTATGGACGAAATGACCGTGCGCATTGAACGCCGTGAGGATGCGACCATGGAGGCCGCTGAAGAGGCTGGTAAGCGCCTGCTGCACGATATTAAGACCAAGATTGGTTCCACCTGCCGGATTGAGGTGCTAGACCCGGATGTCCTACCCCGCTCTGTGGGTAAGATCCGCCGCATCTACGACTACCGCAATAAGCCTCAGGGCAAGGAATAACTCCACTCACCTGCGGGCAGGTTTGTTAGCATGTAGGGAGCTCCCCTCTGGGGGCTCCCTAGATGTTTGTGAGAGGAAGATGCTGTGAGCGCCAGCCCCACCCAGCCCGCCAAGCGGGGTCGCCCCGGCTATGACCGCCAGCAGGTACTGCGCCTGGCTGTAGAGGTTTTCAATGAGCACGGCTACGAGGCTACCAGTATGGATATGCTGGCTAAACGGTTGGGGCTGACCAAGAGTGCCATCTACCACCACGTAGCCAGCAAGGAAGAAATCTTAAAGATTGCCCTAGATAGGGCCCTTGATGCCCTAGATGAGGTCTTTGAGGCTGGTGAGAGCCTAGAGGCTGATGCCCGTGAGCGCTTGGAGTTCGTGGTGCGCCAGACCGTCTTTGTGCTGGCCGAGCAGCTACCCTATGTGACCCTGCTACTGCGTTTGCGGGGCAACTCCCCGGCCCAGCAGGCAGCCCTTGAGAAGCGCCGGGCCCTGACCGGCCGCCTGGCGGCCCTGGTGGATGCTGCCCAGCAGGCTGG
>JAXDRN010000001.1:0-19034 GCA_034090985.1 Rothia sp. (in: high G+C Gram-positive bacteria) | reverse complement strand
CCTCAAACACGTAAGGATAATAATTTTCGGTGCAAATCTAGCGGAACTTAGATACAGGCATTAGCCCACCAGATGCCCTACAGACACGCCTGAACGATGTACATTTCATGCAATGAACTCCTTGAGTACTTGGCCAGCCCTCTTTAGCTGAACTTGGAATCAAGAGTGGAAGCTCTTAGGGGAACTCTAGCAGGACCATCTAGAAATACACAAGACCCTTTTGACATTTCCCCCCCTGGGAAGTCCAATCACAAAGACAGGCCAGGCCCACGGTGCACGTTGGCCTGGCCTAACCTATTTACTGTTCCCTGGGGCACACCAGCCTATTCGGCTGTCTCGGCCATAGGCCAGGTCTTGGCCACCAGGGTCAGTACGTCGTAGGTGGCCACGATTTCATCCTTTTGGTTGTGCAGCACCGCGTCCCAGGTGACCTCGCCGTAGTCGTCAGTCACCCGCGGGGTAATCTTCTTGGCGGTCAGCGTTACGCGAATCGAATCATCGTAGGTGACCGGGGTGATGAAACGCAGGTTCTCCAGGCCGTAGTTAGCCAGAACCGGGCCCGGGGCTGGGTCAACGAAGAGCCCCGCTGCCCAGGAGACCAGCAGGTAGCCGTGGGCTACACGGCGGGGGAAGAAGGGGTTAGCTGCCGCAGCCTCTTCATCAGTGTGGGCGTAGAACATATCCCCGGTCTTATGGGCGAAAGCGGTGATGTCCTGCAGTTTCACCTCGCGCAGGTCAGAAGCGAACTGGTCGCCGATGGCAAGTTCTTCCAGAGACTTACGGAAGGGGTGCACGCCTTCGCCCGACTCTACCTGGGCGCGGGTGACGGTTGCGGCGTCCGCCCCGGGGTGCCAAACCCCGGTCAGGGCAGTGAGCTTATTGGGGGAACCCTGAATAGCGGTGCGCTGCATGTAGTGTTTGATGGCCCGAACACCACCGAGCTCCTCACCACCACCGGCCCTACCTGGGCCGCCATGCACCAGGTGGGGTAGGGGGGAGCCGTGGCCGGTTGAGGTCTTGGCATCCTCCCTATCCAGTAGCAGGAGGCGCCCGTGATGGGCTGCAATGCCCAGGGCCAGCTGGGCGGCGGTGGCCTGATCATGGGTGCAGACCGTAGCCACCAGGGAGCCCTCGCCCAAGGCGGCCAGTTCAAGAGCCTCAGCCAGGTCGGTGTACTCCAGGATAGAGGTCACAGGGCCGAAGGCCTCAAGAGAGTGAACCTCGGGGGTGCGGGCGTCCTCAAAGGTCAGCAGCGTGACCGGATAGAAGGAGGGGCCCTTGGGGGCTTCGCCGCGGAAGGCGATCTTACCGCCAGCCTCCACCAGGCGGGTCACAGCCTTCTCAACCTCGGCCTTCTGCTCGGGGGAGGCCAGGGAACCCATGGTCACTCCCTCCTGACGGGGATCGCCGACCACCACCCCTTTGGAGATCTTGACTGCCAGGGCCTGGACCACCTCAGCTGAGCGCCCGGCAGGCACCAGAACCCGGCGGATAGCGGTGCATTTCTGGCCAGCCTTAGCGGTTATCTCTACCATGACCGACTTGATAAAGGCCTCAAACTCGGGGGTGTCAACGGTGGCATCCGGGCCCAGAATGGCGGCGTTCAGGGAGTCAGTCTCGGCGGTAAAGTGCAGGCCCTTAGTTTGCACGCTGGGGTGCTGGCGCAGGCTGTGGGCGGTGGCGGCCGAACCGGTAAAGGCGACGTGGTCGCGGTAGTCCAGGTAGTCCAGCACATCGCGGGCAGAGCCGGAGATCAGCTGTAGGGAGCCTTCAGGCAGCAGGCCAGAATTGAGCATGAGGCGCACGGTCGCCTCTGTGACGTAGCCGGTGGGGGTGGCTGGCTTGACGATGGTAGGCATACCGGCGATAAAGGCTGGGGCGAACTTCTCTAGCATTCCCCAGATGGGGAAGTTGAAGGCGTTGATCTCAACGGCCACCCCGGGCAGGGTGGTGTAGATGTGCTCACCGATGAAGGAGCCGTCGCGGGAGAGCTGCTCGACCTTGCCGTCGATGATGACCTTAGAGTTGGGTAGCTCGCGCCGGCCCTTAGATGAGAAGACAAAGAGGGCGCCGATGCCGCCGTCTACGTCGATGTAGTGGTCGCGCTGGGTGGCTCCGGTGGCAAAGGAGAGTTCGTAGAGCTCGGCCTTGTGGTCGGTCAGGTACTGGGCCAGCTGCTTGATGATGAGGGCCCGTTCGTGGAAGGTGAGCTTGCCCAGGCTGGCCTGGCCGATGCTGCGGGCGTAGTCAATAGCTCCTGCGGTGTCGATTCCCTCGGTGGATACCCGGTAGATGGGCTCACCGGTAATGGCGTTGAGAACCTGCTGGCTTGAGCTGGGGTTTTCTGGGGTCCACCAGGAGCCCTTGATGAAGCTGGGGACTAGTGCGGGGGTGCTCGTCATTGAGAAATCCTTACTGTTGGGGCGCCCGGAAATAAGTGACCGAGCGTTCAGTTATTGATATAAACTATAGTTCATATCACAGGTGAACAAAAGCCCTGCCCCCCTTGCGGGGCCGGGCGGAAAGGATGTTCGTGGGCGAGCAGCTAGCAGCCGGTCGGCCGGCTGATGGGCAGATGGAAGTTTGGAAAATCACCCTGGGGGAACTCGACGAAAAGATGGGGGTAAAGGTTCTTGAAGAATCGGCAGAGCGGGTAGTAGCCACCATGCCGGTAGAGGGCAACCGCCAGTCCCTAGGGCTCCTACACGGTGGGGCCATGCTGGCCCTGGGTGAGGCGGTAGGGTCTTGGGCTGCGGTTATTCACGCCTCTTCTATGGGTAAGGTGGCGGTGGGGGTGGATGTGAACGCTACCCACCATAAGTCCTCAAAAAGCGGCAGGGTACGGGCCACGGCATCTGCCATTCATCTGGGCCGTTCCCTAACCACCCATGAGGTGGTCATTACCCATGAAGATACAGGTGCGCGTCTCTGCACCCTGCGCATCACCAACTTCATCAAGTAGGGGATACCTGCCCCATCAAGCCTCTAAAAACCTACACTGCGATAGATCTGACCAGCTCCAGGTAGTCAGCAGGACAGGCCATTTTTTTACCAACATAGCTATTGACAAGCGAAATTTCCATGCCCTAGACTTACAACAAGTGGCAAGAGTCACTTGAAGTAAAACTAAGGAGGACAACATGTCCCTTATCACCTCTTCATTTCGTCTACACCTGCGGACCCTAGTAGCCGGATTGGTGCTTGTCTAGGTTTTATGACCTCTACCTCAGCAGTGGGGGGGTGGATTTTAGGTGCTAAAATCCGCCCAGGTAAGTCTATAAATTGCTGAGGAGTAAGCAATGAAAAAAATTCGTGTTGCTTTAGGTATTTTGCTAGTCGCTATCTTCGCTATTCTGGGGATTCAAACTCTTATTAATTATCATGATATGAATTTAAGGGCGAAAAATTTATTCACACCTTATGAAATAATTGATGATTCACGAAATTTCTCGCTTGAGAATGGTTCTATGTTCAGAATCCCAGAGATGCCCAGTGGTCAAACAGCAACTGAAGATCAGGAAGTTTACTATGCCTACCGTTATGCTAAACTTTTGCAAGAAAAATACCCAGAATATCTAACTGACAAACAAGCTGAATTTTTAGAAAAAGTGAGCAGTGATGAGGGGCAGCTACCCCTTACAAGGCTATATGCCCTCACCGCCCTCAAGCTCGCCAACAGATAAAGTGATGAACAGTTAGCTCAAAACATTGCGGGGGAACTTATGGGCGCCTTCCCTGCGCAGATCTCTTTTGACGAAGTAAATGACTACATCCAGGTTGCTGAAGTTGCTATTGATGCGGACCCCTTTATTCAAAGACATACCCTTCTGGAATACCCCGTACCAGCGGATGCTGAAAGATTAACAGTTTCGGTTTTAACTTATTCATATCTTTTCGATAATCAAGAGGAGGTTGAAAAGATGTTCCCAGATGTCCAAGCTAAAATTAGAGAATACTCTTTAGGTGATTCTGAAGGCGTAACAGTTGACCAGTATCTTTTATCATCAGAGGCGTTGATAATCACACAAGGTTTGAGCTATGAGGAACGCTTAAAATTGCGGGAAAAAGACAGCAAATTGCTGAAGTGTGGTGAATCTGAAACCTTCATAGGCATGGATGTTAACGGAACTAAAGTATGTTCCTTAGTTCTCACCGAAATATATTACCAAAGAGGTGTCTGGGAATGGTCTCAATAGCAGCTGAATCCATAACGAAAAATTATCGAATTGCTGGCGAAATAAAAACCGTTGTTGAAAGTTTTCAGCAGGAATTTCACCCTGGAAAGATTTATTGTTTTTATGGTGAATCCGGTTCAGGGAAAAGCACAATCCTCAAAATGCTAGGGCTTCTTTCGCAGCCCACAAGCGGAAGGGTTCTCTTTGAAGGAAAGGAGATGACCACAGACCAGGATAAATCAATATTTCTGCAAAAAAATATTGGATGGGTACTTCAAAGCAATAATCTTATTGATTCCCTTTCTGTAGAAGATAATATAAGAGTTGGGGTGCCATATGTTCTTGAAGATGGAAAAATATTAGAAAATCTTAAAAAATTCCGTCTTGAGAATTCTGTTCATAAAAAGGCCTCCTTCTTATCAGGCGGTGAAGCTCAGCGCGTTGCTTTCATTCGAGCAATCATTAAAGACCCAAAAATTCTTATCCTTGACGAATTCACCAGTGGACTTGATGAGGAATCTGAAGATATTCTGATGTCAACGCTGAAAGAAATTACTTACAATCGAAATATTATCACTTTGATTGCAAGCCACAGTCCTAGGGTAAAAGCAATTTCTGACTATTTGATAAAGGTGGATAGTCATGCGTCATAACTATTCGATATTCATTACAAGAAACCTCAAAAGAATATTTTCAACCTCTATTATTGGTATTCTTTTCTCAGTTATTTTTACTACCGGTGCCTTGATAAGTTATTCCCTGGTTGAAGGATCTGTTCAGAATGAACGAGAAAGAACCGAAAAAGTTTCAGCGCTCAGCCTTGTAGAGGTAGGGTCAATTGCAGCGCAGGCAAGCCGCTCAGTAGACTCTGCTGCTCTTCAAGAAATTTCTAATGTCACAGGTGTCGAAAGACTGTACCCATGGATGCAAATACCCTTGACCCTGGAAGATGAAGAGGTCTGGCCGGCTGGACTCAACCCAGGATCTTTACCTGCAACCCCCTGGATTCCAGAATTAGCTCCTGCCATTATCTCTGGTCATGTAGACTCTACAGGACCTAGGGAAGACGAGATTATTTTACCTCATTTAATCAATCAGGTAGAAATGGATAACCTGGTTGGTCAAGAAATATCTTTTGGTTACCAGATTGAAACAAGCCCAGGGCAGGGTGAGGTTCGCGAAGTAAAATTTAAAGTTATTGCTACAGCAGATAACTCTGTATCTGGCCTGGCAGGACTACAGCCTACCTATATGTCGTACCAAACCCTCGAAAAAATTAATGTCTTTGAGCAAAATGTCTACCCGTTGGTCTACGTCAAAGTTCAAGACCCACAGAAAGTTATAGATGTTCAAAACTCCTTAGCTCAAATGGGTTTTGGAGTAACAAGCATTTCTGAAAAAATGCCCCAGCTCTATGGGTTGCTTAGAATTGTTCAGTATCTTTCCTATGTTCTTTTTGCTGTAGCATTGGCTACATCTATCATTCTAGGTTTCCTTATCGGATCGGCCTGGGTTCGTTATATCCTTAAAGACCTAGCCCTTATGAAAATGCTTGGTTATAGCAATAAAGACCTTACCTTAATTACTTTCGGCCAGTTAGCGTTTTGTGGAATAATTCTTGCAGTGATAACCATAATCACTGGACTGCTTGGCTCTTGGGCTGTTTCCGCATGGCTATCGTCAGATCCAGAAAACTTTTTAGGAATATCAACTGTCGCACTTCCTGGCCTTGGAATTAATATGATTATCCTCCTCAGCTATCCTCTCACCCTTGTTATATCTGGTATTATTCCAGCTCGAAAAGTTTCTCGGGTTGATATGGATAACACCTTTAGGGCAATAGGCTAGAAGTATTTTCATATTTCTTTGAATTCTATTCATCAGGAATCAGGCAGGCTCACGCTGGATTAAGCCCAGCGTGAGCCTGAAGTGATGAGTATAGAGCTTTGAATAAGCCCCTACCATGCGGGTCTAGCTGTAGTCGTAAAAACCCCTGCCGCTCTTGCGGCCCAGCTCCCCGCGGGCCACCATATCGCGCATCAGCTGCGGGGGAGCAAAACGCTCACCTAGCTGGGATTCTAGATACTCAGCAATACCCAGGCGCACATCCAGGCCCACCACGTCGGTCAAAGCTAGCGGCCCAATGGGGAACTTATAGCCCAGCACCATAGCCTGATCAATATCTTCGGGGCTGGCAACGCCCTCTTCAACCATGCGAATCGCCTCAAGAGCAATAGCCACACCCAGGCGGGAAGAGGCAAAACCGGGAGCGTCATTAACCACCACCGGGGTCTTACCCAGGCCCTCAACCCAGGTGCGGGCTGCCCTCTTCAGCTCATCAGAAGAGTGCTTAGACTGCACCACCTCAACCAGTCTGGAGGCTGGAACCGGGTTAAAGAAATGCAGGCCAATAAAATGAGCCGGGCGTTCCAGAGCCTCAGCCAGCCCGTCAATGGACAGGGATGAGGTGTTAGAGGCCAGGTAGGCGCTCTCACCCAGCTGCGCCTCTACAGCCCGCAGGGCGCTAACCTTCACATCCCAGTTCTCGGGCACAGCCTCAACCACCAGCTGGCAGTCGGCAAAAGCGCCGTAATCTACCGACACCGCAAACCGCTCAGTCAGCTCATCAAAATTACCGTCAAAGGCCCCGCGCTCCAGCGACTTAGCTAAATCACGCTCTACACGCTCGCGGGCAGCCTCAGCCGCCTGAGCCTCCCGCTCAACTACCACAACTTGGGCCCCAGCCAGCAAGAAGGCATGGGCAATACCCGCGCCCATGCGGCCGCCGCCCACTATGCCCACCCGGGCCGGAACCTTCAACTCCTGAACTTCAGTCATCACTTACCTCTCCTTCTTCCGATCAAGAAAAGCCTGCATACGGTCAAACTTGGCCTGGGACTCAAAGAGAATCGCCTGAGCTAGCTCATCAATGTGAGGGTGGGCCTCACGGGGGGCCCCAAAGACCCGCTTAGTTACCCGCAGGGCCAAGGGGTCCTGGGCCCCGATGCGGTCAGCTAGGGCGTGGGCTGCGGCCAGAAGCTCAGAAGGTTCATGGAGCTCCGTAACCAGGTGCAGATCCAGGGCCTCCTGGGCGTTCACAATACGCCCGGCCATCAACATCTCAAGGGCCACAGGCTCACCCACCAGCTCCCTAAGCCGCCAGAGGGCACCGGCGGCGGCAATAATACCCAGGCTAGTTTCAGGCTGACCCATCTTGAGATAGGGGGTTCCTAGGCGGAAGTCAGCTGCGTAGGCCAGCTCCGCCCCGCCGCCTAGGGCGTAGCCGTCAATGGCGGCAATCACCGGCAGGGGGAGCTTATGAATACGATCAAAAATCTGCGAATTGACCCCGCGCAGGGCGTCCTCCCGGCGGCGCTGGCGTAGCTGGGCAATGTCTGCCCCAGAGGCAAAAATGCCGCGCCCCTTGACCTGGCAGCCGGTCAGAATCAGAATCTTAGGGTTGACCTCTAGGTAGGCGCAGACCTCGTGCAGCTCAGCGACCATGCTCGCATCAATAGCGTTGCGCACTTCGGGCCGGTTCATGCGCACCAGCAGGCGGTCTTCGCCCTCTTCAAGGGCCAGGGTGGTGAAATGCTCAAACATTAGACGGCCTCCACCAGCAGGGCAGCGCCCTGGCCTACCCCAATGCACATGGTAGCCAGGCCCCTAGTGGCCCCTTCGCGTTCCATGCGGCCTAGCAGGGTAATGACAATGCGGGAGCCAGATGAGCCCAGGGGGTGGCCTAGGGCAATGGCCCCGCCGTCCCGATTGACGATTTCCTCCCTCAAACCTAGGCGGCGGATGCAGGCTAAGGCCTGGGAGGCGAAGGCCTCGTTGAGTTCAACGGCGCCCAGGTCATCTACCGTCCACCCGGCCCTAGCTAGGGCCTTTTCGGTAGCCGGTACCGGGCCCAGGCCCATGATTTCGGGGGCTAAGCCGGCAGAGGTGCCGGTGATCACGCGGGCCCGGGGGGTCAGCCCGTACTTCTTCAGGGCTTCTTCAGAGGCCACGATAAGGGCCGAGGCCCCGTCGTTGAGGGAGGATGAGTTACCGGCAGTTACCACTGAGCCCCCAGCAACAACCGGCCCCAGCCCGGCCAGCACCTCAGTGGTAGTGCCGGGGCGGGGCCCTTCGTCAGTATCAACGATGGTTTCCCGGCCCTTGCGGTCGCGTACGACCACGGGCACGATTTCTTCTTTAAAGTGCCCGGCTTCAATGGCTGCAAGAGCCCGCTCCTGGGAGCGGGCGGCAAAGGCGTCGCAGTCTTCGCGGGAGATCGAATCTAGGCGGGCTACCTCTTCTGCGGTTTCTGGCATGGAGTAGGTGAACTTGTCGCGCTGGGCAAAGCGGGGGTTGATGAAGCGCCAGCCGATAGAGGTGTCAAAGCTCTGCCCGGGCTTGGCAAAGGCAGTGCTGGGCTTTTCCATAACCCAGGGGGCCCGGGACATAGACTCCACGCCGCCAGCAACCACAATATCGGCCTCTCCTGCCTTAATCATTTGAGCGGCTAAGGTGATGGCGCTCAGCCCTGAGGCGCAGAGGCGGTTGACGGTGATACCCGGAACGGTGTCGGGGTAGTCGTTGAGCAGCCAGGCCAGGCGGGCCACGTTCCGGTTCTCTTCGCCAGCACCGTTGGCGTTGCCTAAGATGACCTCATCAACAGCTGCCGGGTCTAGCCCGGCCTTCTCGATAAGATCCTTGATGACTAGGGCCGCAAGGTCATCGGGGCGGACCGAAGATAGGGCCCCGCCGTAACGCCCTACCGGGGTGCGGGAGCCGCCTACAAGGTAGGCCTGGGGTGGCTGTGACATTCAAACTCCTTTGTGAGAAAGCCAAAAAATAACTGACCAATCGTTCACTAAATCTTTTCACTTTAAGTGAGCTGGGTCAAGGGCAAGAGGCAGGCCCCCGTAACCTAGGCGGTCAAGGGGGCCTGCTCATGCTTTAGTGTGGAAGATTTTTATGCTCTGGCAGTCTGGGAAAAATCTTACTCATCGGGGTGTAGATCAATCTCTTGCCTGCTCTTAGGCACCATGCTCACCGCAATCACCGACACCACGGCCAGGGCTGCAATGTAGAGGCCAATCATCCAAGACTGACCGGTCTGCTTGAGGATCATCTCAGCAATCATGGGGGCGAAGGCGCCACCGAGAATCGCGCCAATGGCGTAACCGATAGAAATACCTGAGAAGCGAACAGCAGCTGGGAACATCTCAGCGTACATGGCCGACTGGGGGCCGTAGGAGGGGCCCAGGCCAATGGTCAGAATGAAAATAGCCAGGGTAAAGAGAACTGGGTTGCCGCTATCAATGAGGAACCACATGGGTACAGCCCAGAGAATCATAAAGCCGTAGCCTAGCTGGAAGGTGCGCACGCGGCCAATCCTATCGCTCATCCAGCCGCCGACCATGGTGAAAATCAGCCAGCCTAGGCCGCCAATGAGGGAGGCTGCCATAGCATCGCCCCGGCTCATGCCCAGGGCCTTAACCCCGTAGGAGATGAAGAAGGCAATCACCAGGTAGCCTGCTGCGTTATTGGCAATGAAGATGAGGGCTGCAAGAAGGACCTCTTTGCTGTTGGACTTAAAGAGCTGCTTGAGGGGGGCAGACTCAGCCTTCTTGAGGTTCTGCATTTCCCTAAAGACGGGGGATTCCTCAACTGAGTGGCGAATATAGAAGCCCACCAGGATCAGAATGATGGAGGACCAGAAGGGGATACGCCAGCCAAAGCTGAGGAATTGTTCCTCGGTCAAAATGGCGTTCAGGAGCAGGTTGACCAGGGTTGCCAGGATCATGCCCAGGGGTACACCGATCTGGGGGAAGGCCCCAAAGAAGCCCCGCTTGTTGCGCGGTGCATGCTCAACGGACATCAGGGCGGCGCCGCCCCATTCGCCACCGGCAGAGAAGCCCTGAAGGATGCGTAGAATCACAATAATGATGGGGGCGGCAAGGCCGATTTGGGCGTAGGTGGGTACAAAGCCAATGCCGACGGTGGCAATGCCCATGAGGATGAGGGTAAGTACCAGGGTGATGCGGCGGCCAAATTTATCGCCAATATGGCCAGCTACGATAGCGCCCAGGGGGCGGAAGATGAAGCTGATGCCCAGGGAGGCCCAAGAGACAATCTGGGCTATGGTCTTATCTTCTCCTTCTGGGGTGAAGTACTGGGTGGCCAGGATAAGGCCTGCTGCCTGGGCGTAGATGAAGAAGTCATACCACTCGATGGTGGTGCCAATGAGGGTGCCTGCTAGCACCTTCTTTTCTTCGCGGCTGACCCGGTGGCGGGTGCCTGTTGCCATGTGTGAAGACATCGGTGTCTCCTTGTGTGCTGGGGTGGATAGTAGGGGCCTTTTTGAGGCCGGTGTCACATTTATTTGAAATCATATACGAAAACCCGGGCCTGGCAACAGGTCTGGGTAAGAATTTTTTAACGCTCGGTCAGTAATTTTTTTTGCCCCCCGCACACAGGGGCCTCAAGGCAGCTGCCCCGCCCGGGCACGTCCGGACGGGGCAACTGGGGGCCGGCTTACTCGCAGATAACCTGTGGCAGGCCCATCTGCTTGAGACCTTCAAGGCCGAACTCCAGGCCGTAGCCAGAAGTCTTAATGCCACCGAAGGGAATACGGGGGTCAATCGCGCCGTGCTTATTAATCCAGACGGTGCCAGCCTGAACCTTAGCGGCAACCTCTCGGGCCCGCTCAATATTCGATGACCAGACCGAGGCACCTAAGCCCACATCTAGCCTATTAGCCTCTTCGAGGGCTTCTTCCAGGCTGGAGTAGCGGATAATCGGCAGGGCCGGGCCAAACTGCTCCTCAAGAACCAGGGGGTTATTCTTATCAATATCGGCCACCAGGGTAGTGGGGTAGAAGAAACCCCTGGCCTCTTGGTCAGGATTGCCCCCAAGAAGGATACGGGCCCCAGAATCCTTAGCCTTCTGCACCAGATGAGCCACAATATCGTACTGGGCCTTGTTCTGCAGGGGGCCTAAGACGTTCTGCTCCTCTAGGCCCACACCCATAGGCATGTTCCGGGCAACGGCAACCAGCTCGTCGCAGACCTGCTCGTAAAGAGAGTCAGGCACATAGAGGCGCTTGAGGGCGGCACAGGTCTGGCCAGTATTGATAAAGGCACCCCAGAAGAGGCCCTCAGCAATGGCCTTAGGGTCGGCATCGTCAAGAACAATCCCAGCGTCGTTGCCGCCCAGTTCCAGGGTCAGGCGCTTGAGGCTGCTGGCGGTAGAGGCTGCAATCTTCTTGCCGGTGGCAGTCGAGCCAGTAAAGGTGATCTTATCAATCCCCGGGTGGGTGCTCATGGCCGCCCCCACCTCTGGGGTGGCCGGAATAATCTGCACAAGATCCTGGGGGAGCACACTGTTGATAACCTCAACGAGGGCCAGCACGCTCAAGGTGGTGTACTCAGAAGGCTTGAGCACAATGGTGTTGCCCATGCGCAGGGCCGGGGCAATCTGCCAGATAGTAATCAGCAGGGGCCAGTTCCAGGGGCCAATGCCACCAACCACGCCAATGGGCCGGTAGTTAAGCACGGCTCGGGTTTGGCCGTCATCAACCAGGGTTTCTTCCTCTAAGCCAAAGGAGGCCGTCGCCCGGGTCCAGGCGACGCAACCAGCTACCTCAAAGCGGGCATTAGGGCCGTTGAGGGGCTTGCCCTGCTCCCGGGAGAGTAGCTGGGCAAGAGGTTCGGCGCTCGCTTCGATGGCATCAGCCATCTTCATCAGGTAGTCGCTCCGTTCAGCATGGCTGAGGGCTGCCCAGGCTCCTTGGGCGGCCTGGGCCCTGCTGACGGCTGCATCAAGGTCTTCAAGGCCTAGCTGGGGGGCTAGGCCAATAACCTCTTCGGTAGCCGGGTCTAAGACCTCTCGGCTTCCTCCTTGGGTGATTCTCTCTAGAAGATCTTCGTAGCTGGTAGGTAGGGAGGGCATGATGGGCTCCTTGCTCTTGAATAAACTTAAATCTATGATGTAAGTCACGAATATGCTGGTGTTAGGTAGCCCGTGCAAAGACCTTGTATCAGGGTGCGCCAGCTTACAACTGCCCAGGTTGGTTACAAGCCCAACCCCGAAAGGTTAGGCATGCAGCAAGAAGCCCCAAAACCCTATAGTTTTCAACGGCATGAACCTATGAACCTGCCCCAGTGGATTGCAGGTGCCCAAGAAAGTTTTGGCCCCCTCAGCATAGAGGCCCCAGCCCCAGATAACTTCCAGGCCAGCGTCCGCAGGGCCTCACTGGGCGATGTTCACCTCTTT
This sequence comes from Rothia sp. (in: high G+C Gram-positive bacteria), assembly GCA_034090985.1. GTDB lineage: Bacteria > Actinomycetota > Actinomycetes > Actinomycetales > Micrococcaceae > Rothia. The sequence continues at coordinate 6,594 of JAXDRN010000001.1, read as the reverse complement.
GATATGCAAACCCCGGCCCATACTGTAACCCGGGAACCTGTCGCCGCTGATCTGGCCCAGGGTGGCTACTGCAAGCTCAGCCTGCAACTGGAGGGGCAGGCCACTATTACCCAGGACGGGCGAACCTGCACCCTAGAGGCAGGGAGCCTTGCCCTCTATGTCACCAGCCGCCCCTACCGGCTTGACTACAGGGCAGATCAGCGCAGCCTGATCGTTCTCTTTCCCCAGAAATTTGTTCACCTGGGCTCAGACTATCTAGGGCTCATTACAGCCACCCCCGTCAGGGACTGCCAGGGCCTAGGCAAGTTTGCCGTCCCCCTCTTTGAGCAGCTAGCTACCAACCTTGAGGAGCTGCGGGGTCCGCACGCCCTGGCCCTGGTGCGCTCCGCCCTGGAAATGCTATTGACGGTTATGGTGGCGGAGTCTAAGCAGGCTGGCCGCCAGCCTTCTAATATGCTCTACTACCAGGCTGTAGCCTACATAGAAGAGCACCTGGCTGAGCCTGACCTTGGGCCCGGACGCATTGCAGAGGCCCTTTATGTTTCCCTTCGTCACCTGCATGGCCGCTTTGCTGCCCAGGATCAGAGTGTTTCCCGCTTTATTCGAACCCGCCGCCTGGAGCGGATTAGGGAGGACTTGGCTAATCCCCTCTATCGGGCAGATTCGGTGCAGGTGATTAGTGCCCGCTATGCCCTTTTTGACCCCTCCTATGTGAGTAAGGCCTTTCGGGCCGAGTATGGGGAGTCTCCTTCTGCCTACCGGGCTAGGATTCTGGCTGATTCCTAGCTGCCCTGCCCTCTAGGGCTTGCTTGCGGGGCCCTGCGCTTCCTGGGGGTAGGGGTCTGCTGCGTGGGTGCCCCTTCCTAAAAAAATACTTTCCTGGTAAAGTATTTTTTGTAGGGAAAGCACACCTGAAAGGAAAAAACCATGGCAGAAAAAATAGGCTTCCTCTCCTTCGGCCACTACGGCAACTACCCCGGCTCCCAAACCCGCACCGCAGCCGACATGCTCCACCAGGGCATCGACCTAGCCATCGGCGCTGAAGAACTCGGCCTAGACGGAGCCTTCTACCGGGTCCACCACTTCGCCCAGCAGCAAATGTCCCCCTTCCCCCTACTAGCCGCCGCAGGAGCCCGAACCTCCCGCATCGAACTAGGCACCGGCGTCATCGACATGCGCTACGAAAACCCCCTCTACATGGCAGAACAAGCAGCCATGGTTGACCTCATCGCCGGCAAAGAACGCCTACAGCTAGGCATCTCCCGCGGCTCACCCGAAACCGTCTACAAGGGCTTTGCCCACTTCGGTTACCTACCCGCCGACGGCGAAGACGAAGCAGACATGGCCCGCCGCCACACCGCCCTCTTCCGCCAGGCCATCGCCGGCCAAGGCATCGCCAAAAACCTATCCAACCCCGGTCAGCTTGACCCCATCACCCCCCAATCCCCCAGCCTGCCCACACGAATCTGGTGGGGCGCAGCCACCCGCGACACCGCCCGCTGGGCCGGTGAAGAAGGCATGAACCTCATGTCCTCCACCCTGCTGTTGGAAGATACCGGAGTGCCCTTTGACCAGCTGCAGGCCGAGCAATTACGTATCTTCAAGCAGGCCTGGGCAGATGCCGGGCACCAGGGCAGCCCCCGTACCTCAGTCTCACGCTCCATCATCCCCATCATCGACCAGGAAAGCCAGCACTACTTTGGCCTGCGAGCCCAAGCTGAAGGCCAAGACCAGGTAGGAATCCTAGACGGAGCCGTCTCCCGCTTTGGCAAGAGCTACATTGGCGAGCCCGACAAAATCGCCGAAGAACTGGCCCAAGACGAGGCTGTGGCAGAGGCAGATACCCTGCTGGTGACCATTCCCAACATGCTGGGAGTGGACTTCAACCTGCGCCAGCTGGAGGCAATCGTCCGCGATATCAAGCCCGCGCTCTAACCCCCGTTCCCGCCCCTAGCAAGGGGACCTCATTTCTTCAAAAGGACCGCATAGTATGCGGTCCTTTTGAAGTTTCGTGGTCCCTTTGAGAATGAGGAGTTACTTGACCCCTTCAATCTCGGATTCAGTGACCCACTTATGGTTCTTCATGGTCATGCCACTGGAAGTGAAGTCCACCATATAAACGGTCTCATCGGTGGATGACTCAACCGTTCCCTCAGCTCCCTTCATGCCGGTCATGTGCTCAGCCTCGATGGTCACGGGGGCGCCGTCGGAAAGGCGCTCACTCCCGGCGTCCGCCAGTTCTTCCTGCACAACCCACTTGTGGTCGGTGACGGGGTCAGAGCCATCGGTAGGGGTGTAGTTCACCGAGTAGGTGTAGGTCTGGTAGGCGCCCACGATGGTGGCGGTGGCTCCGTCCATACCACTCATGTGGTCAGCGGCGAGAACAACCTCGGTGCCAACCGGGTAGGTGGGGTCTGATGCTTCAGCGATACCGGCAGGTGCGGGCCCGCCATCTGTCGGGTGGTTGGCGTGATCAGCGTGGGCTGCGGCAGCTGACGAGACCAGAGCCTCAGCCTCGTTTTTAGCATTTGACTCGTTGGACCCGCAGGCGGTCAGAGCCAGCAGAGATAGGGCAGCGAGGGCGAGGACGCGGGTGGGTAGGGTTTTCATAGGTGCCTCCTGGGGCGTTGGTTGGGGTGTTAGGAAAAGCGGAACAGGCGGGTGGAGTTGAGTACCACGAAGACTGAGGAGAAGGCCATGGCTGCTGCTGCAATCATGGGGTTGAGCAGGCCGGCTGCTGCCACCGGAATAGCCACCGTGTTGTAGGCAAAGGCCCAGAAGAGGTTGCTCTTAATGAGGCGCAGGGTTGCCCGTGAGAGTCGAATGGCCGTCGGTAGTGAGCTCAAGTCGCTGCGCACAATGGTCATATCGGCAGCCTCCATAGCCACGTCGGTGCCCGACCCCATGGCCACGCCCACATCGGCCTTGGCCAGGGCGGCTGCGTCATTCACACCGTCGCCCACCATGGCGACCCCCACCCCGCCCTCCTGCAGGCGGGTGATGGTGGCCAGCTTATCGGACGGGCTGACCCCCGCGTAGACGTCCGCCGGGGCAATGTCCACCTCGGCTGCCACAGCGCGGGCGACGGGCTCGGCGTCCCCGGTCAGCAGAACCGGGGTAAGACCCAGAGCCCGCAGCTCGGCCAGAGCCTCGGACGCCCCGGCCTTGGGTGTGTCCTGCAGGGCCAGCAGGGCAGCGGGCTGCCCCCCGATAGCAAGGACGACAGTGGTGCGCCCGGCCTCCTGCTCGGCCAGCAGGGCGCGGCTGTGGGCTTCACTCAGCTCAACGCCTTCAGAGACAAGGAAGCTGGGCTGGCCCACCAGCACAGTAACCTCCCGGCTCTCACCTGCGGAAACCTCTTCGTGTAGGGTGGCCCGCACGCCCCCGCCGGGGGAGGAGGCAAAATCAGTGACCTGCGGCAGGGCCTGCCCCTGCAGATATGCTTCAGCCTGGGCTGCCTGAGTAATAGCCCGGGCAATGGGGTGCTCCGAGCGAGACTCAGCCGCCCCGGCCAGCGCCAGCAGGCGGGCGGCGTCCTGACCCCCAAAACCTGCCAGGGGAATCACCTCAGCCAGAGCCAGAGCCCCGGTGGTCACGGTGCCGGTCTTATCGAGCACCACGGTGGTCAGGCGCTTGGTGGATTCGAGCACCTGGGCTGAGCGAATCAGAATACCCAGCTGGGACCCGCGTGAAGTACCCGCCAGCAGGGCCGTAGGAGTAGCCAGGCCCAGGGCGCAGGGGCAGGCAATGACCAGCACCGACACGGCTGCGGTAAAGGCAGCGTTGAGGTCTCCGGTCAACAGCAACCAGCCTGCCAGGGTGGCCAGGGCCAGCCCAATGACAATCGGAACAAAAACCGCAGAAACCCTATCTGCCAGGCGGGCGATAGGAGCCTTAGTGGACTGGGCCTCGGCCACGGTGCGGCTCATCTGGGCCAGCACAGTATCGGCCCCTACCCGGGTTGCCCGCACTGTCAGAGAACCGGAGGTGTTGACGGTCGCCCCAACGACTGAGTCCCCAGCCTCTACCTCAACCGGCACAGACTCACCGGTCAGTAGGGAAGTATCCACCGCCGAACGTCCCTCAAGAACCTGGCCGTCTACCGCGATTTTCTCGCCGGGACGCACCAGAAAAATATCGCCAGGCAGCAGATCCTTCACCGGAATCTGAACCTGCCGACCGCCCTGCAAGACCGTAGCTGACTTAGCCCCCAGATTCAGCAGAGCCCGCAGGGCCTGGGAGGACCGCCGGGCGGTACGGTGCTCAATGGTGCGGCCAGCCAGCAGAAAGAAGGTAATCATGGCGGCGGCATCGAAGTAGAGCATGTGGTCCATGCCGTGACCGGCAGCCGTCCCATGCCCGGCATGGGCGGTCATAGCCGGATCCATGGCCAGCTGCCAGAGCGAAAAAGCGTAGGAGGCAACCACACCCAGAGAAATGAGGGTGTCCATGGTAAAGGACCCGTGCCGCAGGTTAGTCCAGGCCGGGCGGTGGAAGGGCATAGCCGCCCAGGTGGCCACCGGCAGGGTCAGGGCTGCGACCACCCAGCCCCAGTGGGGGAACTGAAAGGTAGCAAACATGGATATCAGAAAGACCGGCAGGGTAAAAACAGCCGCTACCCACAGGCGCGGGGCCAGCGAATCCTGCCCGGCCTCCTCTGCCGGCTCCAGGGCCTCCTGCTTGAGACTGGCCCTGTAGCCAGCTTTCTCAATAGTTTCAATCAGCTGCTCATCGGTTATAGAAGTCGGTGCAACTACGCGGGCGGTTTCCAGCGGCAGATTGACTGAGGGTTCCACCCCAATTTTCTTGAGCTTGCGCTCCACCCGCCCCACGCAGGAGGCACAGGTCATGCCTCCCACGTTCAGATTCACGATGCGGGTATCACCGGTGAAAACCTCAGCGGTGGATTGGGTTGGCATAACGCCTTCTTTCACTTAGTTTGTTTGTTAGTTAGCCGGTGCTTGCAGGGTGCTTGGGGCGGACGCGCGTCCGCAGCCAACCGGCTGGGTCTGGCATGAATCGCGCGCGAGCTTGCGAGCCCGCGAGAAGGTTAGTTGGCAGAGACGCGCGTCCGCACCCCATAGGGAGAGGTGCTCACCCCTGGGTAAAGCCGCCCTCCAAAGCTCGTCAGAAGATTAGGCGACGGGGGTGAAGCCGGCTTCTTCGATGGCGGCTGAAACGGCGGCGGCATCCAGGTCGCCAGTGTGGTTGATGGTGACGGTAGATTCGCCGCCCTTGACCACATCAACCTCTACACTGCTGACGTTCTCAATCTCTTCGATTTCTTCGCGCACGCTCATAGCGCAGTGGTTGCAGGTTAGGCCGCTTGCCTTAACAATGGTTGCTGACATGGGTTTCCTCCTTCGGTCAGGGGCTTAGATGCCCCTACTTAATCTGGCGGGAAGCGGTAGACTCCCGCCGCTTTTGGGGTTTTTAGCTTTTGACCAGGCGGCTGATAGCTGCCATGGCCTCACTGATTTTGTCGTCAAGCGGGGCGGAGTCGCCGGTGGCCTCTGCCTGGGTGGCAGCTTCGACGACGCAGTGCCGTACGTGGTCTTCCAGTAACTGGATGGAGACGCTGTGCAGGGCCTTGTTGATGGCAGAGACTTGGGTAAGGATGTCGATGCAGTAGACGTCCTCATCAACCATGCGCTGGATGCCGCGTACCTGCCCCTCGATGCGGCGCAGGCGCTTGAGGTAGGCGTCCTTGTCGGCGGTGTAGCCGTGCTGGTGCCCCTCGTGCGGGCTGGCCTGGTGGGTGGCGCAGTGTTCTTCGCTCATGCCTTAAACATATACCCCCTAGGGGTATGTTGACAAGAGGGTGGTTTCTTGAAAGTAACCGAAATTGCCATAGGTGCGGAAAAAGAACGCGCTAATGAAAATTTCGATTACCTTCAGTACCGCCGGTCGATACTAAGCGCCCTGTTAGACTGGTTCTATGGCTTCTTTCATCGAGGATTACGCCCTGCTCTCAGATATGAATACCGGTGCGCTGGTGTCGCGAAGCGGCTCCATTGACTGGTTCTGCGCCCCGCGCTTTGACTCCCGCGCGGTCTTTGCCGCCCTTCTGGGGGAGCGGGAACACGGACGCTGGCTACTGGCTCCCCTTGAGTCGGTCAATCCCGCCCCGGTTGAAGAAGTCCGCACCGAACGCTCCTACCGCGAGAACACCTTTATTCTGCAGACCGTCTGGTTTGTGGGGGAGGCGTCGGTGCGCGTCACCGAGTTCATGCCCCTTTCCGGTGGTACCACCATTGTCCGCAATGTCGAAGGGCTCACCGGCGAGGTCACCATGTACCACGAGCTGGCCCTGCGTTTTGATTACGGTAAGACGGTTCCCTGGGTGACCCGCTACGAGGGAGTGGACGCTACCGGTGCCCCCGACCCGTCCGCCGACATGCTGGTGGGTATGGCCGGCCCCCATGCCCTGGTCTTCCGGGGGGACTCCCTTCCCGAGGGTGACCCCGAGTCTAAGGCCGAGACCTTCACCGTTTCGGCAGGTCAGAGCTATACTTTCACCCTGTCTTACTTTGCGTCTAACCACAATCCGCCTGCCCCGGTCGACTACCCCAGCGCCCTGACCTACACCCAGGA